>VGDH01000059.1 GCA_016869835.1 Alphaproteobacteria bacterium
CACTATCGCCAGAGGCTGCAAGCTGTGCTATCCCAAAGCCGACAAGGGGAGACGGCGAAGATGGCGGCGCTTGATAGCCAGCGGGATGGGACAGAGGAAGCGGTGGGCTGCGTGTCGCTGCCGGCCGAGGAAATGGCCAGCCGGGCGGCAGAGGCGGCAACCTTTCTCAAGGCGCTGAGCCATGAGGGGCGGTTGATGATCGTGTGCCACCTGTCATCGGGTGAGAAATCGGTCACCGAGCTTGAAGACCGCCTGGGCGCCCGGCAGGCCGCCGTCAGCCAGCAACTGGCACGGCTGCGCAGCGAGGGTCTGGTGACCACCCGGCGCGACGGCAAGGCGATCTATTATTCGATCAAGGACCCCAAGGCCGGGGCGATCATGGAACTTGTCTACGACATGTTCTGCAATCCCGACCGCTAAGGCTCATCGAGCCCGTGCCGGGCACTCTTCGTGCGCCATACGGTGCAGGGGGCACCTCTTGCAGGCCCTGGAGCCTCCGGCGGGGGTATTTTGGCCAAGATGAACCTAGCCGCGCCCGAGAAAGGGCATGTCGCGTGCCATGATGGTGAGGAAGGGGATATTGGTGGTCAGCGGCAGATTGGCCATGTGCAGGATGGCGGCGGCCACTTCGGTGGCGGGCATGGTCGGTTCGACCTTGATCCTACCATCGGCCTGACGCACGCCCTGGGTGAAGCCCTGGGTCATCTCGGTAAGTGCATTGCCGATGTCGATCTGACCGCAGGCGATGTTGAAGGCGCGGCCATCGAGCGCAAGCGTCTTGGTCAGCCCCGTCACCGCATGTTTGGAGACGGTATAGGGCACTGAACCGGGCCGCGGGGCATGGGCCGAGATCGAGCCGTTGTTGATGATGCGCCCACCCTGGGGATTTTGGTGGCGCATCAGGTGAAAGGCTGCGCGGGCTGAAAGCACCATGCCCGAGATATTGGTATGCATGACCGCAAGCCAGTCTGCAACCGGGATTTCGTCAATGGGGGCGGGTTTGGCGGCAATGCCGGCGTTGTTGAAAAGAACGTCAAGCTGGCCCCATGCGGCGATCTGCGCGAAGGCCGCCTCGACAGCGGTCGGATCGCCGACGTCGGTGGGCAGGGTCAGCACGTTCTCGCCTTCGGCCGTTTCGCGCAAGGGGGACTCACGGCGGCCAATCAGGGCGATGCGCCAGCCTGCATCGCGAAAGGCGCGGGCGGTGGCGCGGCCGATCCCGGCCCCTGCCCCGGTGATGGCGATGGTGCGGGTCATGATGCCTTGTCCTGTCTGAGCAGGAAGTTGCGCACATGCGGCAAGACCTGATCGGTGGCCTCGATGAAGATTGCGTGTTTCAGATGGGGCAGGATCACCAGCTCTGACCCCGGCAATGCCTGATGGATCAGCCGGTTGAGCCGTGGGTTGCAGCCGCCGTCGTTTTCGCCGGTGATGATCTGGGCCGGGGCCTTTAGCTCATGCAGCCAGGGGGCCATTTCGGTTTCGGCATAGATGTCGAACACGTTGAGAAAGATATCAGCATCCGTATCCATCACCTGTTTCTTGCGCCAGTCGATGACATCGGCGCGCGCGGCGCAGAATTCGTCGGTAAACCAGCGCGCGGTCAGGGTATCGAGCACCGGGCCGATGCCTTTCTCGCGCATCGCGGCTACCACGCCCTTGACCTTGGCGCTGTCGTCTTCGGTCCGGAAGGCGGCGGTGGACCAGATCCCGAGTGATTTCACCCGGTCGGGGTAGCGCTGCGCATAGCGCGGGCCGATTATGCCACCCAGCGAATGGCCCGCAATATGGGCGGATGGGATGCCAAGCCGCGCCCGAAGCGCTTCCAGATCATCGACCAGATCATCGAGGCCAAAGCGTCCGGCTAACCAGGGGGTCAAACCATGGCCGCGCAGGTCGTAGGTGATGCAGGTGAAGCGGTCTTTCAGCCCCGCGACCATACCGTCAAAGGTGGCTCGCCGCGCACCGATGCCGTGGATCATGATCAGCGGCGGACCATCGCCCGCGACCGAAAAGGCCGTGGGCAGGGTCATTTCAGCACATCCGACATCAGCCGCCCGCCCGTCGCCCAGTCGGATTTTGCGACATCGGTGAAGATGATGTGCACCGACTCCGGCTTGCCGTTGCAGGTTTCGATCCAGGCTTTTGTCACTGCCTCAGCGCAGGCGCGTTTCTGCTCTTCGGTCCGGCCCTCGAACATTTCAATCCGGATCATCGGCATGGTTCATTCCTTTCGTTTCAAGGTTCTCAGATGCGGCATGACCTCGGCCCCGAAGGCCGACATCATGTCCAGCGTTGCCTGTTGTTCTTGGCCAAAGATCGAGGTGACGATGACCTCGTCAATGCCCAGCTCGGCGTAATGGGCGAGGCGGTCGATCAGCTCGGCCTTTTCGCAGATCAGGATGTTCTGGCCAAGTTCCTCGGCGGTTTGGGTGCGCGGCAGCGGGCGGATGATGCCCTTGTCCACGATGCCGGGCCCGCCGAAGACATTGTCGAAACTGCCATAGTAGCGATGGGCGAAGTCGACCATGCGTTGCCGCTCGGCCCTTGAATTCACAAGGAAAACCCCGCGCTGCAGGTAAAGCCTGCTGCCCGCGCCGGGGTTTTGGGCGCGGCCCCGGTAGAAGGCTGCAACCTGCCCCTCCAGGACGCCATGGGCGGCCGAGAGCGGGGTCGTCAGCACATGGTATCCCTTCGCCGTCGCCACCTCGACCGCAGGGGGCGCCATGACGCCCAGCATCAAGGGGATGGGATCTTCGGGGCGCGGCATGATGGTGAGGGGGGCGAAATTGTAGTGTTTGCCCTGCCAGCTGACCTCATCGCGGGTCAAGAGAGCCTCAAGCACCTGAAAGGCCTCGTCGAAGTGGTCTTTGGTCTCCTCGATCGGCACATCCAGCCTGCCGGTCTCAAAGCCGAAAGCCCCCTTGCCCACGCCAAGCATCAGGCGCCCGTCGCAAAGCGCCTGCGCCTGTACCACCTCGCCCGCAAAGACCCGCATGTCGCGGATCGGCAACTGGCAGATCGAGGTGACAAGCCGCACCCGCCGGGTATGGGCCGCGATCTTGACGGCCATTTGCAGCGGCGAGGGGATGAGAAGGATATTGACCAGATGATGTTCGGGGATGCCCACCCCGTCATAGCCACAGGCTTCGGCGTGGATGGCCTGCTCGACGGTATTCGCGTAAAGCCGTTTGCCGCCAGTCGATGGGTCCAGCATGTGGCTGGACAGGAAATGGGTGAAATCCATGCGCGCCTCCCGTTGGCGGCAGCTTTCATTGGGGCGCAAATGCCGTCAAGCGGGATTTCCGCCCTGTCCGGATCGGATCCGCCAAGAGGCGCAGCCCATTCAGCACGACAAAAAGCGTGCCACCCTCATGGCCGATCACCGCCAGCGGCAAGGGAAGCTCGAAGGCCAGCGCACCGATGACAAGCAGCACCATGGCACCGATGGCAAAGGCAAGGTTCTGGCGGATGATCCGCCGTGGGCGGCGCGTACGGCGATGCGCCTCGGCCAGACGGCCCATGTCCTCGGCCAGGAAGGCGACATCAGCGGCCTGCAGGGCCACTTCGCTGCCCGCCACACCCATGGCGATGCCGACATCGGCGCGCGCAAGGGCGGCGGCGTCATTCACCCCATCGCCGACAAAGGCGACCTTGCCCTTGGCCGTCAGACGCGCCACCAGATCTACCTTGTCACCGGGCAAAAGGTCGGCGTGGATTTCATCGGGCGCGACCCCAAGATCGGCCCCGATGCGCAGCGCGACGGGGCGGCGGTCGCCGGTCATCATGGCAATCTCGGACACCCCGTTCGCGCGCAGCGCCGCGATGGCCGCGTGCGAGGTCGGGCGCGGCTGATCGGCGACCGACAGCGCGCCGATCAGGCGTTTGCCCTGGCCAAGGTAGACCACAGTGCGCTGTTCAGCGTCGATGTCGCGCAGCCAATCCGCATCAAGATCGGCCCCCATCCGCTTGGCCAGACGTGGATTTCCGGCCCAAAGCGTCGCATCCCCCTTGCCGCTGGTCACACCTTCAGAGGGGTGGGCACGCAGATCATGCCGTTCGGTCACCACCAGACCGCGCCGCTCGGTCTCGCGCAGGATGGCGGCAGCGATCGGGTGTTCGGACTGTGCCTCAAGACCCGCGATCAGCTGCAGGAACTCGGCCTCGGGCAGATCAGGGGACACGATACGCGCCACTTCGGCGCGGCCCGTGGTGAGCGTGCCGGTCTTGTCGAATGCAAAGGACCTGACTTCGGCCAGCGTTTCAAGCGCTGCGCCCCCCTTGAACAGAATACCCCCGCGCGCCGCCGCCGAAAGCGCCGACAGGATGGCCGCCGGGACCAAAATCACCACCGCGCAGGGGCTTGCCGCCACCATCAGCGTGGCGGCACGGTATAGCGCCTCTTGCTGCGACAGGCCCCAGGCGAGAAACCCTGCCCAGGCGGCCAGCGCGCCCAAAAGGACCGCCACGGTATAGCGCTGCCCGAACCATTCGGAAAACCGCTCCGACGGGGCGCGGGCCGCCTGCGCCTCGGTCACCAGCCGGATCATGCGCGCTACGGTGCTGTTGGCCAGGACGCGGGTCACCTGCATGTCCAGAACGCCGTTCAGGTTCACCGTCGCCTCGTGCAGCGCCGCGCCGGGCCCCTTG
Source organism: Alphaproteobacteria bacterium (assembly GCA_016869835.1). GTDB lineage: Bacteria > Pseudomonadota > Alphaproteobacteria > Rhodobacterales > Rhodobacteraceae > Tabrizicola_A. The sequence goes on from VGDH01000059.1 coordinate 4,651, forward strand.
TGCTGCGGTTCGGATTCGCCGGTCAACGTGGCCTCGTCCAAAAGCCCCTCGCCCGCCACCACCACCCCATCGACCGGTACCCGCGCACCTGGGCGCAGGACCACCACATCGCCGGGGATCAGGTTTGCAGCGGGGCGTTCCACCACCGTCTCGCCCTGCCGGACAAGTGCAGTATCGGGGCGCAGCGCCATCAGCGCCTCGACCGCCCGGCGCGCCCGGCCCATGGCCCGATGCTCAAGCGATTGCGATATGGCAAAGAGCGTCAGCAGGATTGCCCCTTCCATGGGCGCCCCCACTGCTGCCGCAGCAAGCGCCGCCAGGACCATCAAAAGGTCGATGTCCAGAACATGGTCATGCCAAAGGCTGCGCAGGGCCTGCCAGCCTTCGGGCAAACCGCCCACCAGATAGACCAGGCCATAGGCCCATGGCGCGACCGGATGCTGCAAGACCCGTTCGGCCAGCACCCCGATGGTCAGCCCGATCACCACCAAAGCAGGCAGAACTAGGCTATTACGGATGCGTTTAAGCGGGCTGGTGTCATGCGACATGGCGGGCCTCCTGCCGGCAAGCCTGCCCCATCGGTGCGCGGGCGCAAGGCCAAAACGAAACAGGGGCCCATGATGGGGCCCCTGTTCTTTCAGGAATGAAGCGCGCGCTTAGCTGCAGCCAGAGGTTCCGCCGCAGGTGTTGCACTTCATACAAGTGCCGTTGCGCACCAGCGTGTAGTTGCCGCATTCGCCGCAGGGATCGCCCTCATAGCCTTGCATCTTGGCTTTTGTACGGGCGTCCATGGACACGGTCCCCGAGGAAATCGCCGTCGCGGCCACCATGCTTGCCCCGCTTTGGGCGGTTTCCGGCACTAGCATGTTCAGCGCGGTGACAGCATCCCCTGCCAAAGCGGTGGCACCCACGGTATTGATCCCGCCCTGGAACACCATCAGCTCTTGCGGCAGGCGCTTGCGCAGATAGCCGGTCGAGGAGATCGACTTGAGAAGTTCAACCGACTTCGACGCCGCGCCTTCGCTGACCTCGTCAAAGTTGCGCTTGCCCTCGTTGTCGCCGCGACCCAGATCGTCAAACGCGGCACCGGTGGGCTTTACATGGGCAAGATCGGTGCGGTCGAGATAGCTGATCGCCAGTTCGCGGAAGATATAGTCGAGGATCGAGGTGGCATTCTTGATCGAGTCATTGCCCTGCACCATGCCCGCCGGTTCGAACCGGGTGAAGGTGAAGGCTTCGACAAACTCTTCCAACGGCACGCCGTATTGCAGGCCGACCGACACCGCGATGGCAAAGTTGTTCATCATCGCGCGGAAGCCCGCACCTTCCTTGTGCATGTCGATGAAGATCTCGCCCAGCCGCCCGTCGCCATATTCGCCGGTGCGCAGATACACCTTGTGGCCGCCGACGATGGCCTTTTGGGTATAGCCCTTGCGACGTTCCGGCAGCTTTTCGCGGTTGGTGCGGATTATCTCCTTGATGATCACCTTTTCCACGATCTTTTCGGCCAGCACGGCGGCCTTTTCCTGCATGGAACCCGAGGCGAGGATTTCTTCGGCTTCCTCGTCATCTTCGATCAGCGCGGCCGCGAGCGGCTGGCTGAGCTTGGAGCCATCGCGATACAGCGCGTTGGCCTTGATCCCGAGCGAGTGCGAGAGTTCGTAGGCCGCCAGCGTTTCCTCGATCGTGGCCGAGTTCGGCATGTTGATCGTCTTGGAAATCGCGCCCGAGATGAAGGACTGCGCCGCCGCCATCATGTAAATGTGGGCGTTTACAGACAGATAGCGCGTGCCCTTCTTGCCGCAGGGGTTGGCGCAGTCGAACACATTGTAGTGTTCGGGCTTGAGGAACGGCGCGCCTTCCAGCGTCATCGTGCCGCAAACATGGTCATTGGCGGCGTCGATCTGGGCCTTGGTAAAGCCCAAGTGGCGCAGAAGGTCGAAGGTCGGATCGTTCAGCTTTTCGGCCGGGATGCCCAGCGTTTGAGTGCAGAACTCTTCGCCCAGCGTCCACTGGTTGAACACAAAGCGGATGTCGAAGGCCGAAGGGAGTGCCGCCTCGATCTTCTCCAACTCGCGCGGGCCAAAGCCGTGGCCGATCAGCGCCGTCGGGTTGATGCCGGGGCAATTGCCGATGGAGCCGTGGCCGACGGCATAGGCGACGATTTCAGCCGCTTGGCTCGTGGAATAGCCGAGCTTCTCCAAGGCGGCCGGAACCGACTGGTTGATGATCTTGAAGTAACCGCCACCTGCCAGTTTCTTGAACTTCACGAGCGCGAAGTCCGGCTCGATGCCGGTGGTGTCGCAATCCATCACCAGACCGATGGTGCCAGTGGGGGCAATCACCGTGGTCTGGGCGTTGCGGTAGCCGTGCTTTTCGCCAAGCGCCAGCGCCTCGTCCCAGGCCGAACGGGCCAGGGTCACCAGGCCCTGATCGGGGCAATTGGCAGCATCCAGCGCAACGGGGTTGACGTTGACCCCTTCATAGCTGGCCTTGCTCCAGGCCGCCGCACGGTGGTTGCGGATCACGCGCAGCATGTGCTGCTTGTTGCGCTCATAGCCCGAGAAGGTGCCAAGCTCGGCCGCCATTTCGGCCGACGTGGCATAGGCCACACCGGTCATGATCGCGGTCAGGGCGCCGCACAGCGCGCGGCCCTCGGGCGAATCGTAGCCCAGACCCATGTTCATCAAGAGGCCGCCGATGTTGGCATAGCCCAGACCCAGCGTGCGGAAGTCATAGGACAGTTGTGCAATTTCCTTCGACGGGAATTGCGCCATCATTACCGAGATTTCCAGCGTGACGGTCCAGAGCCGCGAGGCGTGGACGTAGGCCTCGGCGTCGAACTTGCCGTTTCCGTAGAAGGTCAAAAGGTTCATCGACGCCAAGTTGCAGGCGGTGTCGTCCAGGAACATGTACTCCGAACAGGGGTTCGAACCACGGATCGGGCCATCTTCCGGGCAGGTGTGCCAGGCGTTGACCGAATCGTGGAACTGGATGCCCGGGTCGGCGCAGGCCCAGGCGGCGTGGCCGACCTGATCCCACAGCTCACGCGCCTTGACGGTCTTGGCCACCTTGCCATCGGTGCGGCGAATGAGCGCCCAGTCGGCATCGTCCTTCACGGCCTTCAGGAAGGCGTCGGTCACCCGCACCGAGTTGTTCGAATTCTGGCCCGAGACGGTGATATAGGCCTCGGAATCCCAGTCCACGTCATAAGTCGGGAATTCGATCGAGGTATAGCCCTGCTTGGCGTATTGCAGGATGCGATTGGTGTAGGTGTCGGGGATCATGGCTTTTTTGGCCGCCTTGATCGCCGCCTTCAAGGCCGGGTTTTTCGCCGGATCCACCGAATCTTCGGCCGAGCCATCCCACTGGCGGATCGCGGTGAAGATCTCGTTCAGACGCAGCTCATGCGCCTTGGAACCGGCAACAAGGCTGGCCACCTTCTGCTCTTCGATGACCTTCCAGTTGATGAAATCCTCGATATCGGGGTGGTCCATGTCGGCGATGACCATCTTGGCCGCGCGCCGCGTGGTGCCGCCCGACTTGATCGCGCCCGCCGCGCGGTCGCCGATCTTTAGGAACCCCATCAGGCCCGAGGACTTGCCGCCGCCCGAAAGCTTTTCGCCTTCGCCGCGCAGGGAGGAGAAGTTGGTGCCGGTGCCCGAGCCGTATTTGAACAGTCGCGCCTCACGCACCCAAAGGTCCATGATGCCGCCATCGCCCACCAGATCATCCTTGACCGACTGGATAAAGCAGGCATGCGGCTGGGGGTGTTCATAGGCCGAGGCCGATTTGGTCAGCACGCCGGTCTGGTGATCGACGTAGTAATGACCCTGGCTTGGGCCGTCGATGCCATAAGCCCAATGCAGCCCGGTGTTGAACCACTGGGGCGAGTTCGGCGCAGCCATCTGGCGGGCAAGCATGAAGCGCATCTCGTCGAAATAGGCCTTGGCATCGGCCTCGGTCGAGAAATAGCCGCCCTTCCAGCCCCAATAGGCCCAGGCCCCTGCCAAACGGTCGAACACCTGCTTGGCGCTGGTTTCGCCAACCAGACGCTCTTCGGCCGGCAGTTTGGCCAGCGCCTTTTCATCGGCGACCGATCGCCACAGGAAGTCCGGCACGCCCTTTTCCTTGACGCGCTTCAGAACTGCCGGAATGCCCGCCTTGCGGAAATACTTCTGCGCCAGAACGTCCGAGGCAACCTGGCTCCAGCCTTCGGGCACTTCGACCGCCTCGTTGCGGAACACCACCTTGCCATCGGGATTGCGAATCTCCGACGCGGTCAGTTGAAACGCCATTTCGCCGTAAGCCCCGGCTGCCGCCGTGGTGAATTTCCGCTCGATCTTCATGCCCCGTCTCCGTCCCTGAATGGCGGGGATTTTTCCCCTGCCAGTTGTGATCGTTCAATATCCCTGCGCCCAAACCCCGCGCCCGTCCCACACTCACCTGTCCACCGCATCTTGGTCTGCTTTGGATCGCGCCACTGGGGCACAGGGACTTGTGGTGACCTGACACCAAGGGCCACTATGGGTGGTGGTCCGGTCGACGGCTTTGTCAAAATGTCGTAAATCCACGGGGTGAGCAAATGGAAAATTTGGGCTGACCACAAGATTTTGTGCTTGACCACCCGGCGAAAGTCTATGGGCGGTGTCTGGACAGCGCGGTTTGCGCCTTGGGGCAAGGCTCATGGCTCTTCATGTGCCGGATGAACAGCGGCGAAAAACCTCGGAATTTTCCTGTCTTGGCCTGCGAATCCCATCTGGCCAGGGATGCCGGATCAGCTTCGCCGGTTGACCAGAATGATTCCCGAAGCCACCAGCAGAAATGCCACAGCCAAGGCCAGCGTCAGCGGCTCATCAAAAAGAATATGGCCGAGCAGAATCGCAAACAGCGGTGTGAGGAACGAAAAGCTGGCGACCGTCGAGGTCGGATAGACCGACAACAGCCAGAGCCAGGCGACAAAGCCGCCTGCCACCACGATCGAGGACTGAAAGACCAACCAGAACCAGTGTTCGGGTTGAATGTCGCGGATCAAGGGGCCGAAAAGGGGCGACACGGCCAAAAGAATCGGGGCCGAGACCGCCACCATCCAGAACAGCTGCGCCTCCGGCCCGGCCTCGCGCAGCGAGGTCTTGCGGGCCAGAAAGGCGGTTCCCGCCCAGCCCCAGGCCCCGCCCAGCGCGAAGAGATCGCCTGCAAGGCTGGCCTCGCCCACGCCTTCGGGCCGCGCAAGGATGGCCCAGGCCGTGCCGAGGAAGGCCAAAAGAAGCCCCAGCGCCCGCACAGCGTTCAGCCGCTCTCCGGGCAGGAAGAAATGCGCCAAAAGCCCCATCCAGACCGGCATCGAATAGAAAATCACCGAGGCGCGACTGACAAGAGTGAGGTCCAGCGCCATGAAAAGACAAAGGAATTCGGCGGCAAAGATCGTTCCCATCAAAAGGCCCGGCACCAGATCGGACCGGCGCAGCCGATCGGTCAGCCCGCGCCATTTCAGAAAGGCCCAGACAAAGGCCACCGCAAAGGCCGAACGCAGCCCGGCAAAGAACACCGGCTGCAAGCCCTGATTCACGTCCTTCACGATGATCTGGTTGAAAGCCAGAAGCAGCGTCACCGCCAAGAGTGCCGAAAAGCCCACCCCGTCCAGACTGTCCTTGCGCATCATGCCCCCCAACCCGGCCCCGATCTGGCGGGACTGCCATGAAAAAGGGCCGCACCCCATGAGGCGCGGCCCTGATTTTCGTGGATAACGCGCGCTTACATCTCGTCCAGCGCTTCGACCAGCTTTTGCAGCGCGTCCTTGGAGATTTCCTTCTCGGTCACCTTGGCGCCTGCAACGATGTGGTAAACCACCTTGTCCTCGAAGACCGGGGCGCGCAGCTGCTGCTGCATCTGGGCATTCTTCTGCACGAATTCGAAGAAGGCACGCTCTTGGCCCGGATACTGACGGGCCGCAGCCAGCACGGCCTGGGTCATCTCGGCGTCGGTGACGGTCACCTCGGCCTTGCGGCCGACCTCGGCCAGCACCAGGCCCAGACGCACGCGACGCTCGGCCAGCTTCTTGTGCTCGGCGGTGGGTTCCACCGCGCCGTGGTTGTGGTCGTGAACATGGGGGTTTTCCTCATGCCACAGCTGATGCGCGATCTGCGCGGCCTCGGCCTCGACCAGGGCGGGGGGCAGGTCGAACTTCACCTGCGCGTCCAGCTGATCCAAGAGGCTACGCTTCATCACCGCGCGGGCTGCGCCCTTGTATTCGGCCTCCAGACGCTCGGCGATCTGGCCCTTGAGGGCAGCCAGATCCTCGGCGCCGAACTTCTTGGCCAGCTCATCGTCGATCTCGGCTTCTTTCGGCTCGCGCACTTCCTTTACGGTGCATTCAAAGACCGCCGCCTTGCCGGCCAGATGGGCCGCGCCATAGTTTTCGGGGAAGGAGACGTTGACCTTGACCTCATCGCCCGCCTTGGCGCCGATCAGCTGATCTTCAAAGCCCGGAATGAAAGAGTTAGAGCCCAGCACCAGCGGGTAATCTTCGCCCGCGCCGCCGTCGAAGTATTCGCCGTCAACCGAACCCTTGAAGTCGATGACAACCTGATCGCCCTTCTTGGACTTGGACGCCTTCTTCTTCGGCTCAAACGACTGGGCCGAACCGGCCAGGTTCTTCAGCGCCTCGGCAATGGCGGCATCATCGGCCTTCACCGACAGACGCTCCAGCTTGATCTTGCCGGCATCGACCTCGGGGATCGGCGGCAGACATTCATAGGTCATCTCGACCACGACATCCTGACCTTCCTTCCAGGTCTCACCGGCGACCATCTTGACTTCAGGCTGAAGCGCGGGGCGATCGCCGGTATTGTTGAAGTGGTCCTTCATCGCGCCGTCGATCGCGTCCTGCATCGCATCGCCGATCATGCGCTGACCGAACTGCTTTTTCAGGATCGCCAGCGGCACCCTGCCCTTGCGGAAGCCCTTGATCTCGACCTCGGGCTGCGCTTCGAGGAGCTTCTTCTGGACTTCGGCGTCCAGTTCGGCTGCCGTCACCGTAATGGCGTAGGCGCGCTTCAGGCCGTCTTTCAGGGTCTCGGTGACTTGCATTCCATGTCCTCGCACAAGCTGAGAGGCCGCCCCAAGGGCGGCCAAAACCGTTGGCGCCTGTCTAGTGCCGGTGCCGTTGAGGATCAACCCTGAATCGCGCATCGCCCCGAGATCGCGCAGAGCCATCGGCCAAGGCGCAAATGCGCCGGAAGATGGTGCGGGTGGAGGGACTTGAACCCCCACGCCTTGCGGCGCTGGAACCTAAATCCAGTGCGTCTGCCAATTTCGCCACACCCGCATCGTCCGGAACCGGTCTTGCCGCCCTGAAAGGCACCTGACCGGCCCGAACCGGCTTGCTTGTAACAAGACCCGATCCCCGATGCGAGGGCAAAAACACAAGGACAGCGCCTGGCATTGTGCGGAAACACGCGCACGGCGGTGTTTTGCGGAAATAACCGCGAAAAGGGCAAGCGGTTAACCCAATCTTGCCACATTTGGCCGCAAGAAAGGCTGTCAAGCGGGGGCGCTGACGGCACAAAGGATCATGCACATGGCACATCTCGCTCAGGCTTCGTTCGCTTCTGCATCCCAGACGCAAGAGATCTTCACCAATGCCGGCATCGCCCTGGGCACCCCTGTCCTGACGCTGGATGAGGAACTGCCGGTGGAATTCATCATGCCGGGCGACCGGGTCATTACCCGCAACGGCATGCGCAAGGTGGTTCAGGTTGAGGTGACGCGCGTGGAAAACGCCCGCGTAGTGGCGATTTCGCGCGACAGCCTTGGCGTTGGCCGCCCGACCGAAGAGATGTTTGTCGCCCCGAACCAGCCCATCCTGATCCGCGACTGGCGCGCCAAGGCGCTTTACGGCAAGGCCGAGGCGATGGTTCCAGCCTCTCGGCTTTGCGATGGCGAATTCATCCGCGGCGACATTCTGGCCGAGGTGCGCTTTGTGACGCTGCGTTTTGAAGGCCCCGAAGTGATCTATTCCGGCGGGATGAAGCTGGCCTGCGTGCCCGTGACGGTTGACGCTTGATCCTTTACTGAAAAAATCGATGATGACCCGCCTCTGGCGGGCTTTTTCATGGCCGGGTGGTCAGGCGGGCCGGCATGACCTTTAGCCAACCGCCTCCCTACCCCCGCGTCACGTCATGGCCGTAAAGCCAGTCAAACCGTGCAAGTGCAAAGCCCGGATGAACCGCCGCACCCAGCCTCAGCCCCAGATGCGCCAGACCGCGCATCGGCCCCGACAGGTGATAGGCCCGCGCATTGCCATTGGCTGCCGCCACAATCCGCGCGCAGCGCGGGCGGCGCAGGGCCTGCCAGCGCGGCAGCGCCTGATCGGGGGGCAACCGGGCCAGATGATCGGCCAGAGTCCAGCCGTCCTCGATCGCCATGGCGGCCCCCTGCGCCAGAAAGGGCAAGGTCGGATGCGCCGCATCGCCCAGGATCACCGCCGCCCCCTCGGGCAGCACGCGCGCCCAGGTTTCGGCGACAGGATGGCGAAACAGGCCCCAAAGATAGACGTCCTGCACCTGCTCCAGCCAGCCGCGAACCCGGGGCGAAAAGCGTTCGAAGGCAAGCCGCATCTCAAGGGGGTCATCGCTCAGCGACCAGCCTTCCTCCACCCAGGCGCGGCGCTCTTCGACCGCAACGATGTTGCGCAGCCTTCCACCGCGCAAGGGATAGCTGACCAGATGGCGGCCCGGGCCCATATGCACCTCGGCCACCAGATCGACGCCGGGCGTTTCGGGGACAAGCGCGCGCCAGGCGACCTGATGGGTAAAAAAGGGCTGTGCCGCACCGTTCAGCGCCGCGCGTGTGCGTGAGTGCAGGCCATCCGCCGCAACAAGAAGCCCCGTTTCAATCTCGGCCCTCTGGGCGGTCACAAGGCGCGGACGCGCACCGGTCAGATCCACCGTCTCGATCTGCTGCAAGAGGCGGATCTGCACCCCCGCCGCGCGCACGGCACCGGCAAGCATGTCGATCAGATCGGCCCGGTGCAGGAAATTATAGCTTTGTCCCGGCCGCAGGCGCGCCAGATCCATCCGCAGAACGCTTTCCCCCGTCAGCCCGTCAAAGAGCTGCACCGCCAGCGCCCGGCCCTGAGCGGCGTCCAGCGCAGGCCCAAGGCCCAGCGCCTGCAAGACAACGCTGGCATTGGGGCTGATCTGCAGCCCCGCCCCGACCTCGCGGATGGCATCGGCCTGTTCCAGAACGGTGACGGCAAAACCGCGCTGCGCCAGCGCCAAGGCGGCAGTCAGCCCCGCAACGCCCGCGCCAAGAACCGTGACCTCGCCCGCCTGCATCGCCGTCCCCGGAACCAAAAAGCCGGACCCAATCGGCCCAGCTTCAGCATCCTCTCACACCGTCACGGGCACAAGACCCGACGGCGGCGATCAATCGTCGCGGTGAACCTTTTCGCGACGCTCGTGCTTTTCCTGGGCTTCCAGCGTCATGGTGGCAATCGGGCGGGCATCGAGACGCTTGAGGCTGATCGGCTCTCCGGTCATTTCGCAATAGCCGTATTCGCCCTCGTCGATCCGGCGCAGCGCGGCGTCGATCTTGCTCACCAGCTTGCGCTGACGGTCACGGGTGCGCAGTTCCAGCGCCCGATCGGTTTCTTCCGAAGCGCGGTCGGCGATATCGGGCACGGACCGGCCGCTGTCTTGCAGGTTTTCGATCGTCTCGCTCGACTGTTCCAGAAGCTCGTGCTTCCACACCAGAAGCTTGCGCCGGAAGTACTCAAGCTGCCGATCATTCATGAAGGGCTCATCCTCGGCCGGACGGTAGTCATCGGGCAAAAAGACTTCGGCTTTCATGGCAGCACTCTCCAATATTTCGAACCTCACGCGCGGAAGGCACATCTAGGGGGCACCCCAGCAATACGGGCCGGATTGGGCGGTGCAATACCGGAAAGCCACAGCATTGTCACTAGCGGTTGCGACAAAAACCCGGCAAGAATAGCCTGCGCAGCAACGCAAATGCAGGGCATTGATCTGATTATGAAATTCTCGACCACCTCGACCTATGTCGCCGCTGATGACCTTGCGGTTGCGGTGAATGCCGCCGTCACCTTGCAGCGCCCGCTCTTGGTCAAGGGCGAACCCGGCACCGGCAAGACCGAACTCGCCCGGCAGGTGGCAGCATCGCTTGATATGCCCCTGATTGAGTGGCACATCAAATCCACAACCAAGGCGCAACAAGGTCTTTACGAATATGACGCCGTGTCACGGCTGCGCGACAGCCAACTGGGCGAGGCGCGGGTGCATGACGTGCGCAACTACATCAAGCGCGGCAAACTGTGGCAAGCGTTTGAGGCGTCGGCCCGTGTGGTTCTGCTGATCGACGAGATCGACAAGGCGGATATCGAGTTTCCCAACGACCTTTTGCAAGAACTCGACCGGATGGAATTCCATGTCTATGAGACAGGCGAGACGGTGAAGGCGGTTCAGCGCCCGGTGGTCATCATCACCTCGAACAATGAAAAGGAATTGCCCGACGCCTTTCTGCGGCGCTGTTTCTTCCATTATATCCGCTTCCCCGAGCCCGAAGTGCTGGCCCAGATCGTGCGGCTGCACTTCCCGGCCATCAAGGAGGCGCTGCTGACCACGGCCCTGACCCAGTTCTTCGAGCTGCGCGAGACGCCGGGCTTGAAGAAAAAACCTTCGACCTCCGAGGTCTTGGACTGGCTCAAGCTGATTCTGGCCGAGGACCTTGGCCCCGAGGATCTGCGCCGCGAGGGCAAGCACAGCCTGCCCCGCCTGCACGGTGCGCTCTTGAAGAACGAACAGGATGTGCAGCTGTTCGAGCGGCTGGCGTTCCTGTCGCGCTCGGGCCGTGGCTAATATCGGGCCGGGCGCGGCGAGTTGAACCGGGCACAGATGTTCCCCTGCCAGAATGTGGCGCAGGTGGGCCAAGCTGGACGCGGGTCGCTGTTGCGCCGATCGCGGCGATCCGCGCGGCACATGGCCACTGTTGCGGCGAATTCTTCGAATCGGACAATTCTGCAAGTATTTAGCCATGGTATTGATACAATTTCTTCACGGATTCACGATAACTGAATTATTTAGAAATATTTCGCGATCATTTCGGGGTATATCTGGCGTTTCCTGCCGCTCACCTATCCATGGGTAGACGGGGCCATTGGGGAAAAAATCCGCAAGATTGACATGAACATGCCCTTTTAAGGACAGTCCAGACATGTTGTCTTGTCTCCAGTGATGTCAAAGTTTCGGGAACGGTTTTTCAGCCTTTTGCCACCCCGCAGCGTGATGCGGGCCCCAGCGATCCCGGTGGCTTGCACCTGGTGATCGCGGACCGGCAAAGGGCCTTGCACGCGGCACTGCTCGACGCGGGCTTGGACCAGAACGAAAGGATGACAGCACCTCGTGAGGCAGGTCGCGGTGGGGATTGCGTCCGGCCTTTGGTCCCCAAGAGGACCTGGTGTCATTTTGCACCGGGACCTCGGGGTGTGGCGACGGAACGGGCCTCGCCCGGATCAGACTGGCCCTTGGGGCGGATGCGGGGGCATCCAACCCAAGGGCGCTGAACCGGCCGGGTGCGGACAGGCGCCATACCTTGCCTGTTCATCCGGGGGAAACCCCTCCTTTTTAGTGGTTTAGCTGCCAAGCGATGCGTCGAATTTCAGCCCTTGCCCTGTGCCTCATTACGGCCTGCGCCCCGATGCCGGGTGCCGAAGTCACCAAAGGTGCCGCCTTTGACAGCCGGTCCCTGCCCGCGTCTGGCTCATCCACGCCTTTCGCTGCCAGCTCAAGCATCCGCGCCGAACGGTCGAACATCGAAATGGCGCGCGATTTCCTTGATCTGGCCTTCCGAATGGAAAACGGGCGCGCGATCAATGCGCTGAGCCGGTTCGAGGGCCAGATCACGGTTGCCGTGCGCGGCGAGATGCCGGCCATAGCGGGGGCAGAACTGTCGAACCTTCTGTCACGGCTGCGCCATGAGGCGGGGCTTGATATCACCACCGTCAAGGGCGATGCGCCTGCCGCGATCACCATTGATTTCGTGCCGCGCGCCCAGATGCGCCGTGCGGTCCCGACGGCGGCCTGTTTTGTGGTGCCGGGCGTCAGCTCGTTCAACGACTACAAAAGCGCGCGGCACCGCCGTGGTGGACTGGACACGCCTGACCCGGCGCGAGCGGGTGGTGATTGTCATCCCCTCTGACAACAGCGCCCAAGAGGTTCGCGACTGCCTGCATGAGGAACTGGCCCAGGCCATCGGGCCGTTGAACGACCTTTATCACCTGCCCGATTCCGTCTTTAATGACGACAATTTCCACACCGTGCTAACCGGGTTCGACATGCTAATCCTGCGCGCCTTTTATGCGCCGGAACCGCAATCGGGCATGAACGAGGCCGAGGTTGCGCGGCGTCTGCCGGACCTGCTGGCGCGGCTGAACCCTGCGGGCGAAGGGCGCGCGGGCCAGATGAAAACCGTGGCGCCCCGGCCCTGGGTGCAGGCGGTGGAACAGGCCTTTGGCAGCCGCGGCGGCACCGCCAAGGCGGCGGCCGAGCGGATGGTGTCGATCGCCAATGCCCAAGGCTGGAGCGACGGGCGCATGGCGTTTTCCCATTACGCCCTGGGCCGTGCTCAGGTGACATCCTATCCCGAGGCCGCCGTGCGCGCCCTTGCGCGCGCCTCCGAAATCTATCGGCGCCTGCCCGGCGGTCAGGTGCATGAGGCCCACGTGGACATGCAGCTTGCCGCCGTGGCGCTGGCCAATGGCCAGCCAGCCCAGGCGGTGCAATTCGGCGGCCGTGCCATTCCCGTGGTCCGCCAGTCGCAGAACGCGGCCCTTCTTGCCTCCTTGATGCTGCTGAAGGCCGGGGCCTTCGAGGCGCAGGGCATGGCGGCCGAGGCGCGGGCCTTGCGTCTCGACAGTCTGGGATGAGCGCGCTATGGCTTCGGCTCGGAATCGCAGGTGCGTGCGCGTATGGCCGAAGTGGCGGCCTTCGGTGCGCGCGGCAGGCGCGGGGGCTAAGGGCAGAAACCGCCCGGCCCCGCAGGAAAGAAGGGGTCGGAGCGGTGTATATTCCCGTCTTGGTGCTACTGGCTTTGGTGGTGGGGGCCGGACTTGGCGCGTGGCGCGCCAAGCGGCGCGGCGGCAAGGGGCTGGACATGGCTCAATATGCGGTCGCCCATGCCATTCCGCTGATGCTGGTGGCGCTTTTCGTCACCATCTACCTTGATCGCGCCGGGCAATAGGCTAGATGTTTCTATTCTTCTTCCTTGCCTTGCGCGATGAAGGGGTGCCGGTCAGCCTGCGCGAGTATCTTGCCTTTCTCGAGGGCCTTCAGGCCGGGCTGGTAACCTGTCAGCCCGAGGGGTTTTACGTTCTTGGCCGGGTTGCCATGGTCAAGGACGAACGCCACCTTGACCGCTATGACCGCGCCTTTGCGAAATCCTTCAAGGGGTTGGAGGCGATTTCGGATGCTGAGGTTCTGGAGGCCATCGACCTGCCCGCCGATTGGCTGGCGAAACTGGCCGAAAAGCACCTTACGCCCGAGGAACGCGCGCAGATCGAGGCCTTGGGTGGCTTTGACAAGCTGATGGAGACGCTCAATCAGC
>VGDH01000060.1 GCA_016869835.1 Alphaproteobacteria bacterium
ATCTGGCCCTGACTTGGGATCTGGGGCTGGAGGCCGATGTCACGCGCCAGACGCTGGCGCATATCCCGCCGCATGCGGTGATGGCGGCAGATCATCCGCTGGCTGGCCGCACAGGTCTTTTGCTGCGCGATCTGGCCGATCAACCCCTGATCCTTGCCGATCAGGGCCTGTCGATCAGCCATATGCGCGCGCTCTTTGCCCGCGCAGGCCTTGCGCCGATCGTGGCGCATCGCGCGGCAAACCTCGATCTGTTGCGCAGCCTGGCAGCCAATGGGCTGGGGGTTGGCCTGTCCTACACGAACCCCGCCGCGCGTCTGTCGCAGGATGGCCGCGCGCTGGTCACCCGGCCGATCACCGATGCCGGCGCCGAGGCGATCGTGCTCGCCCGGCTGACCGAAAGCCCCCCGACCCGAGGCACCGAGACCCTGGCCCGCCTGCTGCCTGATCTGATTGCACCGCCCGCCTTTCCCGACAAGGCCAGCCAGACTTAAGGGAAATGCCCCAGATCGGCGATCGTCAAGCCCCACCACCCAGCGCACCCTACGCTTCCGACCGCGCCTTCCGCCTTGTGATTCCCGCCAAAACCGCTAGAACCCGAACCGTCCGTTGCACAGGTGCCCGCTCATGATCCAATCCCTGCCCCTTGCCCCGGCCCTGGTGGCCGATATCGGCGGCACCAACACCCGCGTGGCGCTGGCCGATGGCGACAAGGTGCGCGCAGAGAGCATCCGCCGTTATGCCAATGCAGGGTTTGCCAATCTCGAGGCGGTGTTGACCCGCTATCTGGCCGAAAGCAGTGCGCCAAAGGTGTCGGGCGTCTGTGTGGCGGTGGCGGGGCCGGTCCGCGACGGGGTGGCCAGCATGACAAACCTGGACTGGACCATCACGGGTGCCGGACTGACCGCCGCCACGGAGGCTGCGAAGACCGCAATCCTGAACGATCTGCAGGCCCAGGGACATGCCTTGGGCCGGATTGCCCCCCAGCATCTGCGCGAGGTCATCGCCGGGCCGTCCAAACCCGGGGCGGCCATGCTTGTGGTCGGGCTGGGCACTGGCATGAACGCAGCGCCGGTGCATGAAACCCCGTGGGGCCGGGTGGTGGCGGCCAGCGAATGTGGCCATATCTCGATGCCGGTGCGCACCGACGAGGACCACCGCCTTTCCCGATTCGTGGCCGAGGTCGGTCCCCATGCCCATGGGTTCGCCGGGGTTGAGGATGTGCTGGCCGGGCGCGGACTTGAACGCATCTATGCCTTTGCCGCGCGTGAGGCCGGGCAAGACAGAACCAAGTCCGGGGCCGAGATCATGGCCGATGTCGCAGCCGGTGACCCCGTTGCCCGCCATGCCGCCGGGCTTTACATCCATCTGCTCGGCCAGGAACTTGGCAACCTTGCGCTGATCCACCTGCCCTTTGGCGGCATCTATCTGATCGGCGGGGTGGCGCGCGCCATGCAGCCCCATTTCGATGCAATGAATCTGACGGCCCATTTCCGCGACAAGGGCCGCTTTGCCGAGTTCATGGCAAGCTTCTCAGTCCGCATCGTGGAAGACGATTACGCCGCCCTGACAGGCTGCGCGGCCTATCTTTCGGGCGGCGGGCAAGGCTGACAGCCCGGCCTGCCGGGCCCAGAATTTTACAAAAATTCTGGCCAAAAATCTGTGCCAGATTTTTTGCGCGAGGCGGGCCGCGCGCCCTACCCCGGCAGCCGCTCTTTCAGGAACTGCATCGTCACGCCCAAACCATCGGGGGCAATGCCGTGTCCGGTGCCTTGCATCACATGGCCAAAGGTTTCAAATCCCGCCGCCACCAGCGCATTGCCTGCCGCCTGCATCTCGTGGAACGGCACGACATCATCGCGGTCACCATGGATCAGCATCACCGGCGGCTTGACCTTGGCCTCTTGCGCCAGAACCTGCGGGCGCATCAGCTTGCCCGAGATCGCGACCACGCCCGCCATGGCCTGCGCGCGGCGCGGGGCGACATGCAGGCTCATCATGGCACCCTGAGAAAATCCCACCAGCGCCAGCGCGGCGAGGCTCAGCCCCTCCTCGGCCAGTCGTTGATCGAGAAAGGCGCTCAGGTCCTCGGCGGCTCGGTTCATCTCGACGGCTGCCTCGACCTCGGTGGAACCATCAAAGCGCGGGATGGGAAACCATTGCCGACAAAAGGGATTCCCGGCGCAAGGGCTTGGCGCATCGGCCGCCATGAACACGGTGTCGGGCAGATGCGGCGCCAAGGGGTCTGCCAGGCCCAAGAGATCGGCCCCATCGGCCCCATAGCCGTGCAGAAACACCACAAGCGATTTTGCCTGACCGCTTTGCGCCGCCACCCGGCCGAAGTTCAATTCGCGCGTCATCTGACGCCTTCCCGTTCCTTTGCCACCCGGTAGTAGGCCCAAAGAATGCGCGCCGCAACCGACCTCCAGGGGCTCCAGGCCTCGGCCATGGCGCGCAGCGCGCGCTCGCGCGGGCGCTCGGGCAAGTCAAACAGCACCCGCGCCGCCTCTTGCAACGCAAGATCCCCCGGCGCAAAGACATCGGCGCGGCCCAGCGCGAACATCGCATAGATCTCGGCCGTCCAGCTGCCGATGCCGGGAACCGTGGTGAGGCTTGAGATCACGTTTGCATCCGCAAGCCCGCGCAGGGCCTCAAAATCAATCTCGGACAGCGCCAGAGCCTTGGCATAACGCGCCTTTTGCCAACTTAGGCCCGCCCCGCGCAGCGCCTCGTCGCTTGCCTCGGCCACGGCCTCGCGCGCCACAAGCCCCGCCGCCTCCATCCGGCGCCAGATTGCATCGGCCGCCGCGATTGAAACCTGCTGGCCGACAATCGCGTCCAGAAGCGCTGTAAACCCGTCGGGCTGACGGCGCAGCGGCAAAGGGCCGACCTCGCACAGCGCCTGGGCAAACCGCGGCTCGGCCCGGGCCAGCCAATCGGCCCCTTCGGCCACACAATTAAGGGTTTCGATGATCCGTCCAACCATGGCTTTAGCATCGCCATGGCCTCGCGAAAGGCAAGCGCAAAGCCGGGATCGCCCGTATCAGATACAATTTTCTCCTTGCCCCGCGCGAACCACGGGCTTAGCGCTGGGCCCACCATGACCCATGACGTGAACGACAGCCTCGCCAAACGCAATGTGCTCGTGCTGGTTGCGGCCCAGGCCATCCTTGGCGCGCAGATGCCGATGATCTTCACCATCGGCGGGCTTGCGGGCCAGTCGCTTGCCCCCAATGCCTGCTGGGCGACGCTGCCGATCAGCTTTATCGTGATCGGATCCATGCTGACCGCGACGCCGATTTCCAGCTTCATGGCGAAATACGGACGCGCGGCAGGGTTCGTGGCGGGGGCCTTGGGCGGCGCCTTGGGTGCTGCGATTGGCGCGGTGGGGCTGATTACCTCCTTCTTCCCGCTGTTCCTTCTTGGGTCGCTCCTGACCGGGGTCTACATGAGCGCGCAGGGCTTTTACCGCTTTGCCGCCGCCGACACCGCATCGGACGCCTTCCGGCCCAAGGCGATTTCCTGGGTCATGGCGGGCGGGCTTTTGTCGGCGGTGGTCGGGCCGCAACTGGTGAAGGTCACGGCACAGGCCATGGTGGTGCCCTTTCTTGGCACCTACCTTGCCGTCATCGCGCTGAACTTGCTGGGGATGTTCCTGTTCGTGGGGCTGAAAATTCCGAAACCGCGCTGCGCCGCCGAAGGCAGCCCGGCCGGGCGCAGCCGGGGCGAGCTGATCCGCACCCCGGTGATCGCTGTAGCGATGATCTGCGCCACGGTCTCTTATGCGCTGATGAACCTGGTGATGACCTCCTCTCCGCTGGCCGTTGTCGGCTGCGGGTTCGACACGGGCGACGCGGCCGATGTGGTGACCGCCCATGTGCTGGCCATGTATGCCCCGTCCTTCATCACCGGCCATGTGATCGCTCGGCTGGGGGTAGAGCGGGTAATCGCGATTGGCCTTGTCATCCTTGCCGCATCCGGCGCAGTGGCCATGGCGGGGATCGAGCTTGAGAACTTCTTCATCGCGCTGATCCTGCTGGGTGTGGGCTGGAATTTCGGGTTCATTGGTGCCACCACGATGCTGGCCAATGCCCAACGCCCCGAAGAGCGCGGCCGGTTGCAAGGCTTGAACGATTTCATCGTCTTTGGCGGGGTAACGATGGCCTCGTTTTCATCGGGCGGATTGATGAACTGCTCGGGCGGGTCGGTCGAAACCGGCTGGCAACTGGTCAACCTTGCCATGTTGCCCTTCCTTGTGCTGGCGGGCGGCGCGCTGATCTGGCTGTGGATGAAGCCAAGGGAAACGCGTTAAGGCTGCAGGCGGCTAGAGCCGCCCGGTGAAGGCGGCCCACAAAAGCCCGCCCCGGCGGGAAAACTCTGAAAGTCCCATCGCGCCGTTGGCGACCACGCGCGGGTCAACCGCCACCTGGCGCAAGAGACCCCGCGCCTGCCAGGCGGCCAAAGCGGCGGGAACAGGCACCCTGCCCTTCGCCATTGCAAGCCGCTGCAGGCCGTCTTTGGCCAGCGCCTCGACCGCCTCGGCCCGGCCATCGGGCAAGGGTTGCCGCCCGCGCGCCTCCAACTCGGGCACCGCGCGCAGGTAATTGGCAAGGCCCATTGCCCAGCCCAAGGCCCGCGCGGCAGGTTCGTCAGTGCCGCCACAGGCCTTGGCAGCCAGCCACATCAAACCCCCGGCGGTATCGTCAAGATAGCGGTCAAGGGCGACCGCATCGGCAAAGGGCTCACCATAGACATCATGGATCCGCGCCTCGATCAGACGGTCAATGACATCGCGTGGCAGACCGGCCTCCTCGATCAGCGCATGAAAGGGCCCGGCCACCTCATGCGCGCGGGGGGCGGGTTCGACCACGACATCGCGCCACCATTGCAGCCGCATCTCGCCGATCATCGGCCCTTTCGACACCCAAGGCGCGCGCGCCACCTCAAGGTTGAAGGCGTAAAGCGGAAAGAGCCGCGCCCGTGCCGCCAAAGGGGCAGCCATGACGGCAAAAAACCGGTCAGGATCGCCACGCTCGACGATCTCGGCACAGGCCTGAAGGCTCATGCCGCGCCGCTCATATCACGCACCAGCTTCCAGTTGATCGCATCCAGAAGGGCTTCGAAACTGGCGTCGACGATATTGGCCGACACGCCCACCGTCTGCCAGCGACGCCCCGCAGAATCCTCGCTGTCGATGATGACCCGCGTCACCGCCTCGGTGCCGCCATTGGTGATGCGAACCTTGAAATCCACCAGCTTCATGTCGTCGATGCAGGCCTGATAGGGCCCTAGATCCTTGGCCAGCGCCTTGGACAAGGCATTGACCGGGCCGTGATCCTGCCCCGTGTCGTCCATGCTGTCGCTGACCGACATCGCCTTGCGGTCGCCAATCTTGACCACCACCACCGCCTCGGAAAGGCTGACCATGCGGTCATATTTGTTCTTCCGCCGTTCGACCGTGACGCGGTAGCGCTTCACTTCGAAGAACTGAGGCAAGAGGCCAAGCTCACGCCGGGCGAGGATTTCGAAACTCGCCTGCGCACCGTCATAGGCATAGCCCTGATCCTCGCGCTCCTTGATGAGCTCAAGGATACGGCCAAGGCGGGCACCCTTGGCATCCACCTCGATGCCCGCCGATGCAAGGCGCGCGCGCAGGTTGGACTGCCCCGCCTGATTGGACATCGGGATGACCCGGGCATTGCCCACAGCCTCAGGCGGGATATGCTCGTAAGTCGAGGGATCCTTCAGGATGGCGCTCGCGTGCAGCCCAGCCTTATGGGCAAAGGCCGAGGCGCCGACATAGGGCACCGATCGCAAAGGGACCCGGTTCAGGATGTCGTCAAGGTTGCGGCTGATCTTCAGAATCTGCTTTAGCCCAGCCTCGGAAACCCCTGTTTCAAAATGGGATTTGAAGGGTTCCTTCAACAGAAGCGTCGGGATCAGAGTCGTCAGGTTCGCATTGCCGCAGCGCTCGCCCAGGCCGTTCAAGGTGCCCTGAATCTGGCGGCATCCCGCCTCGACGGCGGCCAGCGAATTGGCCACGGCATTGCCGGTGTCGTCATGGCAATGGATGCCCAGACGGTCGCCGGGGATGCCCGCCTGGGTCACCTCAACCACGATCCGGCCCACCTCGGTCGGCAGAGTGCCGCCGTTGGTGTCGCACAGCACAATCCACCGCGCGCCAGCCTCCAAGGCCGCCCGCAGCGCCGCAAGGGCATAGTTGGGGTTGGCCTTGTAGCCGTCAAAGAAATGCTCGGCATCAAACAGCGCCTCGCGGCCCTTGGCGACGCAATGGGCAACGCTCGCGCCAATGGCCTCAAGGTTTTCCTCCAAGGTGCAACCCAGCGCGGTTTTCACATGGAAATCATGGGTCTTGCCGACAAGGCAGACCGCAGGCGTGCGCGCATCCAAAACGGCGGCCAGAACATCGTCATTCTCGGCCGACCGCCCGACGCGTTTGGTCATGCCAAAAGCGGTCATGGTGGCGCGGGTTTTCGGCGCGGTAGCGAAAAACTCGCTGTCGGTGGGGTTCGCACCGGGCCAGCCGCCTTCGATGTAGTCGATGCCAAGCGCGTCCAGCGCCTGCGCGATCTGCACCTTTTCAAGGGCCGAGAACTGAACGCCTTGGGTCTGCTGCCCATCGCGCAGCGTGGTGTCGAAGAGGTAAAGACGCTCGCGGGTCATTTGAGCGCCTCCAGCTTGGCGGGATCGAAGCCCGGACCGGGGAGAAGTTCCACCCCCGCCTTGGACATGCGCACCTCAACCCCGGCGTCGGTGAGGGCAGATTTGAGCGCATCGACTGGAGCGAAGTTCTTGGTGGTCATGGCTTCGGCACGCAATGAGGCAAGGCGCGCGGCAAGATCGCTCAGGTCAGCGCCCTTGTCACACCAGCCGCCCATTCCCTCGTCCAAAAGGCCCAGCAACCCTGCCGAAGCCTTCAGCCCGGCCGCATCCCCTGCGCGCGACAGATCGTGCAGGGCCGCGATGGCACCTGCCGTGTTCAGGTCATCGCAAAGCGCTTCGATCACCGAAGCGACGGGCGCGCCAGCGTCAACACCAGATACCATCGCCCGCCATTTCCTCAGCGTGCCCTCTGCCTCGCGCGCCTTCTCCGCCGTCCAATCCATCGGCTTGCGGTAATGCGTGCTCAGATAGACAAACCGGATCACCTCCCCCGGCACGCCCTGATCCAGCAAATCCCTGACCGTAAAGAAATTCCCCAAACTCTTGGACATCTTCTTGCCCTCGACCTGCAGCATCTCATTGTGCAGCCAGAAACGGGCGAATTCGGCCTTTGGATGGGCGCAGCAGGACTGCGCAATCTCATTTTCATGGTGGGGAAACTGCAGGTCCAGCCCCCCGCCGTGAATGTCAAAACTCGCGCCCAACAGCTCGTAACTCATGGCCGAACATTCGATATGCCAGCCCGGACGCCCCCGGCCCCAAGGGCTGGCCCAACCGGGCTCTTCCTCCGATGACGGCTTCCACAGCACGAAGTCCATCGGGTCTTCCTTGAAGGGCGCGACTTCCACCCGCGCGCCGGCGATCATGTCATCCACCGACCGGCCCGACAGCGCGCCATAGTCCTTGTACGACCGTACACGAAACAGAACATGGCCTTCCTTGGCATAGGCATGGCCGCCGGCGATCAAGCCTTCGATCATCGCCACCATTGGCCCGATGTATTCCGTCGCGCGCGGCTCATGCGTGGGGCGCAGCGCCCCCAAGGCGTCCATGTCGGCATGATACCAGCCGATGGTTTCCTCGGTCCGCTCATGGATCAGCGCTTCCATGCTGCGCGGATCACCCGCCGCCTTGCGCGCCGCTGCGGTGGCGTTGATCTTGTCATCCACATCGGTGAAATTGCGCACATAGGTGACATGATCCGCGCCATAGACATGGCGCAGCAGCCGATACAGCGTGTCGAACACCACCATCGGACGCCCATTGCCCAGATGCGCCCGATCATAGACCGTCGGCCCGCAGACATACATCCGCACATTGGCCGGATCGAGCGGCTGAAACACCTCTTTCTTCCGGGTTTTCGAATTGTGCAGCCTGATCGTGACCATGTTCTTCCCCGTCGCGCGGTTCCCTTGCGCGGGTCTGTCGGATCCTTTGGAAAAGGGGAGACGGGCCCGCGTGACCTATGTCAGCAGGGAATGCAGCAGATGCCGATGATGTGCCAATGTCTCATGGCTCTGCCCTAGCGCAATTCCCTTGCCCCGCCAAGCCTTTTCCGCTTGTCTCCGCCCCGCAAGGGAGGCCCCGATGAATCATGACGATCTGAACCTGTGGTCCAAACGCGCCGCCGACTGGGCGCGGGACTATCATGCCACCTTGCGCGACAGGTCGGTGCGCGCGCCTTTGGTGCCCGGTGCGGTCGCGGGGCAGTTGCCACCGAACCCGCCCGAGACGCCCGAGCCGATGGAAGCGATCTTTGACGATTTCGCCCGCATCGTGCCGCCCGGCATCACCCATTGGCAGCACCCCCGGTTTTTCGCCTATTTCCCCGCCAATGCCGCCCCCGCCTCGATGCTGGCCGAGCAATTGGCCAATGCCATCGCGGCGCAAGGGATGATCTGGCAGACCTCGCCTGCGGTGACCGAGATTGAACAGGTGATGATCCAGTGGCTGCGCCAGTCGCTTGGCCTGCCCGACGGCTTTACCGGCACCATCCATGACAGCGCCACCACGGCGACGTTTTCGGCCGTGCTGACGATGCGGGAAAAGGCGTTGGCCTTTCAGGGCAATCTGACCGGCCTGTCAGGCCAACCGCGCCTGCGGCTTTATGCCAGCGCCGAGGCCCATTCCTCGGTGGACAAGGCCGCGCGCATCGCAGGCATCGGGCAAGAGAACCTGGTCAAGATTCCCACCGAAACCGGGCTGTCGATGAAGCCGGGCGCGCTGGCCGGGGCGATTGCCGCCGACCGCGCGGCGGGGATGCTGCCTGCGGGGGTGATCTTGTGTGCAGGCGGCACCAGTGTCGGGGCCTTTGACCGGATCGGCGAGTGCATTGCGGTTGCCCATGCCGCCGGTCTGCCGGTGCATGTCGATGCGGCCTGGGCCGGGTCAGCCATGATCTGCCCGGAATTCCGGCAGATGTGGGCGGGGATCGAGATGGCCGACAGCATCGTCTTCAATCCGCACAAATGGCTTGGGGCGCAGTTTCAATGCGCCGTGCAGCTGTTGCGCGACCCGACCCCGCAGATCCGGACGCTGGGCCTGCGCCCGTCCTATCTCGAAACCGCCAGAAAAGAGGATATCGTCAATTTCAACGAATGGACGGTGCCCTTGGGCCGCAACTTCCGCGCCTTGAAGCTGTGGTTCGTGCTGCGCGCCTATGGCCTCGAAGGTCTGCGGGCGCGCATCCGCAACCATGTGGAATGGGCACGCGGAGCCTGCGAGGCGCTGCGCGCCCTGCCCGGCGTCACCATCACGACCGAGCCGCGCCTGTCGCTGTTCACCTTCGCCTTGCGGGATGAGGCGGCGACCGAGGCCCTGTTGGCCCGGATCAACGATGATGGCCGCATCTATCTGACCCAGACGCGCCACAAGGGGGCCTATGTCATCCGAGTGCAGGTAGGCCAGTTCGACTGCACGCGCGAGGATGTGATGATGATCCCGCAGGTGGTGGCAGAGTTGCGCTGACCGCGCCTTCTCGGATCGCGCATTCTGCGCGCCTCGTCGGCCGCATCCCGACGACAGCGCGGACCGCGCCGGAGGAGGTTTGCCTAGCCGTTCCTCTCTTCCAAGGTCAGCCATTCCTCTTCCGCCGCGGCCAGCGCCACCTGCCGCTCGGCAATCGCTGTGGTGGCCCTGGCGAATTTCGCCGCGTCGCGGGTAAAAAGATCGGGATCGGCGATCAGCGTCGACAGCTTGGCAATCTCGGCTTCCAGCTTTCCCATCAGCTCCGGCAGCGCCTCAAGCCGTTTTCGCTCGGTAAAGGTCAAGCCCTCCGCCTTCTTTGCGTCGGGCTTTGCGCTTGGCGCTGCCACGCTTGGCTTGGGTGCCGTCTCGACCACCACCACCGGCCGCTGTGCGGCATAGTCCGACCAGCCACCGGGATAGGCCGTTGCCCTGCCCTTGCCTTCCAGGGCCACGGTCGCGGTGGCCACACGGTCGATGAAATCGCGGTCGTGGCTGACCAACATCACGGTGCCGTCATAGTCGCCAAGGATGTCTTGCAACAGATCCAGCGTCTCGACATCCAGATCGTTGGTCGGCTCGTCCAGGATCAACAGGTTTGACGGCAGCGCCATCAGCTTGGCCAAAAGAAGCCGCGCCTTCTCGCCCCCCGACAGCGCCCTGACCGGCGCGCGGGCCTGACGTTCGTCGAACAGGAAATCCTTGAGATAGGCCACCACATGTTTGGGCGTGCCGCGCACCATGACCTGATCCGAGGCGCCGGAAACCTTCATCAGGGGATCGCCGGTCAGGTTCTCCCACAGGCTTGCCTCAAGGTCGAGCTGCGCGCGTGTCTGATCGAAAACCGCGATCTCCAGATTGGTGCCAAGCCGCACCTCGCCCTTGTCCGGGGCAACCTCGCCCACCAGCATCTTCAAGAGCGTGGTCTTTCCCACCCCGTTCGGCCCGACAAAGGCCACCCGGTCACCCCGCATGATGCGCAGATCGAAATCGCGGATCAGCAGCTTGTCGCCATAGGCCTTTGAAATCCCGGTTGCTTCGATCACCTTCTTGCCGCTGACCGCGCCACCTTCCAGTGCCAATGCCGCCGTCCCCTGACGGCGGATCTGGCCCGCGCGTTCCGCCCGCAGCGCCTGAAGCGCCCGCACGCGCCCCATGTTGCGCTTGCGCCGGGCCGAAATGCCTTCGACGGCCCATTTCGCCTCGTGCTTGATCTTGCGGTCAAGCTTGTGGCGGGCCTCATCCTCTTCGGCCCAGACGGTTTCGCGCCAGTCCTCGAAGCCCTCGAATCCCGCCTCGCGCCGCCGCACCTCGCCCCGGTCGATCCACAGCGTCGCGCGGGTCAGCGCGCGCAGAAAGGCGCGGTCGTGGCTGATGATGACAAAGGCGGAACGGGTGGCGGTCAGCTCGGCCTCCAGCCATTCGATGGCCTGAATGTCCAGATGGTTGGTCGGCTCGTCGAGAAGCATCAGTTCCGGTGCTTCGGCCATGAGCTTGGCCAGCGCCGCACGACGGCGCTCTCCCCCCGATGCCGTGGCCACCGGCGTCTGTGGGTTGAACTTCAACCCCTCGGCCACCACCGCCACCTTGTAGGCCTCCCCCTCGGGCAGGCCCGAGGCGGCATAATCGCCAAGCGTGGCAAAGGCCGAAAGGTCGGGGTCCTGCTCCATATACCCGACGCTGACGCCCGGCGGCACCACGCGCAGGCCCTGATCGGCCTCGACCAGCCCCGCCATCACCTTCATCAGCGTCGACTTGCCCGATCCGTTGAGCCCAACCAGCGCCACCCGGTCGCCCGGTTGCACCACAAGATCAAGACCGTCAAACACCGGAATGCCGCCAAAGGTCAGCGAAATGCCGGAAAGCTGAAGAAGAGGAGCGCGTGCCATGGCGCGTGAGCTATGCGGGCCAGCGCGCGGCGTCAACCGAGGCAAATTTCTTTGCGAAGAAATTTGGCATAATTCTTGTCAAGAATTTTGGCCCTCGCGGGCCAGGGCGCGGAGGGCGCGGGTGCGGGCGGGCGGGATGGTGGCCACCTCGACCGCGGTCAGCACATGCAGCGTGTCCAGATCGCGGTCGATCACTGCATGATCGCTGACCCAGCCGCCAAGGGCCAGATAGCTGCGCAAGAGGGGCGGCAGCCCCGCCTCGGCGCCCTTGGCATCAAAGGGCAGATCCGGCAGCGCCACCGCCTCGGCCGAACCGCGCCCCGGCCCCGCACCAAAGGGGGCGCGGTGGTGACGGCCAAGATAGGCCAGCGCCTGCCCATGGCGAAGCGGATCGGCCCCCTCAAAGGACGAACAGCCGAACATCAGCCCCACCCCGCCCATGTCGACCATGCGCGTGATCGCGGCCAGCGCCAGCCGCAGGATCTCGGGATGGCGCGCCTCGGGGTGGGTGCAGAACCGGCCAAGCTCCAACACCCGACCGTACCGCCGCGCCAGAGGGGCAAGGTCATAGAACTGGCCCGAATAGCTCTCGGCAATTTGATTAGCCGGCAGGATCAGCGCGCGAAAGCCGCCCACAAGCCGGCCTGCGCGATCTTCGATCATGAGATGCTGGCACCAAGCGTCAAAGCGGTCGGCCTCACGGCCCGGCTCGGCCGTCAGCCCCCGCGCGGCCCGAAAGCACAGGTGCCGCAGTGCCTGCGCCCGCTCGACATCGGCCGCCCCCTCGGCCATCCGCGCCACCCATGCCCCTGCCTCCAGCCGCACCTTGCGCGCCCTTTCCGCCTTGCACGCGGTTGGAAATGCCCGCGCCCGGCGCTAGGTTTGCGCCATGGCCCGGCTCAAGGCAAGGCTTTGGGCAACGCTTTGAGCAAGGCTTTGGGCTGGACAGGCGCGCAGGAGGGGATGATGACGAAACTTACCAAGACGGACGCCGAATGGCTGGCGCAACTGGGCGATTTGGCCTTTCAGGTCACCCGCCGCGCGGCCACCGAGCGGCCCTTCAGCCATCCCGGATTTCCCAAAGGCCCCGGCACCTATCGTTGCGTCTGCTGTGATGCCGCGCTCTTCGATGCGGCGACCAAATTCGAATCGGGCTGCGGCTGGCCCAGCTTCAACGCCGCCCTGCCCAATGACATGGTCGAAGAGCATGAAGACCGCAGCCATTACATGGTCCGCACCGAGGTGCGCTGCCATGGCTGCGATGCCCATCTGGGCCATGTCTTTCCCGATGGCCCACCGCCCACGGGCCTGCGCTATTGCATCAATGGCGTTGCCGTTCGGTTCGACCCCGACGAATAACGAAAAAGGCCGCCCCCTCTGGCGGCCTTTTCATCGCGGCAAGGCGACAGTCGTTAATCGACGAACTGATCTGCCCTGAGCCGTCCGATATTGCCCAAAAGCTGGCGCAAGAAGCCCACGCCCTTGATGTTGCTGTCGGTCACCCGGCGCGAGATGGCCACGACCTGACCGTTCTCAAGGCCAAAGCGCTCGACATTCTCGACCTTGCCCTCTTCGGTAAAGGTGATCGACACGACTTGACGGTCAATCTCTTGCGGCGCGAAGGCACCAGCGTGTTTCCAGCGGCTTTGCACATAGAACCAGCCGACATCGTTCAACAGCCCCTGCCCCGAGGGGCGCCCCAGCGTGGCGGCCACGGTATCGCGGGTGTCAACGCCAACCTCGATCAGGGCCAATTCCTCGTCCGAGGGCACATAGCCGTGGTTGCGATAGACCGAGCTGCAAGCCGCCAGCGCCGCCAGCACCAGCCCGACCACCGCCAGCCTGACGGCCCGGGTCCAGCCTGACACCCGCGAAATGACTGCTTCCGACATGCACGACCCCTGCTGATACTAGCCAGATCCCCCGCCCCGGCCTTGCAAGCGACAGCTTGCAGCACTATCGACACAAGGTAAGGCTCCAGCCCTTGCCCAAGGCTTACAGTGGGATCGGGCCCGGTTCAAGAATGCAAACACCCCCGCCGCGCATCGGCGCGACCGGGGGCAAGCCCAGCGGAAGATACCAAAGATGACCAACCGCCGCGACACGCTGCCGACCGACCCGCCACCGCAGGGGCCAAGTGCCGCGCTGCCCAGCCACCCCTTGCGCACCCAAAGCCTGTCGAACCGCAAGCCCACCCGCTTTGACCTTGCCCCCGATGCCGCTGGCCGCGCGGCCATTGCCGCGGCCCTCGGCCTTCTCGACCTGCCCGCGCTGCGGCTTAAGGGAGAGTTGCGCCCCGTCGGGCGGCAGGATTTCGATCTGGTGGCCGAACTTGTGGCCTCGGCCGTGCAGCCTTGCTCGCTGACCCTTGCCCCGGTGCCTTGCGAGATCCGCGAAGAGATTAGCCGCCGTTACCTGGCCGAAATCGCAACACCCGAGGGTGATGAGGTCGAAATGGCCGATCCCGACACCGATCCCCTGCCCGAGGTCATCGACCTGGCCGCCATCGCCGCCGAGGCCCTCGCGCTCGCCTTGCCGCTATACCCGCGCGCAGCGGGAGCAAGCCTCGGTGAGGCGGTCTTTGCCCCGCCCGGCGTGGCCCCGATCAAGGCCGAGGATCTGAAACCCTTTGCCGGGCTTTCGGCCCTTGCCGAAAAGCTGAAAAAACCCGATTCCGATCCGTCGGAACAAGGCTGAAGAAAGGGGCTTGCGCCCGGGCGGAATCCGACTATGTTCCGCGGCTCATTCGGGGTCTTCGGGCCGATCCTTGCGGTTTGGCCGATGCTTCTGGAATCAAAGGAAAATCCGGGGCCCGTCCCCCCTAATTCGAGGTCGAGACATGGCTGTCCCGCAGAACCGCACCACCAAATCGCGCCGCAACATGCGCCGTTCGCATGACGCGCTGGTCGCTGGCAACCCGCAGGAATGCTCGAACTGCGGTGAATTGAAGCGCCCGCACCACGTTTGCCCCGCTTGCGGCCATTACGACGCGCGCGAAGTCGTGGCGACCCGCGTCGGCGAAGTGGATGAGGACGCGGCGTAAGCCGCCGCTCTGCCGCGCCTGACCTATGAACAACGGAAATCCCATTCCGGCTGACACGGTTGCAGGGCGCTCGGGGCCTTCCCAGACCGTCATTTCCATCGATGCGATGGGCGGAGATCGTGGACCGGCGGCTGTTGTCGCCGGTCTTGCACTTTCGGCTGTCGAATTGCCGGATGCGCTGTTCATCCTGCATGGCGATCAGGCGGTGCTTGAACCGCTTTTGGCCCGCACGCCCGCGCTCTCGGGCCGGGTGGATCTGCGCCACGCCGACCGCGCCGTCACCATGGAGGACAAGCCGAGCCAGGTGATGCGCCATGGCAAGGGCACCTCGATGTTTTCCACCATTGATGCGGTCAAGAACGGCGAGGCGACGGTGGCGGTCTCGTGCGGCAACACCGGCGCGCTGATGGCAGTGGCCATGCTGCGGCTGCGCAAGCTGCCCGGCGTGAACCGCCCTGCGATTGCCTGCTATTGGCCCTCGCGCAATCCGACCGGGTTCAACGTGATGCTGGACGTCGGTGCCGATATCAAGGCCGAGGCGGCCGATCTTCTGCAATATGCCGCGATGGGCGCCTCCTATGCGCGTAACAGCCTTGGCCTGACACGCCCGCGCGTCGGCCTGTTGAATGTCGGCACCGAAGAGCACAAGGGCCGCGCCGAACTGCATGAGGCCTATCCCCAGATGGCCGCTGCCGCCACGGCGGGCGGCTATGAGTTCGTGGGCTTTGTCGAAGGCTCTGACATTCCGTCCGACCGGGTCGATGTGATCGTGACCGACGGGTTCACCGGCAACGTCGCCTTAAAAACCGGCGAAGGCACGGCGAAGCTGATTTCAACCTTCCTGCGCGAGGCGCTGACCTCGACCCGTTTTGCCAAGCTGGGCGCGCTTTTGGCAATGAAATCGCTGCGCCGCCTGCAAGCCCAGACCGACCCGCGCCGCGCCAATGGCGGGGTGTTTCTGGGGCTGAACGGCACCGTGGTGAAATCCCATGGCTCGGCCGATGCCACCGGTGTGGCGGCGGCCGTGCGGCTCGCACATCAACTGTCGCGGGCCGATCTGGCCAACCGGATTGCGGCACGGGTTGCATCCACCGGGCTTGCGGGGCAGGATGCCGCCGCAATCGGGGCAGAAGCAGGGTCCGCTGCATGACAATACGCGCCGTGGTCAGGGGCGTCGGGCACTATCTGCCGGAACGCGTGGTGCCGAATTCCGAATTCGAAGCGCTGGTTGAAACCTCTGACGAATGGATCCGCTCGCGCTCGGGGATCGAGCGGCGGTATTTCGCGGCCCCCGGCCAGACAACAGCCGATCTTGGCACCCGTGCAGCCACTGCCGCCCTGGCCGATGCCGGGCTGACGCCCGAGGATGTTGACGCCATCATCGTCGCCACCTCGACCGCCGATTTCACCTTCCCCTCATGCGCCACGATGATCCAGGCCGGGCTTGGCATGACACGCGGCTTTGCCTTTGACCTGCAGGCCGTCTGCGCCGGGTTTGCCTTTGCGCTAACCAATGCCAACGCGCTGATCGTTGCCGGTCAGGCCAAGCGGGTTCTGGTGATTGGCGCGGAAACCTTCTCGCGGCTGATGGACTGGACCGACCGTGGCACCTGCGTGCTTTTCGGGGATGGTGCGGGTGCGCTCGTGCTTGAAGCGCAAGAGGGCAGCGGCACCAACGCCGACCGCGGCATCCTTGCGACCGACCTCAACAGCGACGGCCGCTTCAAGGACATCTTGCATGTCGATGGCGGCACCTCGACCGGCAAGACCGGACATCTGCGGATGGAAGGCAAGGAAGTGTTCCGCCATGCTATTGAAAAACTGGCCGAAACTGCGCATGCCGCATTGGACAAGGCCGGGCTGACCGCCGGGGACGTTGACTGGATCGTGCCGCATCAGGCCAATATCCGCATCATCGAAGGCACCGCAAAGAAGATGCAGGTCCCGATGGACCGCGTGATCGTCACGGTGCAGGACCACGGCAATACCTCGGCCGCCTCGATCCCTTTGGCGCTGTCGGTCGGCAAGGCGCGCGGCCAGCTGCGCGAGGGCGATCTGGTGGTGACCGAGGCGATTGGCGGCGGCCTGGCCTGGGGCTCGGTGGTGCTGCGCTGGTAAACCGTGCAAATCCTTGAATGAATTGGCCGCCCCAAGTCTTTGATATTGACTCGCAAATCCATCCCGCTCAATCTGCCCTGAATAACCCGGGGGGGGATATGATGAGCGAAAAGACCTTGACGCGGATGGACCTGTCCGAGGCCGTGTTCCGCGAAGTTGGCCTCAGCCGCAACGAAGCGGCCAATCTGGTGGAATCGGTGCTGGCCCATATGTCGGATGCGCTGGCATCCGGCGAAACCGTGAAAATCTCATCCTTTGGCACCTTTTCGGTGCGCGACAAGACGGCCCGTGTCGGCCGCAACCCGAAAACCGGCGATGAGGTTCCCATCTCGCCGCGCCGGGTTCTGACCTTCCGCCCCTCGCATCTGATGAAAGATCGCGTGGCCGCCGGCAAGAAAAAGTAACGAAAGGGGTGGCGGATGGAGAAATCGCCTGACGCCTTCCGCACCATCAGTGAGGTGGCCGAGTTTCTCGAGACGCCCGCGCATGTGTTGCGGTTTTGGGAAAGCCGATTTCCCCAGATCCGCCCGGTAAAGCGCGCGGGCGGGCGGCGCTATTACAGGCCCGCCGATGTGGCGCTTTTGACGGGCATCAAGCACCTCTTGCACGAAGAAGGGCTGACGATCCGCGGCGTCCAGAAAATGTTGCGTGAACAAGGGGTTCGCCATGTTGCGAGCCTGTCGGGCCAGGATATGCCCGATGACAGCGCCAGCGCCGAGGCCGCCCTCGAGGCCGCCCTTGCGGAGAATTTTGCCCCGCCTGCCGACGAAAAACTGCCGCAAGAGGCCGCCGAAAGCGCGCAGATCGTGGCGCTGGAATCGGCCCTGAAGGCACGTCAGGCCCAGCTTGGCACGGCCGAGGCCCCCCCTGCCCCTGATCCTGTTCCTGACGCCAGCACATCGGCTGACGCAACAGACGCCATCCCCCCGTCCAAAGCCCCTGCCCCGGATGAACCCGCCCGGGAACCCCCTCTTTCAGGCCCCGCGCCCGCTGCTGGGGA
>VGDH01000061.1 GCA_016869835.1 Alphaproteobacteria bacterium
TCTTGATCACATCCGAAAGCCGGGTCTGGTGCAGGAACACATAGACATGGGCCGAAAGCCCCTCCCACAGCCGGTTGGTCAGGCTCTGTGCCCGGCTGCCCGACACCCCGCCCGAGACCCCTGCCCCGGTATGCAGCGCGTCCACGGTTTCCTCCACCGCCTCCATCACCTCGCTGACCCTTATGTCGCTGGGGCTTCGCGCAAGGCGATAGCCGCCGCCCGGCCCCCGCACCGCCTCGACAAGTCCCGCACGGCGCAGCTTGACGAAAAGCTGTTCCAGATAGGGCAGCGAGATATCCTGCCGCTTGGAAATCGCTGCAAGCGACATGAGGTCATCGCTCTTGGCCAGGGCCAGATCGGCCAAAGCGACCATCGCATAGCGCCCCTTTGTCGAGAGTTTCATGCCCCTTTCCCCCGCAATTCCATTGACGACACAGCCCCGTGGCCTTACGTGAAACCGTCAAGACCATCAGGGGACCCAGACCACAAGGCCAAAGCCCTTGGAATGGTTCTAAATAGTCCGAGCGATTTCGTCAAGAAAACGCCACAGGAAAGCAGGCGAACCGAATGCCCGAAGTGATTTTTGCTGGCCCCGAAGGCCGTCTTGAAGGCCGCTACCACCCGCAAAAGGACCGCGACGCGCCGATTGCCATCATCTTGCATCCGCACCCCAACTATGGGGGGACGATGAACAACAAGGTGGTCTACAACCTCCATTACGCCTTCTACAATCTGGGTTTCACCGTCCTGCGCTTCAACTTCCGGGGTGTCGGGCGCAGCCAGGGCGAATATGACATGGGCATCGGCGAACTGTCCGATGCGGCTTCGGCTCTCGACTATCTGCAGTCGATAAACCAGAATTCCAAGCATTGCTGGGTCGCCGGTTTTTCTTTCGGCGCCTGGATCGGCATGCAGCTCCTCATGCGCCGGCCCGAGATCACCGGCTTTGTCTCGGTCGCGCCGCCTGCGAACCTTTACGACTTCAGCTTCCTCGCGCCCTGCCCCTCCTCGGGCCTCATCATCAACGGCACCGCCGACAAGGTGGCCCCGCCCAAGGATACAACCGCGCTGGTCAACAAGCTGCACGAGCAGAGGGGCATTACCATCACCCACGAACAGATCGAAGGGGCCGATCACTTCTTCAAGGATGACGAGAGCCACATGAAGCCGATGATCGACACGGTCTCGGCCTATGTTAAGCGCCGCCTTGGCGAAGGCAGCCGCTGATGGCCGTCGCCGATGATCTGGCCGACGATCTGGCGCGTGACGTTTTGATTGCGCAGGACGAGATGGGCAATGACCGCTTCTATCTTGAGGTGGCAAAGGTCCAGTTCACGCTTTCGCCGTCGATGGAAGAGGGCTTTCTGACCGCCATCCGCGTGCGTCTTGCCGAACGTCGCGGGCGCGAATTTCTTGACAAGCGCCTGGCCGCCCATCGGCAGGGCTAAGCCGTGTCCCATCGGCTCGAGGCCCAGTTTGCCTTTCTGAACGAGGCCGACCGCCTGAAATCCGTCTTGCGCGCCACCACGCTTGTCGATGGCTCACGGCCCGAGAATTCGGGCGAACATTCCTGGCATCTGGCGCTTTATGCCCTGATCCTTGCCGATCATGCTGGCGCGGGTGTTGATATCAACCGTGTCATCCGGATGCTCTTGATCCATGATCTGGTGGAAATCGACGTGGGCGATGTGCCCATCCATTCGGCCAATGGCACCGCCCATGCCAGCGCCGAGACA
This sequence comes from Alphaproteobacteria bacterium, assembly GCA_016869835.1. Lineage (GTDB taxonomy): Bacteria > Pseudomonadota > Alphaproteobacteria > Rhodobacterales > Rhodobacteraceae > Tabrizicola_A. The sequence continues at coordinate 1,737 of VGDH01000061.1, forward strand.
CAGGCCGCCGAAGCGCGGGCAGCTGATCGCATCTTTGGTCTTCTTCCCAATGATTTGCGGGATGATCTTCGCAATTTGTGGGAAGAGTTCGAAGCCGCCCAGACCCCCGATGCCCGTTTCGCCAAATCGCTCGACCGCGTGCAGCCCGTGATGGCCAATCTGATGTCGGGCGGTGGCACCTGGACCACCTATGCCGTCACCTCCGACCAGCTTGATGCCCGCGTCGGAACCAAGATCGCCCGCGGGGCGCCCGCCCTTTGGGATTGGGTGCGCCACAAGACCCGCGCCTATTTCGGCTGAACCCCGCCTGTTCGTCAGAAGCGGTTTACTTCTGCCTACCGGTTCAGTATACAATCGCATACAAACCGTAGCAGGGTCCTGCCAAATCACACAGCAGGACAGCCAGCGCTCCAACTGAAAGAGCAAACCCATGCCAAAGATCAAGGTCGCCAATCCCATCGTCGAGATGGACGGTGACGAAATGACCCGGATCATCTGGGACTTCATCCAGAAGAAGCTGATCCTGCCCTACCTTGATGTCGATCTCCTCTACTACGACCTCGGCATCGTAGAGCGTGACCGCACCAATGACCAGATCACCATCGACGCGGCCGAGATGACCAAAAAGGTTGGCGTTGCGGTGAAATGCGCCACCATCACCCCCGACGAACAGCGGGTCGAAGAGTTCGGCTTGAAAAAGATGTGGAAATCGCCCAACGGCACGATCCGCAACATCCTGGGCGGCGTGATCTTCCGGGAACCCATCATCTGCAACAACGTGCCCCGCCTCGTGCCCGGTTGGACCAAACCCATCGTCATCGGCCGCCACGCCTACGGCGACCAATACCGCGCCACCGACTTCCACTTCCCCGGCGCAGGCAAGCTGACGATGAAATTCGTCGGCGAAGATGGCACAGTGATCGAACGCGACGTGTTCAACGCCCCCGCCGCCGGTGTTGCGATGGGCATGTATAATCTTGACCAGTCGATCCTCGACTTCGCGCGCTCCTCTTTCAATTATGGACTGATGAAAGGGATACCGGTCTATCTTTCAACCAAGAACACCATTCTCAAGGCCTATGACGGCCGGTTCAAAGACCTCTTCCAGCAGGTCTATGACGCCGAATTCGCCGACCGGTTCAAGGCCGCCGGCATCCATTACGAACATCGTCTGATTGATGACATGGTGGCCTCGGCCTTGAAATGGTCGGGCGGCTATGTCTGGGCCTGCAAGAACTATGACGGCGATGTGCAATCCGACACCGTGGCTCAGGGCTTCGGTTCCCTCGGTCTGATGACCTCGGTCCTGATGACGCCCGACGGACAGGTGGTCGAGGCCGAGGCGGCCCATGGCACGGTCACCCGCCATTATCGCCAGCACCAGAAAGGCCAGCAGACATCGACCAACTCCATCGCGTCGATCTTTGCCTGGACCGGCGGGCTCAAGCACCGCGCCAAGCTCGACGACAACGCCGCGCTCGCCCGGTTTGCCACCACGCTGGAACAGGTCTTTGTGCAGACGGTCGAAGATGGCTGGATGACCAAGGACCTCGCGCTCCTGGTCGGCCCAGATCAGAAATGGCTCACCACCATGGGCTATCTGGAAAAGGTCGATGACTACCTGAACAAGGCACTTCAAGGCTAAGCTGCCTTCAATGTGGCCCAAATATCCCGGGGGGTCCGGGGGGCCGGCCCCGCGGTTCCGGCAAGGGTAACGGCGCGACTTTATGTCAGTATCATTGACTTAGTTGCGCAGCGCGCCTAACTGGCAGTCATGACCGATCCCACGCGCCATAACCTGATCGAAGATGCCCAAGGCATCGGCTTTGGCGTCTGCATGGCAGCGGTGGGGATGCATGTCCTGACCTTTTCGGGCTTTGTCGCGGGCCAGACCACAGGTGTTGCCGCCCTTGTCGCCTATGGCTTCGACCTGCCCTTCCCGGCGGTCTATTTCGCGGTGTCCTTGCCCTTCCTGTGGTTCGGCTGGCGCCGGATGGGGGCGCGGTTCGCAGTCAAGACCCTCATCACCATCGCCGCCCTGTCGCTTCTCACCGCGCTCTTGCCGCGCTGGCTGGGCTTTTCTCACATCCACCCGGCCTTTGCGGCCCTGCTCTTCGGCATCCACTTCAGCATCGCGGCGCTTGCCGTGGTCCGCCACGGCGGCAGCTTTGGCGGCATCTCGATCCTGTGGCTGATGCTACAAGACCGCACGGGCTTTCCCGCTGGCTATGCCCAGCTTGGCTTTGATCTGGCCCTCTTCGGCGCAGCAGCGCTGATCCTGGACACGGCCACCTTGGGCTGGTCTTTGGCCGGGGCGGTCGTGTTCAACCGGGTTCTCGCCATCAACCACCGCAAGGACCGCTATATCGGGACTTGACCGCGTGCAGCCCTAGCCGATCATCGGCCCATGCTTGCCATAGGTTTCGTCATAATGCCGCCGCAGACGTTGCAGCGCGATGCGCAAGACGATCTTGCCCGAGCGCGCCGCCCATCCCATGCGCTGTTCGGCCGTTTCGATACCTTCCAGAAAGCAGCAGACCCGCAGGGCCACATCGCCCAGCCCCGGCCCGAGATCGCGCAAGGCAGCCGCCACCCGGTCACGCGCGGCCTTCGGCCCCTACCCCATGCCGCCTTCGCCCTGAAACCCGCCGCGCTCGCCCCCGGTCAGGAATCGCTCCCAGTTCTGCGCCACGCGCGGGCCCATCTGCGCAACCTCGAAATCTTCCCGCAGCCGTTCCGCCGCCTCGACCAAGGCCGGTTCCAGAAAGGGCCGCCCATCCTTTTCACGGCGCCGCCCCAGCACCGTCACCGGGCTTTCGGCAAGGTTGTGCCGCACGCGACGCGGGCCCTCCTCATCGCTCACCACCCGCTCGCCCCAGATCCAGTGCTGATCGGCAAAGGCCATCGGGGCTTCGGCCAGACCGGGCATTGCCCGCACCGCCTGATCTTCGACCTCGATCCTCCGCCGCAAGGCCGCCTTGCCTGGTGCGCTGATCTCATAGGTCGACACACGCCCGGCCTTGCGCAGGCTGATCCAGTCGCGCAACACAAAGGCCTGCGCCACCGCCCGATCCACCATCGCCAGCCGCGCGCAGCGCCCGTCGGGAAAGGCCCGCATCACCACGGCCTTCTACATATCCGGCGCGATGGCCAGATTGGCACACGGCTCGGCAAGCCGCCGCAGGATGCTCAGCCCCTCGCGGTTCAGGGTCATGTCGTCAACGGCTCCCGGTTGCGGGCGCGGTGCTATGGTCATGGGATCAGGCTCCTTTGTGGTTCCAGCCACCGGGCACACACCGCCACGGCACAAGGCATCCAGCGCTTCGTCCAGCAGCGGATCTTCCCGGCGTTTCTCATAGCGGCGAACAGTCCGCATCACGGTTGAGGCATGGCATCCATCGCGCCGGGCAAGGGCGCGCGGCGAGAGGCCCTCCTCGGTATGGTCAAGGTAAAGCCGCACCGCATCGGGAAGCCATTCGGGCAGATCGCGCGGTGAGGTCAGGTTGCCTTGCATCATCCTCAGACTCGTTCAGCAACTTCGGTCGGGCAGGCCCATCAGAGCAATGCAACCCTGAGTGGCATTTCTTACCCAAGTATTAACTTCCAGCCATAAAGCGATAATTGTTTCGATTTCCTAAACAAACTGGTAACCATCGCGCGCTGTTTTTTGGTGAAACGCAACGCCAAGTTGTACCCCATCACTCTAGCCTCCTCAGTTCAAAGGAGGCTGCCATGACCGATATCCGCACCATTCTGGCCAACCTGTGCCGCCCACGGCTACTGATCCGCGCGGCCCGGTTCGGTCTGGAGGATTACCGCCGCGACAGGGACTTGAGGCGGCTTGTGAAGGAATCCGTCAATCCTTACACAGTCTTGTCCGAACTTCTGGCCGAAGACGCGCGCCTGGAACAGATCCGCCGGACCGGCGACCTGAACTATCCTGTGGCGCGTCACGTCGAGGTTCTGGTTGCCCTGATGGCTGAAGTGAACCTGCTGCCGCGCCGGATTGCGCAGTAAAGCGAAAAGGCCCGCCGGCATCTGCCAGCGGGCCTTTTCGTTTCGAATTCGGCAACAATCAGAGGAAGGCGTCGGGCATCGACTCTTTCTTGCGGGCCACATAGCCCTCAAGTCCTTCCCGGATGCTCTCGTCCAGATGCGGGGCCTGATAATCGGCCAGCATCTTTTGCACCCGCTCACCGGCCAGCGCCATGGTGTCGCGCGCGCCCTCTTCAGCCCAGGTCTCATAGGGCTTGTAGTCGAACAGATCTGTGCGCCAGAAGGCGGTTTTGAAATTGGCTTGGGTATGCTCGCAGCCCAGGAAATGGCCGCCCGGACCCACTTCGCGGATCGCGTCCATGCCCTGGCCGTTCTCGTCCACCGCAATGCCCTGCGCCAGATGATGCAGCGTGCCCAGCTGATCAGCGTCCATCACGAATTTCTCGTAAGACGAGACCAGACCACCCTCCATCCAGCCGCAGGCGTGCAGCATGAAGTTCACGCCCGACAACAGGCCCATGTTCAGACTGTTGGCCGATTCATAGCCCGCCTGCGCATCCGGCAGTTTCGATCCGCAGAACCCGCCCGCAGAGCGGTAAGGCAGACCCAGACGGCGCACCAATTGGCCCACCCCATAGGTGATGTGGCTCGCCTCCGGCGTGCCAAAGGTCGGCGCGCCCGAGTTCATGTCGATCGAGGTCACGAAAGCCCCGGCGATCACCGGCGCGCCCTTGCGGATCAGCTGGCTATAGGCCACGCCGGCAAGAACCTCTGCCAAGACCTGCGTCAGCGTGCCCGCCACGGTCACCGGCGCCATGGCACCGCCGACGATAAAAGGCGAGACGATGGCGGCCTGATTGGCCTGAGCGTAAACTTCCAAGGCCCCCATCATGATGCCGTCAAAAGTCATCGGGCTGTTGATGTTGATAAGGCTGGTCATCACCGTGTTCTGGTCGACAAAATCGCTGCCGAACAGGATCTTCGCCATTTCAACCGAATCCGACGCGCGCGAAGGCTCGGTCACCGACCCCATGAACGGCTTGTCCGACAAGGTCATATGGGCCAACAGCATGTCCAGATGGCGCTTGTTCACCGGAATATCGGTCGGCTCACAGACCGTGCCGCCCGAATGGTGCAGCCATTTGGACATATAGCCCAGCTTCACAAAATTGCGGAAATCCTCGATCGTGGCATAGCGGCGGCCGCCCTTGGCATCATGCACGAAGGGAGGTCCGTAGACCGGCGCAAGAACCAGATTGCGCCCCCCGATCTCGGCATTACGTTCGGGGTTGCGGGCGTGCTGGGTAAAGGTCTTGGGCGCTGTGGAGATCAGTTTGCGGGCCAAACCACGCGGAATATGCACCCGCTCGCCCCGCACATCAGCCCCGGCTTCGCGCCAACGCTGCAAAGCGCCTTCATTCTCCACAAAGTTGACGCCGATCTCTTCCAGAACGGTTTCGGCGTTCCATTCGATGATCTGCAACGCCTCTTCGTTCAGGATCTCGAAGTTCGGGATATTGCGCTGGATATACTTTGCGGTCTCGAAAGACACTGCTGTGCGTTCCGCCCTGCGGGCCGACCCGCCTCCACCGCGGGCCCGACGCCCTGCTGCAACATCGCTCATGAAAGCCTCCGAAAGCTGTTTGGCCCCTTATGCGCCGCGCTTGTGGTTTTCCGCACCGGAAAAGCGGCGAATGACTGCCAAAAGCGACACGACCTTCCATCAAAAGCGACGAAACGCCGATCCTGCCCCTGCCCTCAATGTGGCCCAAATATCCTCCGGGGGTCCGGGGGTGGAAAACCCCCGGGGCCAGCCTCTTGCGATTCCCTTCATAGAAAGCTAGGCGAAGCCATGACCCAGCATGACCGCCTTCTCATCATCGACTTTGGCTCTCAGGTAACGCAGCTGATTGCGCGCCGCCTGCGTGAGTTGAACGTCTATTGCGAAATCCACCCCTATAACCGCGTGGATGATGCCTTCCTTCGGGCCTTTGGGCCCAAGGCAGTGATCTTTTCGGGCGGCCCGGCTTCGGTCTACTGGGACGGCGCGCCGATGCCGCCGAAGGGCGTCTTTGACATGGGCGTGCCGATCCTCGGCATCTGCTATGGCCAGCAGGTCATGATGTATTGCCTTGGCGGCCATGTCGAAGGGGGCCACGGCACGGCCGAATTCGGCAAGGCGTTTGTGACGAAAACCGACGAGACCTGCCCGCTTCTGGCGGGCTGGTTCGAGGAGGGGGACGAGCAGGTCTGGATGTCGCACGGCGACCATGTGTCGAAGATCGCCCCCGGTTTTCAGGTCTATGGCACCTCGCCCAATGCGCCCTTCGCCATCACGGCAGATGTCTCACGCAATTTCTACGCCGTTCAGTTCCACCCCGAGGTGCACCACACGCCAAAAGGCGCCAAGCTTTACGAAAACTTCGTGCGGCTTGCAGGGTTTACCGGCGACTGGACGATGGGCGCCTACCGCGAAGAGATGATTGCCAAGATCCGCGCCCAAGTGGCCGATAAAAAGGTGATCTGCGCGCTTTCCGGCGGCGTGGACAGTTCCGTCACCGGAATCCTTCTGCACGAGGCCATCGGTGACCAGCTTACCTGCGTTTTCGTCGATCACGGGCTTCTGCGGCTGGGTGAGGCGGAGCAGGTCGTCCGCATGTTCCGCGAGAACTATAACCTGAACCTGATCCACGCCGATGAGTCCGAGCTTTTCCTTGGCCAGCTTGAAGGCGTCTCTGACCCCGAAGTGAAGCGCAAGACCATCGGGCGGCTCTTCATCGAGGTGTTCCAGAAATACGCCAACCAGATCGAGGGCGCCGAGTTTCTGGCCCAAGGCACGCTTTACCCCGATGTGATCGAAAGCGTTTCCTTCTCGGGCGGTCCCTCGGTCACCATCAAGTCGCACCACAACGTCGGCGGTCTGCCCGAAAAGATGGGGCTCAAGCTTGTCGAACCGCTGCGCGAGCTCTTCAAGGATGAGGTCCGCTCGCTTGGCCGCGAGCTTGGCCTGCCCGACAGCTTCATCGGCCGCCACCCCTTTCCCGGTCCAGGGCTCGCGATCCGCTGCCCCGGCGAGATCACCGCCGAGAAGCTCGACATCCTGCGGCGGGCCGATGCGGTCTATATCGACCAGATCCGCAAGCATGGTCTTTATGACGAAATCTGGCAGGCCTTCGCCGCGATTTTGCCGATGCGGACCGTCGGTGTCATGGGCGACGGGCGGACCTATGATTATGCCCTTGCCCTGCGAGCGGTGACTAGCGTCGATGGGATGACGGCGGATTACTATCCGTTCAGCCATAACTTCCTGTCGGAAACCGCGACCCGGATCATCAATGAGGTGAAGGGCGTGAACCGCGTGTTCTACGACTACACGTCAAAGCCACCGGGCACGATCGAGTTGGAATGACAAAAGGCCCGCAACACTGCGGGCCTTTTCATTTCCTCCTCGGGCGACTTCGTCTTCTCATCGGGACACACGACGAGCGACGAAGTCGACGTGGCCTTATCCGGGGAATTTCTTATGGCCCGCAAGTTCCGCCACCGGGCGGCGGGGGCTGGGTTTCTCGCGTTCTTGCAGCTTTTCAGGCAGATCGGTGATATTGCCCTGCCGGCCCACCGCGACAACCGCATGGATCACATGTCCCTCGGGCAACCCAAGCGCCGGGGCCAGCTTGTCTGCCTCAAACCCGCCCATGGCATGGGCGACAAGCCCCATCGCCTGCGCCTGCAAGGCAAGGCTCATCCAGGCCGCCCCTGCATCAAAGGCGTGCCAGGGGTTCGGTGCGGCCTGCCCCTCTTTTTCGACATGGGGTTTCGAGGCAATGAAAATCAGCGCCGCCGCCCGGCCCGCCCAGACCGTGTTGAACCCCATCAACCCATCATGAATGGCCGCAAAGGCCGGGTCCCCCCGCAGGCTCCAGGCAAAGCGCCAAGGCTGATGGTTCGATGCCGAGGGCGCCCAGCGGGCGGCTTCCAGAAGCTGCATCACCTGCGCCTGGGTCAGGCTGTCTTGGGCAAAGCTGCGGGGCGACCAGCGGTTGGGAAACTGCGGGTCAACGGCATGGTCAGGGTGGCGCGCTGTCATCTGGGACCTCCGACTATGGTGCGTGACAGCTAGCGCAGGAGCGAGGCATTCTCAACAGCTGGCCCTGCGGGGGGCTGACCGGGCTGGACAAAGCCGCGCCGCTCGCGCCAGATGGGCGGATAGGATGGTCTTCATGATCTTTGCCCCCGACCTTTTTGCCGGTAAGGCCTTTCTCGTGACCGGCGCCGGTGGCGGGGTGGGCGGCGCAACGGCGCGGCTTCTGGCCCGGCTTGGCGCACGGCTGGCGATCACCGATGTCAATGAATCCGCCCTTGAAACCTGCGCAAGGGCCACGGGCGCCGTCGCCCTTTTGGGCGATCTGACCCAAGTGTCCACCTGTGAGGAAATCGTTACCCGCGCCAGGGCAGCGCTTGGCAGGCTGGATGGGTTGGTCAATGCAGCAGGCGTCTGGGTTGAGGGCGAAAGCGCCAAGGCTGACGAGGCCGATTGGGCGGCCTGCATCGATGTCAACCTTAAGGCCACCTTCTTTCTGTGCTCCCGCGCCATACCCGCGCTCGAGGCGACGCGCGGGGCCATCGTCAACCTCTCGTCCGATGCGGGTGTCGTGGGCAATGCGGGCGCTGCCATCTATTGCGCCTCGAAAGGCGGGGTCACCACCCTGACGCGGGCGCTGGCGCGCGAACTTGCGCCGAAAGGCATACGTGTCAACGCCTTGTGCCCTTCCGATATCGCCTCACCCATGCTTGACCATCAGGCGGCAACCTATGGCGGCAGCGATCCGGCCGCCTATTTCGCGCGGCTTCTGGCACATTACCCGCAAGGCACCGAGGCGCGGTTCCTGACACCGGATGAGGTGGCACAGAACGTGGCCTTTCTGCTGTCGCCGGCCGCTGCGGGCATAACCGGCGCGGCCGTCATGCTCGATTTCGGCCTGTCTGCGGGATATTGAGATGCCTGCAAACGCCCCCGCCCTTCGGAGCCGCCCATGACCCCGCCGATCAAGGCCGCGCTGTGGATGTCAGGCGCGATCTTTTCCTTTACCGCCATGGCGATTGCCGCACGCGAGATCAGCCAGACCCATGACAGTTTCGAAATCATGGCCGCGCGCTCGATCATCGGGCTTGTGCTGGTCCTTGGCTTCGGCTTGCTCAGCGGCCAGCTCGCGCGCATGCCCACCCAGCGGCTTTCCGGGCATTTCTGGCGCAACCTTGTGCATTTCACGGCGCAGAACCTGTGGTTCTGGTCCCTGACGGTGATCCCGCTGGCCCAGGTCTTTGCCCTTGAATTCACCTCGCCGATCTGGGTGATACTGTTGTCCCCGCTGTTTCTGGGAGAGCGGCTGACGCGGGCCAAGGCTTTCGCAGCCGGGCTTGGCTTTGCCGGTATTCTCATTTTGGCGCGCCCTGATCTGACCAACCTCACCCCCGGCGTCCTGGCCGCCGCCGGCAGTGCGCTGGGATTTGCGGCCACCTCGATCCTGACCAAGCGTCTGACGCGGGGCGAGGCGATCATCACAATCCTGTTCTGGCTCACGGCTTTTCAAGCGATCTTTGGCCTTCTTGCGGCAGGCCATGACGGGCTGGTGAACTGGCCCACCGCCCAGACCCTGCCCTGGCTCGTGCTGATCGGCATCTGCGGCGTGCTGGCCCATCTGTCCCTGACCACCGCACTGACACTGGCCCCGGCCAGCGTTGTGATGCCCATAGATTTCGTCCGCCTGCCCCTGATCTCCATTGTCGGTGCGCTGGCCTATGGCGAGGCGATCGATCCTTTTGTGCTGGGGGGCGGCGCGGTGATCTTTCTGGGTATCTGGATCAGCATCCGGGCCGAGTTGCGCGAAAGGCGAATTTCCACGTGAACTTGGCACAAAGCCCCTGTAACAAGACCGCCAAAGGCCAAGCCTGCGTGACAAAGACCGTGCTAGCCAGGGCACAAGGCCCAAGGGAGACCCGATGATGCTTTACCCCGATGGACCCGCGTTCCTGCGCGCCCCGCACAAGCGGGTGATGCTGTTTGGCATGTCGGGGCTTGGCAAGACCACGCTGTCCAACATGCTGCGCGGGGCGGGCAACTGGTTTCACTACTCGGTCGATTACCGGATCGGCACGCGCTATATGGGCGAATACATCTCGGACAACTTCAAGCGCGAGGCCATGAAGGTTCCGCTCTTGCGCGAGTTGTTGATGTCGGATTCGGTCTATATCACCTCCAACATCACCTTCGACAATCTGGCGCCGCTGTCGACCTATCTTGGCAAACCCGGCGATCCGGCCAAGGGTGGGCTGCCTTTTGCCGAGTATCAGCGCCGTCAGGCCCAACACGCCCAGGCCGAGGCGTCGGCGATGCTCGACACCACGCGATTTATCGACCGCGCGCTGGATTTGTATGGATACACTCACTTTGTCTGCGACACCTCCGGCTCGATCTGCGAGGTGGTCGATGCCCAGAACCCCGCCGATCCAGTGATGGCCGAGGTTTCGGCCCATCTGCTGCCGGTCTGGATCCAGGGATCAGACGCCCATCGCGACGAGCTTTGCCGTCGCTTTGATCGTGCGCCAAAGCCGATGTATTATCGGCCCGAATTCCTTTTGACCGTGTGGAACGACTATCTGGCCGAAACCGGTCTGACGCCAGATACCGCCGATCCGGATGCTTTCCTGCGCTTTGGCTATGCCCGGCTCTTGCAAAGCCGTCAGCCACGCTATGCCGCAATGGCGCGGTGGGGCGTGACGATCACAGCCGAAGAGGTGGCGGCCACGCAAAGCCCTGCGGCCTTTGACGCGCTCATCGCCCGCGCCCTTGATCGCCGGTCCTCAGAAACCTAACTTTCTGTAATCTCCCAAGGTTTTCCCATGCCCATCACCCTGCCCGCCACCCTGCCCGCCTTTGACGTTCTGAAGAACGAAGGCGTCATGGTCATGACGCCAGACCGGGCCGCGCAGCAGGACATTCGCCCGCTGCGCATTGGGCTGTTGAACCTTATGCCGAAAAAGATTCAGACCGAGAACCAGTTTGCGCGGCTGATTGGCGCCACGCCCTTGCAGATTGACTTCCATCTGATCCGGATGAGCGAGCACCAGACCCGCAACACCGCCGCCGAACACATGGAAACCTTCTACCGCCCCTTTGCCGAGGTTGAGGCATCGGGCGAAAAGTTTGACGGCCTCATCATCACCGGTGCGCCCATCGAACACCTGCCCTTCGAAGAGGTGACCTATTGGGACGAGTTGCGCCGGGTCATGGACTGGACGCAGACCAATGTCCATTCGACCTTTGGCGTCTGCTGGGGCGGCATGGCGATGATCTATTATTTCCATGGCGTGAAGAAACACATGCTGGACGCCAAGGCCTTTGGCTGTTTCCGTCACCAGAACCTGAACCCCACCTCGCGCTATCTACGCGGCTTTTCGGATGATTTCGTGATCCCTGTCAGCCGCTGGACCGAGGTGCGCCAGCCCGAGATTGACGGCGCCCCCGGTCTGCGCACCCTTCTGGGCAGCGCCGAGGTCGGGCCTTGCCTGGTTGAAGACCCCTGCCACCGCGCGCTCTATATCTTCAACCACTTTGAATATGACAGCGACACGCTGAAACAGGAATATGACCGCGATATCGCGGCCGGCACCCCGATCAATGTGCCGCTGAACTATTATCCCGACGACAACCCTGCCAACCCGCCGAAAAACCGGTGGCGCAGCCATGGGCACCTGCTTTACGGCAATTGGGTGAATGAAATTTACCAAGGAACGCCCTTTTATCTCAATGATATAGGCAAGTGAAGGAGTGACGAATGGACCTGCCCTTTGACGGCGCGATCAGCCAGTTCTTCAACGAAACCGCCCCGGAAAGCCTGCGCAAGGCCATCGCCTCGGCCGACAAGGACGACAGTCTGAACCCCGATTACCCCTATCGCGAAGAGATGAAGGGCAAGGCCTATGATGCCCATATGGAGGCCCTGCAGATCGAACTGGTGAAGATGCAGGCCGGGCTCAAGGCCAGCGGTGACCGCGTGGTGGTGGTGTTCGAGGGGCGCGATGCCGCGGGCAAGGGCGGCACGATTGGCGTGATGCGCGAAAACCTGAACCCGCGCTTTGCCCACGTCGTGGCGCTCTCGAAACCGACCGAGCGCGAGGCCGCGGAATGGTATTTCCAGCGCTATGTCGATTGGCTGCCCGCCAAGGGGGAAATGACGATCCTGGACCGGTCCTGGTACAATCGAGCGATGATCGAACATGTTTTCGGCTCTTGCACGCCAGAGGAGCGTGAGAAGTTCATCCGGCAACTTCCTGAATTTGAACGGATGATCGTGTATGAGGGTATCATCCTTGTGAAGATCTGGCTTGAGACGGGCCGGGCCGAACAGCTCAAACGGTTCCTTGACCGCGAGCAGGATCCGCTCAAGCAATGGAAGCTCAGCCAGATCGACATCGACGGCTTGGGCAAATGGGACGCCTATTGCGAGGCGATTGACGACACGATGGCACGCAGCGACTTCAAGTTTGCACCCTGGACGGTGATCCTGTCGGACGACAAGAAACGCGCGCGCATTGCTGCGGTGCAGACGGTGCTGCGGGCAGTTGGCTACAAAGGCCGCGACATGGGAAAGATCGGCGAGATTGACCCCAAGATCTGCGGCGGAACCGGGCTGCGCAAACGGTGAAAAAAGGCTACCATCACGGCAACCTGCGCCAGGCGCTGGTCGATGTGGCGCTTGAGCTGATCGCGGCGCAGGGGCCGAACGGTTTTACCCTGTCCGAAGCGGCAAAGACCGCCGATGTCACCCCCGCCGCTGTCTATCGCCATTTCGCCGGGCGTGAGGATCTGATCGCCGAGGTGGCACGGCAGGGGTTTGACATCTTTGCTGCCCTGATGGAATTCGCCTATTCCGGCGGCAAGCCCAGCCCGCTTGCCGCCTTTGAAGCGACAGGACGCGCCTATCTTGCCTTTGCCCGCAAGTATCCGGGTCATTACATGGCGATGTTTGAAAGCGGGTTGAACCTCGGCGCTCGTCCGCAAGTGGCCGAAGTGGCCCTGCGCGCCAAGGCGGTTCAGGACATGGCCGCCGCCGGTCTTGCGGCGCAACTGCCCGAAGATCGCCGCCCGCCAGCCGCGATGTTCTCTGCCCATGTCTGGGCGATGAGCCACGGCGTTGTGGAGCAGTTCATGCGCGGCATGAACAAAAGCCCCTTTTCGCCCGAGGATCTGCTGGAAACCGGGATCGGCATCTACTTGCGCGGCTTGGGGCTCTTGTCGCCGGACCGCTAGCCGGCAGCCCCTGCCCCACTGCCTTGCAACAAGCGCCCTTAGCGGAACAGGACGAGCGCCGAAGGGCTCCAGGCCACTCGCACCTTGGTGCCCACATCCAGAACCGGCCGCCCCGGCACATTGCGCATCGACAGGCGCACTTCCACATCGGTGCCGCCCAGATAGACGTCGTAATAGGTCATATCGCCGAAATAGATCACCTCGTCGATGACCCCATCCGTCTCGCGGTCGGTGGCTTTTTGATCGTCATAAAGCAGTGTCAGCGTCTCGGGGCGCAGGCCCACGACGGGGCTTTCGCCGCGCACCGGAGGCTGGGTTTCCGCATCAAGCGTGACCTTACCCAAGCCCTTTGCATCCACCTCGACCTTGCCGCCGGCATCGGAAAGAACGGTGGCAGGGATGAAATTCATGGTGCCGATGAAATCGGCTACCTTCTTGGACATTGGACGTCTGTACAGCGTCTCGGGATCGGCCAGCTGGGCGATCTCGCCCTCGAACATGACCGCGATCCGGTCAGACATCACAAGCGCTTCTTCCTGATCGTGGGTCACCAGAATAAAAGTGATCCCAACCTGGCGCTGAAGCTTGATCAGCTCGACCTGCATATGCTCACGCATCTTCTTGTCGAGCGCGCTCAGCGGTTCATCCAGCAAAAGAACCTTGGGTTTCAGGATCAGAGCCCGCGCCAGCGCAACCCGCTGGCGCTGCCCGCCCGAAAGCGCATGGGCCGCGCGGTTGCCATAGCCCTTGAGGCCGATCATTTCCAAAGCCTCTTCCACCGCCTTGGCCTTTTCCACCTTGGAGCGCGGATCCTTGCGCAGGCCAAAGCCAACGTTTTCGGCCACCGACATATGCGGGAAAATCGCATAGGACTGGAACACCATATTGGTCGGGCGTTCGTTTGCGGGAACCCCTTCCATCGACTTGCCGTCGATCAGAACCGCCCCCGAGGATATTCCCTCGAACCCTGCAATCGTGCGCAACAGCGTGGTCTTGCCACAGCCCGAAGGCCCCAGAAGCGAGAAGAACTCGCCTGCCTTGATGGTGCCGTTGATCCCGCGCAGGGCGTGGTAATCGCCATAATACTTATGGACGTCCTTGAATTCGATCATCGTGGGTTTGGCAGCCGAGAACGTCACAGGAAGCCTCCGGTATCCTTGCCACCGGTCCTGGCGATGCCACGGCGGCGGAAATATTCAGCAATGGTCAGAAGAATGATCGACAACAGAACCAGTATGGTTCCCAGGGCGAGCATCGAGGGCACCTTGGCCGGAAAGCGGAACTGGCCAAAGATGTAGACCGACAGCACCGCCTCGCCGCTTCCAAGGAAGTTCGAAATGATGAATTCGTCGATCGAGATGGTGAAACAGATCAGGAAAGACGAGATGATGCCCGGCAGGACCAAGGGGAGGATGATCAGCCGGAAGGTCGAAAACGGTGTCTCGCCCAGGTCATAGGCCGCCTCTTCCAGGCTTTTGTCCAGCGACTGGAAGGCCGAGGACAGGATCGCCACCGCAAAAGGTGTGCAGATCAACACATGCCCCATGATGATGGTCAACAGCGACAGCTGCACCCCCATGGACAGCAGCACGATCAGCAGCGACATCGCCACGATGATCTCGGGCAGCACCATGGGCAGCATGATCAGACCCATGATCGGCCCCTTGGCGGGGAAGCTGAACCGGGTCGAGGCGCGGGCGGCAAAGATGCCCAGCGTGGTCGCCAGGGTGGCCGATGAAAACGCGATGATCAGGCTGTTCTTCACCGCGATGCCCAATTGCGCATCCTCGGTCATCTCGCGGAACCATTCGAACGTGAAACCCTTCAGCGGAAACTGCACCACCTTGCTGTCATTGAAGGCAAAGATCGGCAGCAGGATGATCGGCGCATAAAGGAACAGCAGATAGGCGATGGCATAGACGCGCAGCGATGGAGATTTCATTTCTGCCCCCTCAGGAAGCGCCGGTTCAGCAGCAGGAAGATGATCGAGACCACCGCCACGATCATCATCACTGTGACCGAAAGCGCAGAACCCAGCGCCTGATCGCGCTGCTTCAGAAGCTGGCTTTCGATCATGTTGGCAATCATCGGCACCTTGCCGCCGCCAATCAGTTCGGGCGTCACATAATCGCCCACCGTCGGGATAAAGACGATCAGCACCGCCGCAATCACCCCCGGCATCGACAGGGGCAAGGTCACGCGCCAGAAGGTGCGCA
>VGDH01000062.1 GCA_016869835.1 Alphaproteobacteria bacterium
CGCCGGGCTGCAAGGTCGGAAACAGCTCAACCACTTCGCCGCCGATCACACCCGGATGTGACTTGCCTGCAATGATCTCTGCCGCCCGACGACCGATTTCCAGACGGCAAGCATCCATGGTTGCCAACTTGCGCGGCAGACCATCTAGAAGCTCAACCCCATTAAAGCCCGCAAGCCCGATCTTGCCCGGCACATCAAGGCCCTTCTCCAGGCAATAAAGCAGCCCGCCAGCGCCAATCATGTCATTGGAATAATAAAGAAAATCAATGTCAGGGCTGCGTGTCAGAATGGCTTCGGTCATCTCGCGCCCCTTCAATAGCGCCGATCCACCCGAGTAGAATTCACGGTCGGCCAGCGTCAAGCCCGCCTTGCCCAAGGCCTCTTCAAAGCCCTCAAGCCGCTTTTTGGCGCGGTAGTCATTCGGCATCTGGGTGCCTAGGAATGCAATCCGCCGATAACCCGCGGCCACAATCGCCTCTGCTATCTGGCGCCCGGCGCGGCGGTGGGAAATGCCCACCGCACTGTCGATCGGGGTGCCGTCGATGTCCATGATCTCGACAATCGGCACACCGGCCTGCGCCATCATCGCGCGCGCCGCGTCGGAATGTTCAAGCCCGGCAACGATCAACCCGGTCGGCCGCCAGGACAGCATTTCATAGATCACCGCCTCTTCGCGGTCAGGCGAATAATTGGTGACGCCGACCACGGGTTGCAGCCCGGTATCCTCAAGCACTTCGGAAATGCCGGTCATCACCTCGGGGAAGACCATGTTCGACAAGGAAGGGATCACAACGCCCACCAGATTGACGCGCTGGCTGGCCAGCGCCCCGGCAATCTTGTTGGGCACATAGCCAAGCGTCCGGGCGGCTTGCAGGACCTTTTCGCGCGTCGCCTCAGAGACATCGCCCCGGTTGCGCAAGACCCGGCTGACCGTCATTTCGCTGACGCCCGAGGCCTCTGAGACATCGCGCAGGGTCAGCGTGCGGCGTGGGTCAAAGGCAGGAGGGTTGGTCACTTTGGCAGCCCCGAGATGTATCTTTTCTGTGTTAGCGCCAAAACCGCCCATGTCCAAGGGCGGAATCAGCACGTGCTCCGGGCGCTGCCCGGTCTAACGTCAGCGCGCGCGCTTGCACCGTGAAATGCATGCCACCGGTTGCCAATTCGGCCATTTGCGCGCAAGAAGGACGTGCTGGCCAAAGACGGGCCAGACGTCAGATGCTGGCCCCGTAGCTCAACGGATAGAGCGTCCCCCTCCTAAGGGGAAGGTTGCAGGTTCAAGTCCTGCCGGGGTCGCCAGCCCAGAACCGGGAGGCCAGTATGGTGCGTTCTTCCGCAGTGCAAGAGTTTCTGAACGCCGCCGAAATCAGCCTGAAACGGGTGACAGGCCCGGGTGCGGATGTGGCGCAAGCGGTCATGACGCGGTGGAAAGACCCGCGCGCCAGCCATGCGCAGCCCACACGGCTGCCGGTCTGTGACTGGATCGTTCCGGCCTTGGCAATGCAGGACGGCCACTTGGCGCGCAGCTTTGCCCGGATCGAGGCGCAGCTTTCCTGGGGGCGGCGCAAGCACGCTGATCTGGCCAATCTGGCGTTCTGGGATGGCCATGCAAATGCGGTGATCCTGGGGCCAGGCGGGTTGGAAGAGCGCAATGATGTCTGGGTTGGCGCCACTGTGATGGCGCCGGGTGTCCTTTATCCCGACCATGACCATGCGCCGGCCGAGGTCTATTTGCCATTGTCGGCAGGGCAGTGGTGGAACGCCGAGATGGACTGGACCGATCCAGGCCTTGGCGGGTTTATCTACAACCCGCCCGGCATCCTGCATGCCATGCGCGCAGGTCCTGCGCCTTTTCTGGCGCTTTGGTTTCTGCCGATCTGACCTTGCTTTCCAAGCACACCATACGCGCGCCCCGAAGGGCGCGCGAGACATGCATGACATGTGTAATCAGCGATGATGGCAGCCGATGGCCGGCCCGTCACGCGTCCAGATTCTCGACGCTCAACGCATTGGCCTGAATGAACTCGCGCCGCGGTTCCACGACATCGCCCATCAGTTTCGAGAAGATGTCATCGGCATCGGCCAGATCGTCGATCTTCACCTGCAACAGCGTGCGCGCTTCGGGGTCAAGTGTGGTTTCCCACAGCTGTTCGGGGTTCATCTCGCCCAGACCCTTGTAGCGTTGTAGGGTCAGGCCCTTTTCGCCCTCGGCCAGAATTGATTTCAAAAGGTCGATCGGCCCATGAACCAGCTGTTCACGGTCTTTGCGGACCAGGCGGCCGGGGGCGGCGTAAACGTCACGATGCTGGCCCGCCAGACCCGCCAACCGCCGTGCCTCTCCCGAGCGCAGCACGGCGCCATCAAGCGTGCGCAGCTCTTCTACCCCGCGCAGGATCCGGCTTAGCCGGATGCCATGCTCTTGCGTGATGCGGCCGGTCCAGCCCTTTTCATACTCGACAGCCACCATGTTCAGCCGTGCGGCGACAGCATCGGCAACGGCCTGCAGATCGGCATCGGCGCGGCCTGCATCGAAGGCCCCGGCCAAAGCGGCTTGCTCAAGAATAGCGCGGGGGTAATGGGTTGGAAAACTGTCCAGCGCCTTGCGGAAGGCGCGGGCCGCCTCAACCACACGGGCAAGGTCGGCCCCGGCGATCTCTTCGCCGGTCTGCAGGCGCAGGACCGCACCTTCGATGCCCATCTCGACCAGATAATCCTCAAGCGCGGCCTGATCCTTCAGGTACACTTCGGACTTGCCACGCGCCACTTTGTAGAGTGGCGGCTGGGCGATATAGAGGTATCCCCCCTCGATCAACTCCGGCATCTGCCGGAAGAAGAAGGTCAAAAGCAGCGTGCGGATATGTGCGCCGTCCACGTCGGCGTCGGTCATGATGACGACCTTGTGGTAGCGCAGCTTTTCGATGTTGAACTCATCGCGCCCGATCCCGGTGCCCAGCGCTGTAATCAGGGTGCCGATTTCCTGACTGGACAGCATCCGGTCAAACCTTGCGCGTTCGACGTTCAGGATCTTGCCGCGCAGGGGCAAAACGGCCTGGTTGCTGCGCGACCGCCCCTGTTTGGCCGAGCCTCCGGCCGAATCCCCTTCGACGAGGAAGAGTTCGGACTTGGAGGGGTCACGCTCTTGGCAATCGGCCAGCTTTCCGGGCAAAGAGGCCACATCCAGCGCCGTCTTGCGCCGCGTCAACTCGCGCGCCTTGCGGGCCGCCTCGCGGGCCAGCGCGGCCTCGATGATCTTGCTGACAATGGTCTTTGCATTGGCAGGATTTTCTTCAAACCATTCAGCCAGCTTTTCGTTGACCAGATTCTCCACTGCCGGACGAACCTCGGACGACACCAGCTTGTCCTTGGTCTGGCTTGAGAATTTGGGGTCCGGCACCTTGACCGAAAGCACGCAGGTCAGTCCTTCACGCGCGTCGTCGCCCGTGAAATCAACCTTTTCCTTCTTTGCGATGCCTGAGGACTGCGCATAGGCATTGATCGTGCGGGTCAGCGCCCCGCGAAAGCCTGCCAAATGGGTGCCGCCGTCGCGCTGCGGGATGTTGTTGGTGAAAGGTAGCACCATTTCATTGTAGCTGTCGTTCCACCACATCGCGACCTCAATCGTGATGCCGGCGCGTTCACCCACCATGTAAATGGGTTCTGCCATGATCGAGGTCTTCGAGCGGTCAATGTATTTGACGAATTCGCGCACGCCGCCTTCGTAGAAAAGCTCGGTCCGCAGCGGCTCGGCGGGACGCTCGTCCTCGATGATGATCCGCACGCCCGAGTTCAGGAACGCAAGTTCCCGCAGCCGGTGCTCTAGCGTCTTGAAGCTGTAATCGAGGTTCGAAAAGGTGCCGTCGGGGGCATTGGTCTTGGCCGATGCCAGAAAGCGCACCTCGGTGCCGCGCTGACCGGGGGCGGGGCCAACCTCATGCACATGCACCGTACATTCGCCATGCTCGAACCGCGCGCGATATTCCTTGTCGTTGCGGCAGACGGTCAGCTCCAACCATTCCGACAGGGCGTTGACCACTGACACGCCCACACCGTGCAGACCGCCCGACACCTTATAGGCGTTGCCGCCCTCATCGGTGTTGTTGAATTTCCCGCCCGCGTGCAGCTGGGTCATGATGACCTCGGCCGCCGAAACACCCTCTTCCTTGTGCATGTCCACCGGAATTCCACGCCCGTTGTCACGCACGGAAACCGAACTGTCGGCGTGGATCTTTACCGTAACGGCGGTGGCATGGCCGGCCAGTGCCTCATCAATGCCATTGTCCACCACCTCATAGACCATGTGATGCAGACCCGACCCGTCGTCGGTGTCACCAATGTACATTCCGGGGCGCTTGCGAACAGCTTCTAACCCCTTGAGAACTTTGATCGAATCTGCGCCGTAGCTTTCAGGCTTCTTGGGCTCTTCGGCCATGTGGTCTTTACCCCTTGAATTGTCCGCGACTTATAGCGGTTCAGGGGGGCAATGTCACGTCTTGGACACAAGATTTGGTGGTCAAAGGAAAGGGATGACCAAAGCGACGCCGATCAGCAATATCCCCGAAAACACGTTCAACCGACGCACGGACTCGGGGCTTTGCAAAAGCTGTCGCGCGCGGTCCAGGAAAAGCGCGAGGACAAGGTTGCCGGCCATCGGCACCAAGGCCGAAACAGAGATGATCAGCGCGGTATCCATCGCCGTCAGGCTTCCCAGGCTGAAGAAACCCGGCAAAGCGCCCATGTAGAACAAGATCGCCTTTGGGTTGCCGATCACGGCCGCAAGGCCCACGGAAAACCCTGCCCAAAGCCCCGGCTTCGTCAATCGGCTGTCAGCCCCGCCCAGGCTGCCCGACTTGCGGATCAGCATCACTCCCATGGCCAGAAAAATCACCGCCGCCGCCCAGCGGAGCAGCGAAAGGATGTCTCCATAAGCGCTTTCCACCCATGTGAGGCCCAGAATGGCCAGCAAGGGCCAGACGAGATCGCCCAGCGCCACCCCCACCGCCAAGGGCCAGGCCGCAGCCATGCCTCCCGACAAGGCGCGCGCCAGAAGCGCCACCCAGACAGGGCCAGGCACGGCCCAAAGGCCCATCATGCCAAGGGCATAGATGCCAAGTTCCACCCACGAGATCGTCATTGGGAAATCCTTGTAACTCCCTGGTCCTCGGTGATCGTCACCACCGATCCGCGCTGTCCCAGCGCCTCGAACAGACCTTCCTCGGTGCCTGTCATGATCGCCTGCGCGCCCAAGGCGCAGATTTCGTCATAAAGGGCGGCGCGGCGCGAAATGTCCAGATGGGCCGCCACCTCATCCAGCAGGATCACCGGAGCGCGGCCAAGATCGGCAGCGAGGGCCCGGGCATTGGCCAGAATCAGGCTGATAAGCAGCGCCTTTTGCTCGCCGGTTGAACATTGGCCCGCATCTGCCCCTTTCGAGACATAGATCGCCCGCAGATCGCTGCGATGGGGCCCTTGCAAGGTGCGCCCGGCGGCCATGTCACGCCGCCGCCCCTCGGACAGGGCCAGCGCAAGGTCTTCGGCGGGCAGATCCGGCTCCCCCTCGGGGCCGGTCAGCATCATCTCGGCCCGCGGAAAAGCCGAGCCAACCTCCTGCGCCCGTGCCAGCCGCGCCAAGGCGGCCTGCCGGTTGGCAATCAGCGCCGTGCCTGCCTCGACCATCTGCGCCTCAAGCGCGCTGTACCAGCGCGCATCACTGACCTGATCCTTGAGCAGCCGGTTGCGGTCGCGCATCGCCTTGTCATAGGCCAGGCTCACCTCGGCATGGTCTGGCATAAAAGACAGGGTGATTCGGTCCAGAAACCGCCGCCGCCCCTCGGCCGCCTCGATCCACAGCCTGTCCATCGCAGGCACCAGCCACAGGATACGGAAGATGCGTCCAAGTGCGCTTTGCGCAGCCGGCTTGCCATCAATGCGCAGGCTGCGCGCCTCTCCCGGTTCGGCGCCGGTCTCGATCTCATGGTCTGCCGCAATGCCTTGAACGACAGCGGAGACCCTCCAGCCCACCGCCTCGGGCCGACGCGCCAACTCTTCGGTCGCCGCCCGGCGCAGCCCGCGCCCCGGAGACAACAACGACACCGCTTCCAGTATGTTGGTCTTGCCCACGCCATTGGCACCGACCAAAGCCACAGGCCGACCGTCAAAGCTGAACCGGGCCGATTTATGGCTGCGGAAATGCGAAAGCGTCAGCGATGTGATGGCAAGCCCACTCAACGCCAACGCCTTTCATCTGTTCATAAATATCCCGGGGGTCCGGGGGCCGGCCCCCGGGGTTCGTCACACGCGCATCGGCATCACGACATAGACTGCGCTTGTGTCATTGCCTTCGCGCATCAGGGTCGGATCGCCCGAGGAGTTGAACAGGAACACCGCATTTTCGCGGTCAACCTGGCTGGCGATTTCCAGCAAATACTTGGCGTTGAACCCGATTTCCAGACGTTCATCGCCATAGGCAACGGCAAGCTCTTCCTCAGCCGCCCCGGAATCGGGTGCGTTGACCGAAAGAATCAGCCGGTCCTCGTCCAGCGACAGTTTCACCGCGCGCGAGCGTTCCGAGGACACGGTGGCCACGCGATCCACGGCCTTGGCGAATTCGCTGGCGTCCACCTCCAGCCGCCGGGTATTGCCGGTCGGGATGACACGGGTGTAATCGGGGAAGGTTCCGTCGATCACCTTTGACGTCAGGGTAATCGCCGGGGTGGCAAAGCGCACCTTGGTTTCCGAAACCGATACCGCGATCTGCGCCTCATCATCATCCAAAAGCTTGCGCAATTCGTTCACGGTCTTGCGCGGGACGATCACGCCGGGCATGCCGGCCGCGCCATCCGGCAAAGCCGCATCGATGCGCGCCAGACGGTGGCCGTCGGTCGCCACACCGCGAAGGACGGCACCCGCCTCACCCTGCGCGGTGTGCATATAGACCCCGTTGAGGTAATAACGCGTCTCTTCGGTGGAAATTGCGAATTTTGCCTTGTCGAACAGCCGCCGCAGCACAGGGGCAGGGGCCGAGAAATTCGACGAATACTCAGACGAGGCCATGACCGGGAAGTCTTCACGCGGCAGGGTGGCCAGGTTGAAGCTTGACCGCCCCGCAGTGATGGCCAATCGGCCCGAGGCGGCATCTTCCGCCAGATTGATCAATGCGCCATCAGGCAGTTTGCGGACGATCTCATGCAGCATCACCGCCGAGACGGTGGTGGCACCGGCGCGCTCCACCATGGCGGCAGCACGGTCCACAACCTCGATGTCAAGATCGGTGGCGCGGAACGACACCTGCGCGCCTTCGGCCTCAATCAGCACATTTGCAAGGATCGGAATTGTATTCCGGCGTTCGACGACAGACTGGGCCTGAGCCAACGCCTTGAGAAGCGTTCCGCGTTCGATCGAGAGTTTCATTCCTACCATCCCTTCGTCACCCTGCCGAAAGGGACAGAGGACCGTTCCGGCAACCGCCGGTTACATGAGTTTTCGCGACATTGCTGGGGTTTGACGGGCCCGTCAAGGCCCGCCCGCATCAGCCCTGAAGCAGCCGCTTCAAGAGGTTCAGATCATCATTCAACTGGCTGTCCGTCGACATCAGTTCCTCGATCTTCTTCACCCCATGCATGATGGTGGTGTGATCGCGCCCGCCAAAGCGGCGGCCGATCTCTGGCAAGGACCGCGGCGTCAACTGCTTGGCCAGATACATCGCCACCTGGCGTGGCCGCGCAATGTTGCGCAACCGCTTGGGGCCGATCATGTCGGAAAGGCGGATGTTGTAATGCTCGGCCACCTTGCGCTGGATTTCCTCGATCGTCAGCTTGCGGTCCGAGGCGCGCAGAATATCTGCCAGGCAGTCCTGTGCCAGTTCCAGCGTAATCTCGCGTCCCACCAGCGAGGCAAAGGCAAAAAGCCGGGTCAGCGCGCCTTCCAGCACGCGGACATTCGTGGTGATGCGATGGGCCAGAAAGTCCAGCACGCCCTGGGCAATCTGCAGCCCGGGATATTGCTGGCGATAGAATTCGGCTTTCTGCTGCAGAATGCCAAGGCGCAGTTCGTAATCGGTGGGATGCAGGTCCACCACAAGGCCGCATTGCAGGCGGCTCTTGATGCGGTCCTCCAGATCCTTGATCTCGCCCGGCGCGCGGTCAGCGGAAATCACGATCTGCTTGTTCTGGTCAACCAGCGCATTGAAGGTGTGGAAGAATTCCTCTTGCGTGCTGTCCTTGCCGGCAATGAACTGCACGTCATCCACCATCAGCACATCGACCGAGCGGAAGATCTCCTTGAAGTCCATGATCTGCTTGTCGCGGAGCGCTTGGACAAAGCGATACATGAACTGTTCGGCAGACAGATAAAGCACCCTCAGATCGGGCTGGCGGGCGTTCAGCTCATGGGCGATCGCGTGCATCAGGTGGGTCTTGCCCAGTCCCACGCCGCCGTAGAGGAACAGCGGGTTGAAGATGACAGGCCCGCCCTCGGCCACTCGGCGGGCGGCGGCATGGGCCAGTTCATTGGGCTTGCCTACGACAAAGCTGTCAAAGGTAAAGCGGGCATCCAGTGCCGCGCCGGGCAGATCGTCGTCCGCCGCTGGGCGGCGCTGGGCCAGTTTCGGGCGGGGTTTTCCGGGCGCGGCCAAAGCGCGCGCGGTGGGGGCGGCGGCCTCGGTCGCCGGAACAAAGAATTCCAGCCGCGAAACCTCTTGGCCCGAGGCATTCAGATGTTTGAGAATGTGATCGGCAAAATTGCGCGAGACCCAATCGCCGAAAAAGCTGGTGGGGACTTCAAAGCGCGCAAGGGGGCCACGCACCTCTGCCAGACGAATCGGTTCGATCCAGGTCGTGTAGTTGTTGCGGCCAATGCGCTTGATCAGATCTTCGCGCAGTTTACCCCAGGCCTCGTTGGTCATTCTTCTTCCGTCCCCGGCCTTACCGGGCAAAGACCGGCGGCACATTGATTTTCTTGCTTCACCATTTACGGCGAAACCAGACCACCTAAGACATCAGGAACCGCCGGGCCGTGCCCAGAAGGGCAAGCCCGGAACATGACATAGACCAAAACAACCATGGCATCAGAAACAGCCCTGATGCCTCAATCGTTCCAGCTCCTCAGACTGCGCAGGCAGCAGACTGATTAACGCAATGATCCTGAGCGACTTTTCTTGTTTTTGCGCAGCTAGGCAGGTCTGGCTGCAACGCGGTGTCGGTCAAGATTGCGCTATGTTCCCCGAGTGGACGTGAATCGCAGTGCCAAGCTAGCAATCTGCAATGATGGGGCGCAACCGAACTCTGCTCTTGACAGGCTTTGGCCTGAGCGAATCCCAAGAGCTGTGCAAAATGGCAACGCCGTGGCTTGCGAAAGCTTGGAAAGGGCCAGAACATCGCGGGCTTTTGGACGGAAAAAGGGGCGCATCCCGCAGGAGCGCCCCCAAAAAGTAAAGAATCGGTTAACGTCGGATCAGGCCTTCGGCGCGGCCAAAGCTTTGACCCGCGAGGTCAGGCGCGACATTTTGCGCGAGGCGGTGTTCTTGTGCAGAACGCCCTTGGTCACACCGCGCATCAGCTCGGGCTGGGCAGCGGCCAGCGCGGTTGCGGCGGCATCGGCGTTGCCGGAAGCCAGCGCTTCTTCAACCTTGCGCAGGAAGGTGCGGATACGCGAGCGGCGGGCTTTGTTGACGTCCTGACGGGCCTCGGCCTGACGGGCGCGCTTTTTGGACTGGGCGGTATTTGCCATGGGCTGAACTCTCTTCGGGTCTTGTGTCTTTCTGATCGCACGAAAGCCAGAAGCCCCCTTCGTCTGAAGGAGAATCGTTCACGCCTTAAGCGGGCCCACGCGCTTGTGGGGCGCTGGCTAGCCCCCCTGGCCGGGAAATGCAACCGAAATCAGCGATCGCGGAACTGTGGCTGGCGCTTTTCGATAAAGGCAGCCATGCCTTCCTTCTGGTCCTCGGTCGCAAAGGCCGCGTGAAAGGCGCGACGTTCGAACAAAAGCCCCTCGCGCAGCGTGGTTTCCAACGCCCGGTTGACCGATTCCTTTACCGCCATGGTAATGACGGCCGATTTCTCGGCAATCTTGGCGGCGCATTTCATGACCTCGTCGCGCAATTGGGCGGCAGGAACCACGCGGCTGACCAGGCCGGCGCGCTCAGCCTCGACTGCATCCATGAAGCGACCGGTCAGGTTCATGTCCATCGCCTTGGCCTTGCCAATGGCCCGCGTCAGACGCTGGGTGCCGCCCATGCCGGCGACGATTCCCAGATTGATCTCGGGCTGGCCGAACTTGGCGCTGTCGGCGGCGATGATGAAATCGCACATCATGGCAAGCTCGCAGCCACCCCCAAGGCAATAGCCTGCGACGGCGGCAATCACGGGTTTGCGAACCCGGGCAATCGCCTCGGCCTCTGGGCCGAAGAGATCGTCGAAATAGACATCGACATAGGATTTCTCGGCCATCTCGCGCACGTCGGCCCCGGCGGCAAAGGCCTTGTCCGAACCCGTCAGGACAATGCACCGCACCTTGTCGTTGCGGTCGGCGGCGGTCATCGCCTCGGCCAGTTCCGACATCAGCTTGAGGTTCAGCGCGTTCATCGCGTCGGGGCGATTGAGCCGGATGAGACAGGTATAGTCTTCGACTTCGACGATCAGGGTTTCATAGGCCATGGCAGTGGCTCCTGTGTTCTTGTTGCGCGGACTCCTACCAGTAACGCAGGCGTTATCAAGTCATCTCTGGCAGGTTGGGCAGTGAAAGGAGGACCGGCCCGATTGCACCGTGCGGGCGATCAGGCTGCGGCAACCGAGGGTCGGACAGGGTTCGCCCTCGCGGTCATAGACGCGGAAGGTATGCTGAAAATATCCAAGCTCACCATCGGCTTGGCGGTAGTCGCGCAGGGATGAACCGCCTGCCGCAATCGCCTCGGACAGGACATCGCGGATGATCGGCACAAGGCGCGCGACCTCGCGTGACGTGACGTCGCGTGCCAGCCGCAGCGGGCTGATCTGTGCCCGGAAAAGCACTTCGCAGACGTAAATGTTGCCCAGTCCCGCAACATTGTGCTGGTCAAGCAGCGCCGATTTGATCGGCGTGGCGCGCCCTTTCAGGCGGGATGCCAGATGCGCTTCATGGAAATCGTTGCCCAAGGGTTCGGGGCCGATCCCTGACAAAAGCGGGTGGCGTTTGGCGCTGGCGGTTGGCAACAGGTCCATAGCGCCAAAGCGGCGGGCGTCGTTGAACGTCACCCGCGCGCCACCCTCCATATCCAGCACCACATGGTCATGCTTGGCGGGCGCGGGGTGGTGGTGATGAAACTGGCCAAGCTGCGCCCCTGAAATCAGCATCCGGCCTGACATGCCAAGGTGGATCAGCAGGGTTTCATCCGTCGACAGGTCGGCCAGAATATACTTGGACCGCCGCCGCAACCGCAGCACCTGCGCGCCGGTCAGCCGTTCGGCCATCTGCGTCGGGAAGGGCCAACGCAGGTCCGGCCGGTTCACCGCCGCATGTTCAATGCGCTTGCCCTCCATCACCGGCAAAAGGCCCATGCGGACGGTTTCAACTTCGGGAAGTTCGGGCATGCGACCTCGTGCCGGCATTGAGGGTTGGGGGCTTCCCCCCTATAAGGTGCGCAAGCTCATGGAAGGCAAGCCCCGATGACCGCGCCAAAGACCGACGATAGCACCACCCACTTCGGGTTCCAGACCGTCCCCGAGGGCGAAAAGGCGGGAATGGTGCATGGCGTGTTCAGCCGGGTGGCGTCGAAATATGACGTGATGAATGACCTGATGAGCATGGGAATCCATCGGGTCTGGAAAGATGCCATGATGGATTGGCTGGCCCCACGGCCCGGCCAGCGGCTTCTGGATGTGGCGGGCGGCACAGGTGACGTGGCGTTTCGGTTCCTGAAACGCGCGCCGGGGGCGACGGCGGTGGTCTGCGACATGACCGAGCCGATGCTGATCGAGGGTCGCAAGCGCGCCGAGGCCGAGCAAATGGCGGGCAGCCTTGATTGGGTGGTGGGCGATGCCATGGCGCTGCCGTTTCCGGACAATTCCTTTGACGTCTACACCATCAGTTTCGGCATCCGGAACGTGGTGCGGGTGCCGGATGCCTTGAAAGAGGCCTACCGCGTGCTGAAACCTGGCGGGCGGCTGATGGTGCTGGAGTTCAGCCAGATACCGAATGAGCTGATGCAAAAGGTCTATGACCTGTATTCCTTCAACATCATTCCCGTCATGGGCCAGATCGTGGCCAATGACCGCGACAGCTATCAGTATCTGGTCGAATCCATTCGCAAGTTTCCCGATCAGGATACCTTTCTTGGCATGATCCGGCAGGCGGGCTTTGCCCAGGCCAAATACCGCAACCTGACCATGGGCATTGCAGCGCTTCATTCGGGCTGGAAGATCTGATGCGGGGGCCGCACAACATCTGGCGGCTGATCCGCACCGGGGCGACCTTTGAACGCAGCGGGGCGATGGAGGTGGTGCTGCAGGCGTTTGAAGCGCCCGCGCGGCTGCGCTTTGCGGCCTGGCTTCTGGGATGGCCCTTCAAATGGCTGGGCCTGCGCGGCGACCCGGCGCTTCCGCCCCTGACGCGCGCGCTGACAGCGCTGGGCCCGGCCTACATCAAGTTCGGTCAGATCCTGTCAACCCGGCCAGACATCGTGGGTCAGGAACTGGCCGATCAGTTGAAATACCTTCAGGACAAGCTGCCCGCCTTTTCAATGGCCGAGGCACAGGCGATGATCGTGGCCGAGCTTGGCGCGCCGGTCGAAGCGCTGTTTTCCGCGTTTTCCGAGCCCGTAGCTGCCGCCTCGATCGCGCAGGTTCATCGGGCGCGGGTAGCTGAAACGGGGCAGGAGGTGGCCGTCAAGGTGCTGCGCCCGAGTATCGAACGCGCCTTTCGCCGCGATCTGGATGCGTTCTATTTCGCCGCGCGGACAATCGAGTATCTGGCCCCCTTCTCGCGCCGTCTGCGCCCGGTAGATGTGATCGCCCATTTCGAGGGCGTGGTGATGGGCGAACTGGACTTGCGGCTTGAAGCTTCGGCCGCGTCAGAGTTTGCCGAGAATACCAAAGATGATCAGGGCTTTCAGGTGCCGGTGCCGATCTGGTCCTTGTCGGGCCGCCGTGTGATGACACTGGGCTGGGCCGAGGGGATTGCGCTTTCGGACAATGCCGCGATTGATGCCGCAGGGCATGACCGGGTGGCGCTTGGCGCGCGGGTCCTGTCGCTTTTCCTGTCGCATGCGCTGCGCGATGGGCTGTTTCACGGCGACATGCATCAAGGCAATCTGAAGGTGGCGGCAAATGGCGATCTGATTGCCTATGATTTCGGGATCATGGGTCGGATCGACGAGTACACCCGCCGCGTCTATGCCGAGATCCTTTATGGCTTTATCCGGCGCGACTATCGCCGCGTCGCAGAGGTGCATTTCGAGGCCGGCTATGTGCCGGCTGACCGTGACATCGACGAATTCGCCCGGGCCTTGCGCGCAGTGGGTGAACCGATCTTCGGGATCGAGGCCAGCCGGGTTTCCATGGCACGGCTGTTGTCCTTCCTGTTCGAAGTTACCGAACGCTTTGGCATGGAAACGCGGACCGAGCTTATCCATCTGCAGCGCACCATGGTGGTGGTCGAAGGTGTGGCGCGGTCTTTGGACCCGCATATCAACATCTGGCAGGTCGCAAAGCCGGTCGTCGAGGAATACATCAGCCGCAATCTTGGGCCGTTGACTCTGCTGCGTGATCTGGCGCAAACCGCCCGAGTGCTGGCGCGCTTTGGCCCGCGTCTTCCGCATTTGGTCGAGGCGGCACTGATCGCACAGGCTGATGCGCCGCCGCCCATGAAACCGCCGCGCACAAGGCGCAGGCTGGCACAACTGGTTCTCGCCTGTGCCTTGCTGGGCATCGGCGTGTGGCTGGGCCGCTTGATCTGATCTTGCCCTGCCGCCGTCAGGGCAAGGCTTGTCCGTTGGCAGTATGATCGGCGTCAGGACGAAGGGGCGAGGGCCGCTGGCACCCGAAGCGCGGTGATGGCCGAGGCAGGCACTTCGACCCCACCTTCCAGAACCAGGGTCGCCCCGGCTGCGCCGTTGCGGGCCTCCATGATGCGGGCATAGGATTCAACCGGGCTTTCGCCGAGGAGCGTGTCTCCTGAATAGCTTTCCAGCGACAGGCTATAGCGACCCTCTGGCAGCGGATCACCTGCGGCGTAACCGCCCAACCCTGAACCGCGCCGTATTCGGCGAAAAGTGCGCCATCACCGCTGTCCGAAATCAGGACCTCGGTGATCGTGCCACTGTCGGACAGGTAAAGCTTGTTTTCGCCCGCTGCTGCGGCATCGAAATAGCCGGACAGGACAATGCTCCGCCCATCGGCAAGTTGGATAACAAGATCACCGCCCTGACGTTCGTAGCCGATGATGGAGGCGCGCGAGAGATTCAGCGAAATGCTGTCACCCGCGCCGACCTGAATGAAGTTGCCCTGGCCCTCGCCAGCCACGCTGCCAAGTTGGGACCCGCCCGCAAGTCCGCGGACAGCGAGATCAATCGCTGCTACCATAATACCACTCCGCCTCAAGGCCGAACTGACACGCTCGGCATATTGTTATGGACCCGTCTCCGCGGGCCGCTTGCCACCACCAATATTCGGGAATGGACACAATTTCTAGTGTCGAGTTCGAAAAAGCTTACTTTGGGTAACAATTAATCCTGCATTTGGTATCAATTATGGTTTTTATGCGACAGGTAGTTGGGATGCATCCGATACCGTCGCAGTCGCTGGATTCTGCTGGGGCAGTCTGCTGTTGTCGTGATCCGAAGCTGTGTCTCAGCCTCTGGTTTTGCCTCCGGCTGCGCTTTTCGGCTTTACTGGCCCTGCATTTCGCGCTTTTTCAGGTCCATGGCAGGACAGACCGAAACATTGATCGAAACGATCATGCAGTGGATCGACATCGGGCGGCTGAAGCCGGGCGACTTGATTGACGAGTCTGCCCTTGTTGCAGAGTTTTCGGTTTCGCGAACCCCGGTGCGCGAGGCGCTCTTGCAGCTTGAAGCCGTTGGACTGATCCGGCGCCATCCCCGCAAGGGCGCAACACTGTTTCGTCCGACGCTTGAAGAGTTCCTTGCTATCCTTGAGGTGCATGCAAAGCTGGAAGGTCAGGCGGCCGGGCTTGCAGCGCGGCGGCTTTCGGCCGGTTGGGCCGACCGGCTTGAGGCAGCGGTGCAGGCCTGCGAGCGCCACGCTGCCGAAAAGGGCGACGCAGAGCCTGACGTCTATTACCAGCTCAACCTGCGTTTTCACGAAATGGTTGCCCTGGCTGCCGGTAACACCTTCCTGACCGAGATGATCAAGACCAATGCGCGCAAGCTTTTGGCCTATTACCGCGCGCGCTATCACTATGCAGGCGCCATCGCCCAATCGGCCCGCGAACACCGCGAGATCGCCCGCCTGATCGTGGCGCGCGATGCGTCAGGGGCTGAGGCGCTGATGCAGCGCCATGTCCAGTTTGATCAGATCACCGCGATGGACTTGCTGGCGGCCTTGTCGTGACCGCACCGCCCAAGCCGCGGATGCGGTGATCTGTGCTTTGGGTCAGATGAGCGAGGCTCACCTGCATTTCCCCGGCAAGGCCCACCCAATTCGGCCGTTTTCCAGGCGGGTCTGGGGGGTCAGGGGCAGCCGTCCACCAACTCGACCGTCGCCCAGGTCTCAAAGCAGACCCCGCCCGCAAGGGCCATGACACCGATGGTCGCCCGTCCCCCGAGGCCCCGTTCGCGGCCAAAGACCTCAACAAAGAGGTCTGACAGCCCGGAAGAGACCTTGTGGGCGCCCTCGTAATCGGGGGTGCAGACCACGAAATTCAGGGTCCGCACGATCGACTTGACGTGATCCAGGCTCCCGACTGCCTGCTTGATGCCGCCCAGGACGTTCAGCCCGGTCTGGCGCGCGGCGGCATAGCCCTGTTCAGTCGTCAGATCCTGGCCCAGCCTTCCCTTGTGGGTAATCTCGGTGCCAATCTGGGCGACATGGCCTGACAGGAACAGCAGATTGCCGATGCGATGATAGGGTTTCATCGTGCCGTAGTCGGCACCGTAATAGCCGATGCGGTCAAAATCCGGGATATCAAGCCCCATTATCAGGGCAAGCTTTTCAGGGCTGTCTGTCATTTCGGAACTCTCGTTGCGCAGCGGGCAGCCTAACAATCTCGTGATGGGCCGCAAGGGGTGGCGCGTTGGCCCATGGTTGCGCGCAGGGCCCGGCGGCTGTATCCCAAGCCAAGAAGCTGCCCCTTCGGAGTTTTCCAGATGCGATTCTTGCGTGCTGCTTTTCTAGTGCTTGGTTGTGGCTTCGGCCTATCGGCCTGCCAGATCAATGACCTGACCGAGCCGCCGGTGCCCTTGGGGGATTTCGCGCTGGGTCACAATATCGTGGTCACCTCGAACATGCAGAAGGTGCCGATTTCGCGTAACGCGACCCCCCAGCAATGGGAAGCAGCCCTTGAAAAGGCCATGGAAGAGCGCTTTGGCCGCTATGAGGGCGAAAAGCTTTACAATATCGGCATTTCGATTGACGCCTTTGCCCTGGCGCCCCCTGGTGTGCCCTTGGTCCTGAACCCCAAATCCGCCTTGGGAATCACCGTGACGATCTGGGACGATGCCGCGCAGAAAAAGCTGAACGAAGAGGGCAAGCAGATCATCGTCATGGAAAAGATGTCTCGCGAAACCGTGCTGGGGTCGGGCCTGACACAGTCGGCTGCCAAGCAGATGGAGATCTTGTCCTTTAATGCCGCGAAGGCGGTTGAGGGCTGGCTTTTGGAAAACCCCGAATGGTTCGGCCTGCCCCCACTTGCGACCGCCCCAACCCCGACAGTCACGACCTTCAACGCCACGCCCCCAGCCGTGCCTACCGCAGCGGCACCGGTGCCAGCGGTGACGGAATAGGACCTGCCAAAGTTCGAGACTTTGATGGGGCCACGGCCGGCCGTTCCTGCGGCGCAATCCGGCGGCTTTGGCCCGGCAGGTCTTGATTTTTCCCCGCCAGGCAGATAAGTGCCCGCCCGTGGAACACGAGGGCCCTCTGGGCCTCCTCAGAAGCAAGGGCGCCCGACATGGCAAAGGCAAAGTTTGAACGGACGAAACCGCACGTCAACATTGGCACGATTGGCCACGTTGACCATGGCAAGACGACGCTGACGGCAGCGATCACCAAGTATTTTGGT
>VGDH01000063.1 GCA_016869835.1 Alphaproteobacteria bacterium
GGCCCCGAGCCGCCTTTGGCGTCTTTTCGGGACCCGGGGATGCGGGGCTGATGTTGGAGCGTGCGGCAGAGCTTGCGAAGGGCGTCGCACTTGCCCCGGTTGAGCCGATGGTGTCGCGCGCAGCCTATGACGCGGCGATGGCAAAGGTGATGGCCTATATCGGTGCGGGTGATTGCTATCAGATCAACCTGACCTTTCCGATGCGCACACGGCTGTTGCAGGGCAGCGCCCTGGGCCTTTATGGCGCGCTGCGCGCCCGGCAGGCGGTGGGGCGGGGGGCTTTCGTCGATCTTGGGGTCGGGCCGGTTCTGGTCTCGCGCAGCCCCGAACTGTTCATCTCGGTCACGGCTGCGGGCTGGATCGAGGCGCGCCCGATGAAGGGCACTGCGCCGCGCGATGCCGATCCGGTGCGCGATGGCGAGCTGGCCGAAGCGTTGCGGGCCAGCGAGAAGGGGCAGGCCGAAAACCTGATGATCGTGGACCTTCTGCGCAATGACATCTCACGCGTGGCCAAGGTTGGCAGCGTCAAGGTGCCAAAGCTTTTTGCGGTGGAAAGCTATGCCACCGTTCATCAGATGGTCTCGACCGTGGTCGGGGATCTGGTGGAAGCGCCGTCGATGGCGGGGGTGATGGAGGCCCTGTTCCCCTGTGGGTCGATCACCGGGGCGCCGAAGATCCGCGCCATGGAGATCATCCGCGAGGTGGAGCCTTTTGCGCGCGGCGCCTATTGCGGGGCGATCGGCTGGATGGCGCCGGATGGTGCTGCGCGTTTCAACGTCGCGATCCGCACCCTGTCGGTGACGGGCGAAGAGATCGTGCTGAACGTGGGCGGTGGTGTGGTGCAGGACAGCACGGCAGAGGAGGAATGGGAGGAGGCCTTGTGGAAAGCGCGCTACGTGCAGGGGCTGGTCAGCCGGGGCTGAGGCTGATCGAGACTTTGCGGGCCGATGCGGCACCAGAGCGGCGCGCCTTGCACCGGGCGCGCATGGCGCGCGGTGCGGCGGCGCTGGGCTGGGGGTTCGACCTCGCGGGATTTGATCGGGTGGTTGAGGCCGATCCGGCGCAGGGCCTGCGGCTGCGTCTGACGCTGGATACCGAGGGCCGGTTCGAGCGCAGGCAGGCCGCGCTGCCGGAAGCCCGCGCCTCATGGCGGCTGGCACTGTCGCAAGAGCGCCTTGCCTCGCAAGATCCTTGGCTGAGGGTGAAGTCCACCAACCGCGCCGCCTATGACGCGGCCCGCGCGGCCCTGCCTGAGGGGGTGGACGAGGTGATCTTGCGCAATGAGCGCGACGAGGTGTGCGACGGGTCGATCACCACACTGTTCTTTGACCGCGGTGAGGGGATGCGCACGCCGCCCCTTGCCTCGGGCCTGTTGCCGGGGGTGCTGCGCGCGGAACTGGCCTGCCCCGAGGAGGTGTTGATGGTGCAGGACCTGCCCCGTGTCAGGCTTTGGGTGGGCAATTCCCTGCGCGGGCTGATCGAGGCGGTCTGGGGCGGCTAGCCGACGGCTGCTTCGGAACTGGCAGGGAACAGACCTGACGGCGCCGAGCTCGTGTTCTGGCGGCGGGAGCCTGCGGCGGGGGTATTTGGGACCAAGATGAACCCGGCTCAGGGCGTGGTCGACGGGGCGGGCTCGGCTCTGGGCGTCGCAGAGGTGGGGAGCGGGGCGGTCAGGATGCCGTTTTCCCACAGACCTTCGGAGATTTCGCCGTTCTTGTAAGTCAGCTTGCCCGGGCCTTGGCGCTTGCCCTTGACGAAGCCGCCTTCGTAGACGTCGTCTGTGGGGTAGGTGGCCTTGCCGGTGCCCTGCATTTCGCCGGCCTGCCAGTCGCCTTCATAGCGGAACACGTCGGGTTGGGTCAGGATCCCCTTGCCCTGGCGTTGATCGGCGACAAAGCCGCCTTCATAGGCTGTGCCATCGGCCCATTTCGCCTTGCCTTTGCCGTCGCGCTGGCCGGCCTTCCAGGTGCCGTCATAGCTGTAGCCGTCGGCATAGCTCATGACGCCCCGGCCCTCTGGCTGGCCGTTCAGGAGGGTGCCGGTGTAGCTGGTGCCGTTGGCGCGGGTTAGAGTGCCGGTGCCGGTGATCTGTCCGGCCTGCCAGTCGCCCTCATAGCTGGACCCGTCGGGATAGGTGATCTTGCCTGTGCCATGGGGCAGATCGTCCTTGAAGCTGCCCTGATAGACCGCGCCGTCGGCATAGGTCATCTGACCGATACCTTCCATCCGGCCGTTCACCCAAGCGCCCTGATAACGGCTGCCATCGGCGCCGGTAAACCGGCCCTGGCCCAGGCGCTGGTCGGCGGTGAAGGTGCCTTCGTAGACCGCGCCATTGGCATAGGTCACGCGCCCCTCGCCGTCGCGGATGCCATCCTTGAAATGGCCTTCATAGACATCACCCGAGGGTTGGGTCAGCTTGCCCATGCCGTTTATCTGGCCGCTGCGCCATTGGCCCACATAGGTCAAACCATCGGGCATGGTCAGCGTGCCGGTGCCTTCGCGTCGGTCGGCGACGAAGCTGCCGGTATAGACGGCGCCATCGGCATAGCTCAGCCGGCCCTTTCCGGTCTTGACCCCGTTTTCCCAGGTGCCTTCGTAGACAAGGCCGCGACCGTCGCGATAGGTGCCGGTGCCATGGTGTTTGCCGGACAGGAATTCACCCTCATAGCTTGAGCCGTCGGCATAGCTCGCGCGTCCGGTTCCGGTGATCTCGCCCGCGCTCCAGGCACCTTCGTAGCTGCCGCCATCGGCAAAGGTGATCTTGCCCTGCCCATCGGGTTTGCCTGCAACAAAGCGCCCTTCATAGACCGAGCCATTGGGATAGCGCGCGCGGCCGTTGCCTTCGATCTGGCCCTTGACCCATTCGCCTTCGTATTTGAAGCCCGAGGGCAGCCGGTAGCTGCCGACGCCATCCTGAAGCCCATCCTTGAAGGTGCCTTCATAGACCGAGCCGTCGTTATACTGTTTGGTAATGACCTCGCCTTCGGCCTGAGCATGGCTGAGGGTCGGTTGAGCGGCGAGTGCAATGGCAAGCAATGCTGCGGGAAGAAACGGGCCAAGCTGCCGCATGACTGCGCCTTTTGAAGTAAGAACGGACGGGCGGAGACTAGGGGGGCGGCAAGGCTCTGGCAAGCGCCGACAGATCACGGCATCTAGGGGCGATCAGAAAGGATGCCTGCCGATGTATGCGCCGACCCCCTCGCGATTTCCGCCCAGCCATGTTCCACCCGCTCTTTGGCCCTTGATGGATGCACTGGCCGGGGCGTCGATCGCTCTGGCGCGGCGCATTGCCCGCAATGGGGTGGACGAGCATCTGGGGGCATTGGCCGGGACCAATGCGGATGGCGATTCGCAAAAGGCGCTGGATGTGATTGCCGATGGCCTGTTTCTGGCGGCGGCCCGCGCAGGCGGCGTGGCGCATTATGCCTCGGAAGAGCAGGAGGCGGTGATCGAGCTGGACAACGGGGCGCTGGCCCTGGCGATCGATCCACTTGATGGATCGTCAAACATCGACGCCAATGTGTCGGTTGGCACGATCTTTTCGATCTATCCGGCAGCGGCCGATCCCGAGGCCAGTTTCCTGCGCCCGGTGGCCGAGCAGATCGGGGCGGGCTATGTGGTCTATGGGCCGCAGGTTGGCATGGTCTGTTCCTTTGGGGCCGGGGTGCAGCGTTATGTGCTGGATCCGGAGGCGGGAGCCTTTGTGCTGGCGGATGCGGCCGTTCGCCTTCCCGATGAGGTGGCCGAATTTGCGATCAATGCCTCGAATTATTGGCATTGGCAGGCACCGGTGCGCGCCTTTGTCGATGAATGTCTAGCCGGAACCGAGGGGCCTCGGGGCAAGAACTTCAACATGCGCTGGATTGCCTCGCTGGTGGCCGAGGCGCATCGGATCTTTGTCCGGGGCGGCGTGTTTCTGTATCCGGCCGATGGGCGCAAGGGGTATGAGGCGGGACGGTTGCGGCTGCTTTACGAATGTGCCCCGATGGCCTTTCTTGCCGTCCAGGCAGGGGGGCGGGCCACTGATGGGCGGGGCAACATTCTGGCGATGAGCGTGCATAGCCTGCATCAGCGTGTGCCCTTCGTTTTCGGAAGTCGCGACAAGGTGCAGCGGGTGGCCGATCACTTCGCGGGGCGTTTTCTGGGCGAGGGCGGCTGACCCCGAGCCTTTTCCTTGCCTGCAAACCTGTTAAATCTTGTCCCGAGCAGTACCGGAACCTCCCTGATGTCGCAGACCTTTCGCCTTACCCTGGCCCAGCTGAACCCCACTGTCGGGGCGAT
Organism: Alphaproteobacteria bacterium; assembly: GCA_016869835.1. Classification (GTDB taxonomy): domain Bacteria; phylum Pseudomonadota; class Alphaproteobacteria; order Rhodobacterales; family Rhodobacteraceae; genus Tabrizicola_A. The sequence goes on from VGDH01000063.1 coordinate 4,282, forward strand.
CGAGGCCAATATTGCGCAGGCCATGGATGCCTGGGAACAGGGCCGCGCGGCGGGGGCCGACATGGTGGCGCTGACGGAAATGTTCGTCACCGGCTATCAGACGCAGGATCTGATCCTGAAGCCGGCTTTTGCCGCCGCTGCCGAGCGGGCGGTGGCTGCGCTGGCCAGTCGGATCACGGATGGCCCGGCCTTGGGGATCGGTGCGCCGCATAGCCGCGATGGGATGTTGTTCAACGCCTATTACATCTTTCAGGGCGGCCGCATTGCCGCGACGGTTCTTAAACATGAATTGCCTAACGACGGGGTGTTTGACGAAAAGCGCCTTTTTGCCAGCGCCCCGTTGCAGGGGCCTTACCGCGTTGGCCCGCTTCGCATCGGATCGCCCATTTGCGAGGATGCCTGGCATTCGGAAGTCTCCGAGACACTGGCCAAAAGCGGGGCAGAGATTTTGCTGGTGCCGAACGGCTCTCCCTATCACCGCGGCAAGCCTAGCGTGCGCACCAATCTGATGGTGGCCCGCGTCGTCGAAACCGGCCTGCCGCTTGTCTATCTCAACATGATCGGTGGGCAGGACGATCAGGTGTTCGACGGGGCGTCTTTCGTCGTGAACCCTGGCGGCGCACTGGCGGTGCAGATGCCGCAGTTCCTGCCCTCGATCACCCATGTCGATTTTGTGGAAACGCCCGAAGGCTGGCGGGCAAAGCAAGGGTTGATGGACAGCCTGCCCCGCATCGTCGAGGCCGATTATCATGCCATGGTCATGGGGACGCGGGACTATCTGGCGAAATGCGGGTTCAGACGGGTTCTTCTGGGCCTGTCGGGTGGGATTGACAGCGCCATCGTCGCCACCATTGCCGCCGATGCGATTGGCGCCGAAAACGTGCGCTGCGTCATGCTGCCATCGCGGTTTACCTCGGAGGCGTCCTTGCAGGACGCAGCCGAGGTGGCGCGCAATCTGGGCACGCGGCTGGACAGGGTGTCAATTTCCGCCCTGCAAGCGGCATTGGGCGAGGCGCTGGCCGATTTGTTCGCCGGAACCCAACCGGGTGTGACCGAGGAAAACATCCAAAGCCGGTTGCGCGGTGTTCTGCTGATGGCCATGTCGAACAAGTTCGGCGAGATGCTGTTGACCACTGGCAACAAATCGGAAATGGCGGTCGGCTATTGCACGATTTATGGGGACATGAACGGTGGGTATAACCCGTTAAAAGACCTTTACAAAACCCGCGTCTTTGCCACCTGCTGCTGGCGCAATGAAAACCACCGGCCCTGGATGAAGGGGCCAGCGGGCGTGGTCATTCCGCCGCGGGTGATCGACAAGCCCCCGTCAGCCGAGCTGCGCGAGAACCAGAAGGACCAGGACAGCCTGCCGCCCTATGAGGTCTTGGATGATATCCTGGATGGGCTGATCGAGCGGGAGCTTTCGGTGGCCGAGATTGTCGCCAAGGGCCATGATCGGGCCACGGTGAAGAAGGTTGAGCATCTGCTTTACATCAGCGAATACAAGCGCTTTCAGTCCGCCCCCGGCACGCGGCTGACGAAAAAGGCACTGTGGCTGGACCGGCGTTACCCGATGGCGATGCGCTGGCGGGATGAGGGCTGACAAAGCGCCTTAAAGGGCCGAGATTTCAACCTGAGGCAAAAGCCGCGCGACATCTGCGGCGCGGCACAATTCGGTTGCCGGGGTCATCACAGCCGCGGCGGCGCTGGCGGTGGCCAACGCCAGCGCTTCGGGCCAGCCCTGTTTCCCGGCCATGGCCTGAACGAGCCCGGCGACAAAGCTGTCGCCTGCGCCGATGGCGCTGATGACCGGCACCTTTGGCGGCCGGGCGAACAGGTGAAGCCCCGCGCTGACCAGCACATTGCCCTCTGCCCCCCGGGCCACGATCGCCGTGGCCGCAGCCCCCTTGGCGCGAAGCGTTTCAGCGAAATCTGCGCTGGCCTGCGGGGTGGGCAAGGGATGGCCTGCAAGCGCCTCGGCCTCATCGCTGTCCATGCGCAAGACCGCCAGCCCGGGGATGGGCCGGGCGATGGCCTGTTCCAGGGCGGGGCCCGAGGTGTCCACCACAACACGACAACCCGTCAGGGCCAATGCCATTTGGCGGGGAAAATCGGCAGGCAGGCCGCGGGGTTGGCTTCCCGAGATCACGGCAAGCGTTCCGGGCTTTGAAAGGCTGTTCAGCCGCGTCAAGAGCAGGGCCTGATCCCCAGCGCTCCAGACCGGGCCGGGCAGCAGAAAGCGGTATTGCACGCCGCTGTGTCTGTCGGCGACGCTCAGGGACTGGCGAGTGTCACCCGGGGCTTCAAGCGCGATGACCTTGATGCCTTCGGCCTTCAGGTGCCGGGCCAATTCGCTGCCCGTCGCACCGCCAAGCGCGACCAGCGCAACCGATCCCTGCCCCAGATGGGCCAGCGCACGCGACACGTTCAGCCCGCCGCCACCGGGGTTCACCGTAGGCACCGCGCAGCGCAGCTTCTTGCCCGGTTGCACCTGGTCAACCTCGGTCGACAGATCGAGCGCAGGATGCAGCGTGATGGTCAGGATGGCTGGCTTTGCCATTCACTCGACGAATTCGACGGTGTTTTCGAAACTTCCGATCTTGGCGGAATTCTTGTCACGCAACGTCGTCTGCAAGATATACCGCCCCGGCGTTATGCCATCGAGATTATAGGTCAGATTGGTCTGAAACTCGCGGTTGGGATAGCGCGACGTGAGATCCAGTTCGGTCACGTTCTGCAAATCTGCCAACAGCTCTCCCATTTCCGTCATGACCTTCAGGTCAACGAAAAAACCAATGGAGTAAAGGCCATCGCCCGGGCTGCCATAGCCAAAACCCATGGGTTCGGCATAGATCAGAACCGGTTCGCCCAATTTGTAGGTGTCGCTTGGCCGGGGGTTGTAGATGCCGTAGCCCGAGGCGGGTTCGGCAAGAAGCACGGTCTCGCCGATGGAAAGGCCGGTCGTCGCATCCCATGCGGATCCGAAAAGCGCACGCGCGGCGGCAATGGCACCCAGATCATCGCCCGCGCTGAGCAGGCTTTCGACTTCGGCCGCCTTGTCGGTCAGCGGCCCCGCGGCGGCGGGCAGGCTGGCACAGGTCAAACAGGCAATGGTCAAGAGCACATAGGCAGGTGTCATGGGGTGTCCTTGGTCACGCGCCGGGTTCGGCGGGACCATGATAGCGGCAGCAGGGGGGCGGGGCCAAGTGCGAAGATTGCCTTGATTTATTCCTGTCGGGTCGTAATGGTGACGGGCTGACGGTCGGCCAGACTCTGGGTCCGGTTTTGCCAAGGGTCGCGTCTATTCCCACCACGGGTCTACTTTGGCAATGTCGTCATCCGACCAGCCGAAGTGATGGGCAAATTCATGCACCACCACATGGGTGACCAGATCGGCCAGCCCGATGTCGCCGCGTTCGACCCATTCTTCCAGAATGGCGCGGCGAAAGAGCCAGACCGTATCGGGCTGCTGGGGCTGATCGCTGACGGATTTTTCGGTCAGCGGTGTGCCCTCGTAAAGGCCGGTCAGGTCATAGGGGCTGTCGATGCCCATCGCCTCCAGCATGTCATCGGGGGCGAAATCTACCACCTGCAAGGCCACCTGCAGGGCCGCCTTGCGGTGGGGTTCCGGCAGCGCGAGAACCGTATCGCGGGCTAGCGCCTCGATCAGGTCCAGCGGCGGGGCGATGCTGTTGGGGGCGGGCAGGGTCATGGCAAAGTGATAGCGGCGGCGCGTTGCGAGGGAAAGGGCCAACGCTGTCTGGCCAAACTGGACATTGGGCCTGCCTTGTGACAGGGAAGGGCGGTTCAAGGAGCCCGTCCACATGACTGTCACCCGTTTCGCCCCCTCGCCCACCGGATATATCCATGTCGGCAACCTGCGCACCGCGCTGATGAACCATCTGATCGCCCGACAGACCGGCGGGACCTTCATCCTGCGGCTGGATGATACCGATCAGGAACGCTCAAGGCAGGAATACATTGACGGGCTGATCGAGGACCTGGCCTGGCTGGGGATCAAATATGACCGGATCGAACAGCAATCCAAGCGCATGGCGCGCTATGCCGAGGCGGCCGAGCAGTTGAAGGCCGCGGGGCGGTTTTATGAGTGCTTTGAAACCCCGGTGGAACTGGACCTGAAGCGCAAGAAACTGCTGAACATGGGCCGCCCGCCGGTTTATGACCGTGCCTCGCTGCATCTGACCGAAGAGCAGAAGGCCGCCTATCGCGCCGAGGGGCGGCAGGGCTATTGGCGCTTCAAGCTGGATATCGAGCGGATCGAATGGAAGGACGGCATCATCGGGGATATCTCGATCGACGCCGGTTCGGTCAGTGACCCGGTCCTGATCAAGGCCGATGGGCAGGTGCTTTATACCTTTGCCTCCTCGGTCGATGATGTGGACATGGGGGTCACCCATATCGTGCGCGGGGCGGACCATGTGACCAATACCGCGACGCAAATCCAGATCATGAAGGCGCTGGGCGGCACCCCGCCGACATTCGCGCATCACTCGCTGTTGACGGGGCCGGGGGGCGAGGAATTGTCCAAGCGCCTTGGCACGCTGTCGTTGCGCGATCTGCGCGCGCGGGGGGTGGAGCCGATGGCGCTTTTGTCGCTGATGGCGCGGCTTGGGTCGTCAAGGCCGGTCGAGCTGGCCAGTTCGATGCAGGATCTGATCGACGGGTTCGACGTGGGCTCTTTCGGGGCTGCGCCCACCAAGTTCGATGCCGAGGACCTATTCCCGCTGACGCGTCAGCATGTGCAGGGCCTGCCCTTCAGCGCCGTTGCCGACCGCATCGCCGCGCTGGGCGTGCCGGGTGACAAGGCCGAGGATTTCTGGGCGGTGGCCAAGGGCAACATCACCATTCTGGCCGACCTTGCCGAATGGTGGGCCCTGTTCCGCGACGGGGCGGTGCCGCTGGTGGCCGACGAGGACCGCGACTTTGTCGCGCAAGCCTTGGCCATGCTGCCGGCGCAGCCCTGGACAAAAGCCACTTGGGGCGAGTGGACCACCGCGGTCAAAGAGGCCACAGGCCGCAAGGGCAAGGGGCTGTTCATGCCGTTGCGCCGGGCGCTGACCGGGCGGGACAATGGCCCCGAGATGGCCGATGTGATGCCTTTGCTGGCGAAACCTCCGGCGGTCTGACCGGGTGCAAGCGCCGGGGGTTTCACACCCCCGGACCCCCGTGGAGTATTTTGCGAAGGGCAAGACCCTTTTGGGAATTGCGGGTGAGGCAATGGCCGGACCGGGTGGGCAGGCGAAGTTCGTTGACGGCAGTCTGATGCGGCACATCACGGTGATGTCGCTGACGGCTTCGGTGGGGTTGATGGCGATCTTTGCCGTCGATCTTGTCAACATGGTCTTCATTTCATGGCTGAAGGACGAGGAGATCACCGCGGCGGTGGGTTATGCCGGGGCTATCCTGTTTTTCACCACGGCCTTTGGCATCGGGATTTCCATCGCGGTTTCGGCGCTGGTGGCGCGGGCGGTGGGGATGCGCGATCTGGCGCTGGCCCGGCAGAAGGCCACGAACGGGCTGGTGCTGGGCACGATGATCGGCGTGGTGTTTTCCGCCGTGGTCTGGCTCTTGCTGCCGCAGCTGGTCGCGCTTTTGGGCGCGACGGGGCGCACAGCGGATTGGGCGGTGCATTTTCTGGCGATCGTGACCCCGGCGCAGCCTTTGCTGATGCTGGGCATGATCGGCAGCGCGATCCTGCGCAGCCATGGCGATGCACGCCGAGCCATGATGGCCACGGTCCTGGGCGCGCAGGTCAATGCCGTGATCGACCCGATCCTGATCTTTGCGCTCGATCTGGGGTTGACGGGCGCCGCGATTGCCTCGGTCATCAGCCGGGTGGTGATTGCGGTCATGGCGCTGTTGCCGATCCTGCGCCATCATGGCGGCTTTGACCGGCCCTCATGGCCGGGCCTGCGGGCCGATATGGGGGCGGTCTTTGGCATTGCGGGGCCGGCCATTCTGGCGCAGCTTGCCACGCCGCTGGGACAGGCGATCGTGACCCGCATGGTGGCCGGTTTTGGCGAGGCGGCCGTTGCAGGCATGGCGATTTCGGGGCGGCTGACGCCGGTCGCGCTGGGGGTGATCTTTGCCATGTCCGGCGCCGTGGGGCCGATCATCGGGCAGAATTACGGGGCGGGCCGGATGGACCGGGTGCGGCGCGCCTTTCTGGACGCGTTGGTCTTTGTCGCGATTGTCGTGACGCTGTCGGCGGCGATCCTTTACGTGCTGCGTGCCCCGATTGCCGATCTGTTCCATGCCGAGGGGCTGACGCGAGACCTGCTTTACCTGTTCTGCGGCCCCTTGTGCCTGCTTTTCTTTTTCAACGGGGCGATCTTTGTCGCCAATGCCGCCTGCAACAATCTGGGCGCGCCGCTGATCTCGACGGCGATCAACTGGGGCCGTCATACGGTTGGCACTGTGCCTTTCGCCTTGTGGATGGGCGGGCATTGGGGGGCCGAGGGCGTGTTGATCGGGCAAGCTGCCGGAGGTGTGGTCTTTGGCGTCTTGGGCATCTGGATGGGCTTGCGCACCATTGCCCAGGCTGCCCGTCAGCCGGCGCTGAAGTGATCGATCAGCGGTTTGAGATAGGGCTCAAAGCCACGCCATTTGCCGGTTGAGCCCTGATATATGCCAGCGCGCGCCTGTTTGTAGCTGGCGGTCTGGATCTGGCGGTCGTTCTTTTCGGGCGCGAGGCAAGCGGGATCGAAGGGCAGGCCGCAAAAGTCGAGCGCGCGGCGGATTTCGGGCTCGGGGGTTCTTGTCAGCGCAGAATAATCGACATGCAGGATTTGCCCGGGGGCCTGCGCCTCGGCGAAGGCCATGTAATCGGCGTGGTGATCGTAATAGGCGGCGATGTCGCCAAGGTCGTTGGTGAAGCGCAGGCGATTGCCGGTGAAGTTCTTCTTGTAGATCGACCAGCAGACGGCAATCGGATCGCGCCGCATGTGAAGGATGCGCGCTTCGGGCAGGGCGCGCAGGATCACGCCCACCAGCGCGAAATTCGCGGGCATCTTGTCGGTGACAAAGGGCGTGTTGCCCGGCAGGTTCGTCAGGCGCGTCAGATAGGCGCTGCGGATGCGGGACATGGCGGCGGCATCGAGCGGGGTGGATCCTTTGGCCATTTCCCCCATCACCGCCTTGCCCAGGTAATCCAACTCGCCCGCGCCATAGACCTGCGGATGGGACGAGATGATCTGCTCCATCAGTGTGGTGCCGGAACGCATCATGCCCAGAATGAAGATCGGGCGGCGGGGCAAGGGTTCGGCGGGAAGCTGGGCCTTGGGAGACCAGTGGCGCGCCTTCAGCGCCGAGAAGAACGCCGTTTCTTGCGCTGGGTCGTAGGGATAGACCTCTCGGCGCAGATCATTGGCCCGTTTCAGAGCGGCGAAGCTTTGATCGACATCGCCGGTATCCTCATGGGCTTTGGCGAGGCCAAAATTGAGCAGGATTCGGTCGGCAGGGCGTGGGGTGCGGGCCTCGAGCGCCTGCATCCGGGGAATAAGCGCATCGCCCGGGGCCACGTCGATGGCCCGGGCCAGGTTGTAATAGCCTGCGGCACTGTCGGGATGGGCGGCGATGGCGGTCTCGAAGGTGGCGCGGGCGCGGTCAAACTCGCCTGCAGTCAGCTCGGCGCTGCCGAGTTCGTTCAAGGCGCGTTCGTGGCGCGGGTCTAGGGCGACGGCTGCGGCAAAGGCGGCACGAGCCTCGGCAAAGCGCTGGGCGGCAAAGAGGGCGCGAACCAGTTCAAAGCGGATATTGGCCGCCTTCGGGTTGTCGGCCGCCATGGTTTCAAGAAGGGTTACCGCCTTGAGCGGCAGCCCGTCTTCGACGAGGGCCAGCGCCAGCGCGGCCTTGGCCGGGAGAAGTGCCGGGTGCTGGGCAAGCGCGGCGCGGGCCACCTCGACGGCCTCGGCCGATTGCCCGGAAAGGCGCAGGGCGATGGAAAGGTTAGTCCCGGCTCCCGGGCTTTTCGGGTCGCGTTTGAGCGCGATGCGCAGGGGTGAAATGGCGGCCTCGGGCTGGTTCAACTCCAGAAGGAGGCTACCGAGAAAGCCGTTGGCAAGGGGGCTGAACGGATCAAGCTAAAGCGCGACTTGCGTTTCCTCGGCGGCTGCACCGGGGCCGCCTTGCGCGCGCAATCGCAAGACGCGCTGCATATGGGCCGGCCCAAAGGGGCGCGGCGGCAGGCCGGTGCGCGCGGCCTGCACCTCGGCCGATTGGGTGAGAAGCCGGGCGTTGCCCGAAAAGCGCTTCAGCTCACCCAGCACGGCGCGGGACGCGGCCAGGGGATCGCCCGCCTTCAACGCGGCCTTCGATGCCTTGATCGCGCTATCCACCGCTGTGCTCATGCCGCTTTGCCTTTGCCTTGTCGCCGTCGAACCCTATGCCCGGCATCGTCTGGCTTCAAGTCATGGCCCGCTTTGCATCATGGGTTTTCCACCGGGCGCAAAGCCGTTGCATACCGTCGTATTCTTTTCGCTGGACAGGCCTTGCCGCCTTGGGCATGCTAAGGGCGTCAGTTCGGGAGAATCCGGGGAAACCCGGTGCCGAAGGAGCAACCGCCCCGGTAAACTCTCAGGCGCAAGGACCGTTCTGGCAACTGGACTCTGGAGAGTGGTGCGAAAGTGCCCGCCGAAGGGATAACGATCTCAGGCGCGCCTTAGGGCGCAAGGACAGAGGGGGCACCGAGGGCAGGGGAACTGCCTGAACGGTGCCGGACTGCGTTCATCCGGCGGAAAGTGGGGCGGCTTTGGCCGAGGATCTGGCTTTATTGGGTCTGAATGACCTGCATGTCGCTTTGGGCGGCAAGATGGTGCCCTTTGCGCGCTATTCCATGCCGGTGCAATATCCGGCGGGGGTGATGAAAGAACACCTGCACACGCGCGCGGCGGCGGGGTTGTTTGATGTCAGCCATATGGGGCAGGTGATCCTGCAACCCAAGGGCAGTTATGAGGAAACCGCCCGGGCGTTTGAGGCGCTGATGCCGGTGGATGTGTTGGGAGTAAAGCCGGGGCGGCAGCGCTATGGGCTTTTCACCAATGACGCGGGCGGGATTCTGGACGATCTGATGTTTGCCAACCGGGGCGATCATCTGTTTGTCGTGGTGAATGCCGCCTGCAAACAGGCCGATATCGCCCATATGACCGCGCGTCTGTCGGGCGTGTGCGAGGTGATCCCGGTCACCGACCGCGCGCTTTTGGCCCTGCAAGGGCCGCAGGCGGAAACCGCCTTGGCGCGGCTGGTGCCCGAGGTGACGGCGATGAAGTTCATGGATGTTGGCGTGTTTGGCGACATCTGGGCCAGCCGGTCGGGCTATACCGGCGAGGATGGCTTTGAAATCTCGATCCCGATGGACCGGGCCAAGGATTTTGCCGTCAAGCTTCTGGATATGCCCGAGGTGATGCCAATCGGCCTTGGCGCCCGCGACAGCCTGCGGCTGGAGGCAGGGCTTTGCCTTTATGGCCATGACATTGACACCACGACCAGCCCGGTTGAGGCGGGGCTCACTTGGGCGATCCAAAAGGCCCGCCGTGCAGGCGGCGACCGCGAGGGCGGTTTCCCCGGTGCGGCGCGTATCCTGCGGGAACTAGCGCATGGGCCTGCCCGTTGCCGGGTGGGGCTGCGCCCCGAAGGCCGCGCGCCGATGCGCGAACATACCCCGCTTTTCGCTGGCAACGCGGCTTTGGGCGAGGTGACGTCGGGCGGCTTTGGGCCGTCGGTCGAGGCGCCTGTTGCCATGGGCTATGTGCCCGCGGCCTATGCACAAATCGGCACCAAGCTGGACGGCGAGGTGCGGGGCAAGCGGATGGCCGTGACGGTTGCCGCGATGCCGTTCCAACCCACAACCTACAAACGCTGAGGACCAGAAATGAAATACACCAAAGAACATGAATGGCTGCGCGTCGAGGGCAATCTGGTGGTGGTGGGCATCACCGAACATGCCGCAACCGCGCTGGGTGACGTGGTTTTCGTCGAACTGCCGGAGGTGGAAACACAGGTGGCCGAAGGTGACGACGTTTCGGTGATCGAAAGCGTCAAGGCGGCGTCCGACATTCTGGCGCCGGTGGATGGCGAGATTGTCGCGGTGAATGAAAAGCTGTCCGACAACCCCAGCCTCGTGAATGAGGATCCTTTGGGGGCGGGCTGGTTTTTCAAGATGAAGCTGGATGATCTGTCGGTCCTTGATCAGTTCATGGACGAAGATGAATACAACGATCTGATCGCCTGACGGTTGCCGCCGGAGTTTGGCACAAACTCCGGGCAATTTTCTGTGTCAGAAAATTGTCGGGCGGGGGGCCGCCCGACCTTTCCCCCCATTGCAAGAGGCAAGGCCATGACCTTCACGCCAACCGCTTATGATCCTTACGATTTCGCCAACCGCCGCCATATCGGGCCGTCTCCGGCTGAAATGGCCGAGTGCTGCAGGCAGTCGGTGCGCCCAGTCTGGAGGCGCTGATCGACGAGACCGTTTCGGCCAGCATCCGCCAGTCGATCCCCTTGGGCTGGGCACCCTTGTCGGAACATGACCTTCTGGCGCGGATGCGCCGGGTGGCGGGGCGCAACAAGGTGCTGACCTCACTCATCGGGCAGGGATACTATGGCACGGTGACGCCGCCCGCGATCCAGCGCAATATTCTGGAAAATCCGGCCTGGTATACCGCCTATACCCCCTATCAGCCCGAGATTGCCCAGGGTCGGTTGGAGGCTTTGCTCAACTATCAGACCATGGTGGCCGATCTGACGGGGCTGGAGATTGCCAATGCCTCGCTTCTGGATGAGGCGACGGCGGCGGCTGAAGCCATGACCATGGCCGAGCGGGTTGCAAAATCAAAGGCGCGGGCGTTTTTCATCGATGAAAACTGCCATCCGCAGACCATCGCCGTCATCAAGACCCGCGCGCTGCCCTTGGGGATTGAGATCCTTGTCGGCGCGCCTGAGGATTTGCCGCCCGAACAAGTGTTCGGCGCGATTTTCCAGTATCCCGGCACCTGGGGCCATGTGCGCGACCTGACGGACATTATCGCCAGCCTGCATGCGGCCAAGGCAGTCGCGGTAGTGGCGACCGATCTTCTGGCCTTGACCATGCTGAAGGAACCGGGCGCGATGGGGGCCGATATTGCCATCGGGTCCAGCCAGCGTTTCGGCGTGCCGATGGGCTATGGCGGCCCTCATGCCGCGTTTTTCGCCTGCAAGGATGAACACAAGCGCAACATGCCGGGCCGGATTGTGGGCGTGTCCATCGACGCGCGCGGCAACAAGGCCTATCGACTTGCCCTGCAAACCCGCGAACAACATATTCGGCGCGAAAAGGCCACCTCGAACGTCTGCACCGCGCAGGCGCTGTTGGCGGTCATGGCCAGTTTCTATGCGGTGTTCCATGGCCCCGTGGGCCTGCGCGCGATTGCCGAACGCGTCCATTCGCTGACCGTCCGTCTCGCCAAGGCCCTGCGGGATGCGGACGCGACCCTGCCGCCGAAGGCGTTTTTCGACACCATCACGGTTGAGGTCGGCGTGGGCCAAGCCGGTATCCTTGCCGCGGGGCGGCTGGAGGGGCTGAATTTCCGCAAGGTCGGCAGCCATCACATCGGGATCAGCCTTGATGAAACCAGCGATGAGGATGTGCTGCGCCGCGTTCTGCGCGCCTTCGGCATTTCGGACGCGCCACCGGCTAGTGCGGAGCTGGGCTTCCCCGAAGAGATGCTGCGCACATCGGATTACCTGACCCATCCGGTGTTCCACATGAACCGGGCAGAATCCGAAATGATGCGCTATATGCGCCGATTGTCGGACCGCGATCTGGCACTGGACCGGGCGATGATCCCCTTGGGGTCTTGCACGATGAAGCTCAACGCTGTGGCCGAGATGATGCCGATCACCTGGCCCGAATTTGGTGCGCTGCACCCCTTCGTGCCCGCCGATCAGGCGCTGGGCTATCGTGAGGCGATTGAAGACCTCACGGCGAAACTGTGCGAGATCACCGGCTATGACGCCTTTTCCATGCAGCCGAATTCCGGGGCGCAGGGGGAATATGCGGGCCTTCTGACCATTCTGGCCTATCACCGGGCACGGGGCGATCATGACCGCAAGGTCTGCCTCATTCCGGTTTCGGCCCATGGCACCAACCCGGCCAGCGCCCAGATGGCGGGGTTGGAGGTGGTGGTGGTCAAATCCATGCCAAATGGCGACGTGGATCTGGAGGATTTCCGCGAAAAGGCGGCGGTGGCGGGCAACCGTCTGGCGGCCTGCATGATCACCTATCCGTCCACCCATGGGGTGTTTGAGGAAACGGTGAAAGAGGTCTGCCAGATCACCCATGACCATGGGGGGCAGGTCTATATCGACGGGGCCAATATGAACGCGCTCGTCGGTCTGGTGAAGCCGGGCGAGATTGGCGGCGATGTGAGCCATTTGAACCTGCACAAGACCTTTGCCATCCCGCATGGCGGCGGCGGGCCGGGCATGGGGCCGATTGGCGTGCGCGCGCATCTGGCGCCTTACCTGCCGGGGCATCCAGAGACGGGCGGAGAGGAAGGGCCGGTATCGGCGGCTCCCTATGGCTCGGCCTCGATCCTGCTGATTTCCTGGGCCTATTGCCTGATGATGGGGGGCGAAGGGCTGACGCAGGCAACGCGGGTCGCAATCCTGAACGCCAATTACATCGCCAGCCGCTTGAAGGGGCAGTATCCGATCCTCTTCATGGGCAACAAGGGCAGGGTGGCGCATGAATGCATTCTGGACACCCGCCCCTTTGGTGAATTTGGCGTCACGGTGGATGACATTGCCAAGCGTTTGATCGACAACGGATTTCATGCGCCAACGATGTCATGGCCGGTTGCGGGCACCCTGATGGTGGAACCGACGGAAAGCGAAACCAAGGCCGAAATCGACC
>VGDH01000064.1 GCA_016869835.1 Alphaproteobacteria bacterium
GACGGACCGAGGCGCTGGAGGAGGGGGCAGAGCCCGCCGATCCGGCGCAAGGCGTGGTCGAGGGGCTGTTGCAGCGCGAGCGGGCGGATGCCTTGCAGGCTGCGCTGGCCGATCTGCCCGAGCGCCAGCGGCAGGCCGTGGTCCTGCGCCATATCGAGGGGCTGTCCAATCCGGAAATTGCCGCCATTCTGGAGGTGGGCGTGGAAGCGGTGGAAAGCCTGACGGCGCGGGGCAAACGCGCGTTGACGGTCGCTCTGGCCGACCGCAGGTCGGCTTTGGGGTTGGAATGAGGGGATGGGATGATGAGCAAGGACAGTCTGGACGATCTGTTTGCCGAGGCGCGCAAGAGCGTGCCGCCTGTGCCCGAGGGGCTGGCGGCGCGGGTCTCGGCCGATGCGGTGGCTTTGCAGGTGGCGGCGGAACGGGCGGCGGCGGAACGGGTGGGGCGCGATGGCGCCTTTGATCGGGAGCGTCGGCGCGGGCTTTTCGGCTGGTTTCGGGCCGGGCTGGGCGGGAGTGCGGCCTTGGCCGGGATGGTCGCGGCCACGGTGGCGGGGTTCTCCATCGGCTTTGCCGCGCCGGTCGTGCCGGGGCTGGTGGTGTCGGATCTGGTTGCGCCTGCGCTTGGGTTAGGCGGGGCCGAGATCGACATGATGCCGGGCATTGATGCCCTTTTGCAGGAGGTGCCGTGATGGCAGGGCAGACCCAGACATCAGGAGATCAAACGCCGGTGCGCCCGACCCGGAGCGGGAGGGGGCTGCGCTGGGCCTTGGGGATTTCGCTGGCGCTGAATCTGGCCGTGGTGGGAATGGTGGCCGGGGCCATGCTACGCGACGGGCCGGGGATGCGGGGGGCCATGGTGCGCGATCTGGGATTTGGCCCCTTTACCGAGGCGCTGAGCCGCGAGGATCGTCGGGCGCTGCGGCAGGCCCTTTTCGAGCGCGCGCCCGAAATCCGTCAGGCACGGCAGCAGCGGCAAGAGGATCTGCAGGCGCTGGTGGCGATCTTGCGGGCCGAGCCCTTTGACGCGGCTGCGCTGGCCGCTGCCATGGCCGAACAGGAGGCGCGGATGGTGGGCCAGTTGCGGCTGGGTCAGACGATCTTGCAAGAGCGGATCGCGGCGATGACGCCCGAGGCGCGGCGCGGCTTTGCCGAGCGGCTGGAGGACGGGCTGAGCCATGCCGGGCGGCGGTCGCAGAAGGATTAGGCGGCGGTGCGCCCGATGGTCACCTGATTGTGGCCTGCCGCCTTGGAATGCATCAGCGCCCGATCGGCGCGTTCGACAATCTCGGTAATGGTTTCCAGCTGCGTCGGGGCCGCGCCGGCCTGAGAAATCGCAAGGCCGATCGAGATGGTGACGCCGATCCGGGTGTCATGGCCAAGATCAAAGGGGTCGGTGGCGATGATCTTGCACAGCCGTTCGGCGATGCCGCGCGCCTCGGCCAAGGCGATGTCGGGCAGGGCGATAAGAAATTCCTCGCCCCCGATGCGCGCCAGAAGATCGTGACCGCGCAGATTGTCGCGCAGACGCCGGGCCACCTCGACCAGAACGGCATCGCCCGCGCCATGGCCAAAGCGGTCATTGACCGATTTGAATTGGTCGATATCGGCCACAAGAACGGCGAAGACCGAGCCGGTGACAGAGGCGCGCTGGGCAATCGCCTGCATCTGCGCCAGCCCGTAGCGGCGGTTGTGCAGCCCGGTCAGCGGGTCGATCATCGCCAGCCGCAGTCCGTCCTTGACCGACAGGCGCAGCCGGTCAGCCTGATGTTTCAGCGCAAGAAGCCTTTGAAAGCGAAATGAAACTTCCAAAGGTGCGGTTTCGGCTGCGATCAGGTCATCGGCGCCAAGATCAAAGGCCATGGCGGCCGAGGCATCTCCGGGGCGGGCGCGATAGATGGCAAAGCTGGCATGGCAGCTGGCCGAGCGGCTGCGCAGGTCGGACATCAGCCGCAGCCCGCCGCCGGGGATGGGCAGATCGGCCTCGATCACGAAAAGATCCGGCGCGGGGCCGTCTTTCAGGGTGCTGGTCAGCGCCTCATCGGGGGTGAGGGCAATGACGCGGCTTGCGATCTTGCCTGCGATGTTGCGGCGCAGGAAAAGCGCGGTTTCGGGCCGCTGCATCACAAGGGCGATGGTGGTGGCCGCCGGGGAGAGGCCGGGCATCAGGGCGGCGGGTTGGGGGGCGATGGGCGGCATGGGCTGCCCCGTCGCGCCGACCAGTTGAAAGGACGCAGCCCCTTCGGCCAGGCCGGGAGCAGGCAGCTCTCGCCCATCGAGAGCGGGAAGGTCAAGATCGGGAAGCTCAAGCCCGGCAAGGCTGCTGCGCTGGCCAAGACCGACGTTGAGCCCCGCCATCGCCTGATGCGCGCGGATCAGGCTGCGGATGCGGGCCAGAAGCGTCTGGTCATCAATCGGCTTGACGAGAAAGTCATCGGCCCCGGCGCGAAACGCCTCAATCCGGGCCTCTTCGGCCGAGCTTGCGGAAAACACCACGACCGGCACATGCCGGGTGGCCGCAATGGCGCGCAGGCGGCGCAAAACCTCGGCCCCCAACATGTCGGGCAGGCCATGGTCAAGCAAGATGAGGTCGGGAAGCTCATCGATTGCCAGCGCAAGGCAGCCGGCGCCGTCCGCCGCCACCACCGGCAGATAGCCGGCGGCGGTCAGCTTGACCTTCATGACGATGCGATTGGTCGCCACATCGTCAACTATGAGAACCCTGCCGCCCATGGCCCTGCCGTTCGCAACTTCCTGTCTGGTCGCAGAATGCGGATCAACTGGTTAAGAAATCCTTTCCGAACCTTTCCAAAAGGGTAATGGAATGGTTCAACTGTGACGAATTTCTGTGAACAAACCTGGGGAAAACGCCATGAATCGGCAAGAAACCGCTGAAACCGTCGCCTTGCAGGCGCTGGGCTGGCTTTTGGGTCAGCCTGAGGAGCTGGGCGGGTTTCTGGCGGCCTCGGGGGCGTCGCCGGGGGATCTGGCCCATCTGGCGGGCGAGCCACAGTTTCTGGCGGCGCTGGTCGATTACCTTCTGGAGACCGATGCCCGGGTGCTGGCCTGCACCGCCGATCTGGGCCTGCCGCCCGAGGCGCTGGGCGCGGCACGGCAGGCCTTGCCGGGCGGGCGCGATCCGCACTGGACCTGAGGCGGTGTCCGCGCCATGGTGCGCGCAATGACTGGATGGCCCCGGTGCGGGCCGATGCGAAGGACTGCCCGAGATGATTGACGCCGCGATTTTCGACAAGGATGGCACGCTGTTTGACTTTCGCGCCACCTGGGGCGGCTGGACGGCGCGGGCCGTGGATCATCTGGCGGGCCATGGCGCCGATCGCGATGCGCTGGCGTGGCGGCTGGGCTATGATCTGGCGGCGGGGGTCTTTGCCAAGGACAGCCCGGTGATTGCCTCAACCACGCCGGAACTGGTTGATATCATGCACGGATTTGTGCCGCAGATGGGCAAGGGCCAGCTTCTGGACATTTTGTCGGACCTTTCCGAGGCCGCGCCGCAGGCCCCGGCGGTGCCCTTGCGCCCGGTGTTTGAAGCCTTGAAAGCGCGGGGGCTGAAGCTGGGTCTAGCGACCAACGATACCGAGGCCCCGGCGCGGGCGCATCTGGCGGGGGCGGGGGTTCTGGACCTGTTCGACTTCGTGGCCGGTTGCGATTCCGGCTGGGGTGGCAAGCCCGCGCCCGGCCAGCTTTTGGCCTTTGCCGGCCGGGTCGGGGTGGACCCTGTGCGGTCGGTCATGGTGGGCGACAGCCTGCACGATCTGGAAGCGGGCCGCGCGGCGGGGATGAGGCGGGTGGCGGTGTTGACCGGCATTGCCGAGGCTGCCGAACTTGCCCCGCATGCCGATGTGGTCTTGCCCGATATCGGCCATCTGGCGGGCTGGATCGACGGGTTGCGCCGCGCCTGACGCGGGGGCGTTCAAGGCGGGCGCTTAAAAACGACAGATTGTGTCGGTAATCTGGTTCGCGCCGCCCATGGCTTTCGTCCATCTTGGCCAAAAGCCCGAAGCCGGGCCGTCACGATGGAGCCGAGGATGACCGAAGACACCGCAGCACGCAAGCGCAGCCGCGCCGGGGGCCGGGCGGGCAACAAGATTCGCGCAGGCTCGGCCGTGATTGACCAGATGCCTTGGCGCATCCCGGTGAACCCGGACCGCCCGATCGAGCCCTTGGACGCCGAGGGGGTTCAGGCCGTCCACAAGGGCACGATGCGGATCCTGCGCGATATCGGGATCGAGTTTCTCAACCCTGAGGCGGTGGCGCTGCTGAAGCAGGCGGGCTGCATCGTCAATGGCACCAATGTGCGGATGGACGAAGATTTCGTGATGGAAATGATCGGCCATGCGCCCGAGACATTCACCATCACCCCGCGCAACCCCGAGCGCGAAGTGATCATGGGCGGCAAGCACATGCTGTTCGTCAATGTCTCGTCGCCGCCCAATGCCTGGGACATGGAGCGCGGCAAACGGTCGGGCGATTTCGAGACCTTCAAGGAATTCATGAAGCTGACGCAGTATTTCAACTGCATCCATATCGCGGGCGGCTATCCGGTAGAGCCGGTGGACATTCATGCCTCGGTGCGGCACCTGGATTGCCTTTACGAAAAGCTGGTGCTGACCGACAAGGTTTGCCACGCCTATTCGCTGGGCGCCGAGCGGGTCGAGGATGTCATGGAGATGGTCCGCATCGCGGGCGGTCTGAGCCATGACGAGTTTGACGCCAAGCCTCGGATGTACACCAACATCAATTCGGTTTCGCCCTTGAAGCACGACTTCCCGATGCTGGACGGGGCGATGCGCCTTGCGCGGCGCGGCCAGCCGGTTGTGATCACGCCCTTCACTTTGGCGGGTGCGATGGCGCCGGTCACCATGTCGGGGGCGGTGACACTGTCGATGGCCGAGGGGCTCGCTGCGGCGGCGCTGTTGCAATACATCAAGCCCGGCTGCCCGATTGCGCTGGGCACCTTCACCTCGAATGTCGACATGAAATCGGGCGCGCCGGCCTTTGGCACGCCGGAATACATGCGGGCAACGCAGATGACCGGGCAGATGGTGCGCCATTACGGGGTGCCGCTGCGGTCGTCGGGGGTGTGTGCGGCCAATGTGCCGGACGGGCAGGCGATGTGGGAGACCTCGAACAGCCTGTGGGCGGCGGTGCAAAGCCGCACCAACATGGTCTATCACGCGGCGGGGTGGCTGGAGGGCGGGCTGATCGCGTCCCCTGAGAAGTTCATCATGGACTGTGAGGTCCTGCAGATGATCCAGCGCTATTACGAAGAGCCGATCTGGGCCACGACCGAGGATGACATCGCGATTGATGCGATCCGCGAGGTGGGCGCGGGCGGGCATTACTTTGGCTGCCAGCATACCCAGGACCGCTATCAGACGGCCTTTTACCAGCCCTTCGTCAGCGATTGGCGCAATTACGAGGCCTGGGCGGCGGATGGGGCGCTATGGACGCCCGAGCGGGCGCATCGGATCTACAAGCAGATCATGGCCGAGTTCGAGGCGCCGGCGATGAACGGCGACCATCAGGAAGAGTTGCGGCGGTTCGTGGCTAGGCGCAAGCAGGAGGGCGGCGCGCCGACGGATTTCTGATCGACGCGGCTTTGCGCACTCCTCGTCGGCTTTGCCGCTCGTCGTGCGGAAGGTGGGCGTCGGTCTGCGTCGCGGCGGGTGCCGCAGGACGAGAAGCCGAAGGCGCCCGAGGAGGGGTCAGGGGCGCAGCCGGTCAATGCCCCGCACCAAAAGCCCCGCCAGCAGCCCCCAGAACGCCGCACCAATTCCGAAGGCGGCAACACCGCTTGCCGTGACGGCAAGGGTCACGGTGGCGGCAAAGCGGGTGGCGGGGGCCGTGAAGGCTCCGCTCAGCGCCCCCATTAGCGGGCCAAGCAGCGCTAGCGCCACGAGGGCCACTATCAGCGCCGGCGGCAGGGCGGTCAGCACCGACAGGATCGCCGGGCTGAAAAGGCCAAGGAGCGCCCAGAACCCGGCATAGACCACCCCTGCCTTCCAGCGCTGGGCCGGGTCGGGAAGGGTGTCCGGCCCCATGCAGATCGCCGCCGTGATCGCGGCCATCGAGGTTGTATGCGCGCCGAAAAGACCGGAGAGCGCCGAGAGGCCCCCCGTCATCACCAGCCCCGCGCGCACCGGGGGTTCAAACCCATGGGCGCGCAGGGTGGCAAAGCCGGGCAGGTTCTGTGAGGCCATGGTGACAAGGTAAAGCGGCAGGCCAAGGCCCAAAAGCACATCCATCCGCAGATCGGGCGCGATGAAGGTCACGCGGGGCAGGGGGAGGGCCAGATCGGGCAGGGTCGCCTGGCCCAGGCCAAAGGCCAGCGCAACGCCGAGCGCCAGCGCCGCAAGCACCGCCAGCGCGGGGTTCTTCAGCCGCACCAGCAGGAAGATCGCGATCATCGGGAAAACAAGCGCGGGCAGGGTCTGCGCCGCGCCTGCGCCCTTGAGGCAGAAGGGCAGGAGGACGCCGGCCAACATTCCGGCCGCTACCCCATCAGGGATCTGCGCCACGGCGCGGCCCAGGGGCTTGATCGCGCCGGTGAGGGCGATGAGAAGGCCCGCCAGCACGAAGGCGCCGACCGCCTCGGCCATGGTGATGCCTTGGGTGGCGGCGACCAGCGCCGCGCCGGGGGTGGACCAGGCCAGCACCACAGGCACCCGCTTCCACGCCGACAGGAGTGCCGATCCGGCCGCCTTGGCCAGGCAGACGGCGAGGACCCAGCTTGCGGTCTGGTCCGATGTGGCCCCGACCGCAGCGGCGGCCGACAGCACCAGCGCGATGGTCGAGCCATAGCCGACAAGGGCGGCCACTAGTGCCGAAGAAATGACAGATGCCCGCATGATCGCCCCTGTTTGCGGGGCGACTATCGCGGGCGGTCTGGCGGGATGCAAGGGCAGAGGGTTGCGGCGACCCCGAGGGAGGAGGAGAGGGCCAGCGGATAGGGGAGCGGCGGTTCAAGGGAGGGCGAACCACCGCTGCAGCCTTGGGCCCCGAGGGAGAGGGACCTTCGGCAATCTCGGGTGCGGCACCCCCGAGGGAGGAGGAGAGGGGGTGCCGCGGATCCGATCGGCCCGAGGGAGGAGGAGAGGGCCGGTCGAAGCTGTTCGTTCACAGGGCGGGCCGGACCAGAGGTCTGGGGCTGGGCCGCCGGTGGATCAGGGCCCGGATGGGCTGCGCCCTGCAGGTATTACTTTCCGTAGGCGGCATCCCGCGCCACGGCGCGGATCATCAGCCGGTGCAGGCCGAGATCAGAGAGTTCGCGATCGCTTAGCGCGGTCAATTCGCGCAGGGTCTGCACATAGACGCAGCGGCGCTGCATGTGGCGGTGCAGGTTGCCCAGCGGGTGCAAGAGAAGATCGCGGAGGGCCCAACCAGAGGGACGATGTGTGCTGCTTACATATGCCATGATGGCGAAATCCTTTGCTGCTCGGGGGTGGTTTTTCCGCTGATGCGGCACATTCTTGCGCCCGCCCCTCGTCTGTTAGTGCAAACATGGGGCAAATGCTGCGATTGCACAATAACCCCGATCTGCATTGCTGCCATGCAGCATCTGCATGGCTGAATGTCACGAAAATGTTATGGTTAACAACACCTTCGCTGAAATTTTGAGCATTTGGTCAACGCGCCCTTGCCCTTTGCCTCAAAGCGCACAACTGTGCTTGAAAGGTGGGCAATGGGCGAATGGCGCGGGGGCTGCGATGGCACTTGATCTGGCGACGGTGAACCGGGTTCTGGCGGGGGTGGCCTGCCCCGGAGGCGGCGATCTGATGAGTCGCGACCTGGTGCGGGCACTGCAGGTCGAGGGCGGGACAGTGCGATTCGTGCTGGAAGCGGCCTCGGCCGAGGAGGCGCGGGCGCTGGCTCCGGTGCAGGCGGTGGCCGAAGCGGCCTTGCGCGCGGCGGGGGCTGGATCGGTGCAGATCGTGATGACGGCGCATGGCCCGGCCGCCAAAGCCGCGCCGCGCCCGCCTGCGGCGGCCGAGGGCCAGCCGCCCAGCCTGAAGATCGGCCAGCATCCGACCCCGCATCAGGGCGGGCCGCAGCCGATTGCAGGGATCGCCAATGTCATCGTCGTCGGCTCGGGCAAGGGGGGCGTGGGTAAATCGACCGTGTCGTCGAACCTTGCGGTGGCCTTGGCGCGGCAGGGCCGGCGGGTGGGGTTGCTGGACGCCGATATCTATGGCCCAAGCCAGCCGCGCATGATGGGGGTGAACAAGCGCCCCGCCTCGCCCGATGGCAAGCTGATCGAGCCGGTCCATGCCCATGGCGTCACCATGATGTCTTTGGGCTTGATGTTGAAAGAAGATGAGGCGGTGGTCTGGCGCGGCCCGATGATCATGGGCGCCTTGCAGCAGCTGTTGGGGCAGGTGCTGTGGGGTGAGTTGGATGTCTTGATCATCGACCTGCCGCCGGGGACGGGGGATATTCAGCTGACGCTGGGCCAGCGCACCAAGCTGGCGGGGGCAGTGGTGGTGTCGACCCCGCAGGATGTGGCGCTGCTGGATGCCAAGAAGGCGATCGACATGTTCCAAAAGCTCAAGACCCCGATCCTGGGGCTGATCGAGAACATGTCCACTTATGTCTGCCCCAATTGCGGCCATGAAGAGCATCTCTTTGGTCATGGCGGGGTGGCGGCTGAGGCGAAGCGGCTGGGCGTGCCGCTGTTGGGCGCGCTGCCGCTGGCGCTGGAGGTGCGGCTGGCGGGCGATGCCGGGCGGCCGGTGGCGGCGGGCGATGGCCCGGCGGCCGAGGCCTATGCCCAGATTGCCCGCGCGCTGGTGGCGCAGGGCGTGGCTTAAGCTGCGCGATGGGCGGGGGCCAAGGGGCGTTTTGGCCCGGCGTCCACCCTTTTTTGCCGCGAATCACCTGACGGGAAATCACGGGAAAACCCGGTAAACCTGGCCTTGCCGCCAGGGTTTTTGGCGTGATCCGAAAAAATGTTCCCTTAATGTTCCAATCGTTGCCGATGGCAATGAAAAAAAGTTGGGATTTTGTGGGAAGGGGTGACGGGATGGGTGCCTACTATATCTAGCGGTTCATTTTCTCGAGATGGCAATCTGTGGGTTAGCCTGAGGCGATTGCGCCACAAAATCCTGTTTTTCAGGGCCTACCTGCACAAGATATGCCCATCACTATCCAAAGTTTTCCATTGCATCCCATGAATTCCCATGGCATCCCTTGTGCATCGAAAGACGAAGCGGTCAACAAAACGCGAGGGGCGGCGCAAGACCCCGAACAAGGCGAAAAAAGACAGGCTCATACAGGCAACCGCCTTCGTCGATTGAGACAACGAGATCCGGCGCGCGAGCGAGCAGACATCTCCCCCAGGTGGCAAGCGCGTAGGACGCCCAGCGATGGGACAGTGGGCGGATCGGGTAGTGGCAGCAACCCGATCCGCCTTTTCTATTTCCGGGGCAGCCGATGCCCCAAGACGGAGCCGCAAGGCCGATGGCAAGTGAGGCGTTCAGAGGCGAGTTCTACCAGAAGGTAGATGCCAAGGCCCGGGTGTCGATCCCGGCGGCCTTCCGCCGTATTCTGGATGCCGAGGACCCGGTCAGCGAACAAAACCCCCGCGCACGCGTCTATATGGTCTATGGCGGCAAGAATCGCCGTTTCGTCGAATGCTATTCGCGCGCGGGCGCCGATGCGCTGGCCGCCAAGATCGAGGCGATGGAACTGGGCAGCCCCGAGCGTGACCGCGCCGAGCGCGATCTGATCAGCCGGTCCGTCATGGTCGAGGTGGAGCCCGATGGCCGCATCGTTCTGCCGCCCAAGGTGCGCGAGAAGATGGGCTTTCTGGGCGATGACCTGACAGGCGGCGGCGAGGCCGCCTTTGCCGGGTTCACCAACCGTTTCAAGCTGTATCGTCGCGAAGTCTATGAGGCGGAACTCGCCGAAGATGACGATGATGATGGTGTCGATCCGCTGGCCCTTGTGGGGCGTGCGACGCGGAGCGGGTAAGGCCATGACCCCCGGCGCAGCCCTGCCAGACGGCGCTTCCTCTTCCCCGACCACCCCAGACCGCGCGCCGCATGTGCCGGTGCTTCTGACCCCGCTTCTGGTGGCTGTGGCCCCGGTGAGCGGAACCTGGCTGGACGGCACCTTTGGCGCGGGCGGTTATACCAAGGGTCTTTTGGCCGCAGGGGCGGGCCGGGTGATCGGTGTGGACCGCGATCCGCTTGCCTTGCAGATGGCCGCGTCCTGGGCGGGCGATCATGGCGACCGGCTGCGGCTGGTGGCGGGCAATTTCTCGGAGCTCGACAGCTACAGCGATGAGCCGCTTGATGGCATCGTGCTGGATCTGGGCGTGTCGTCGATGCAGCTGGATCAGGCCGAACGCGGGTTTTCCTTTCAGAAGGATGGCCCGCTGGACATGCGGATGAGTCAGGAGGGCGCCTCGGCCGCCGATCTGGTCAACACCGCCGATGAGGCGGTGCTGACCGATATCCTTTATCATTACGGCGAGGAACATGCCTCGCGCCGGATTGCCCGCGCGATTGTCGCGGCGCGCAGCGTGGCACCGATCACCACCACTTTGCAGTTGGCCGAGATCGTGTCGAAATGCCTGCCGCGCCCGAAGCCGGGGCAAAGCCACCCGGCCACGCGCAGCTTTCAGGCAATCCGTATTGCGGTGAACACCGAGTTTTCCGAACTGGCTGAGGGGCTTATGGCGGCCGAGCGGGCCTTGAAGCCCGGTGGAAAGCTGGCGGTCGTGACCTTTCACAGCCTTGAGGACCGCATCGTCAAGCGCTTCTTGCAGCTTGCCTCGGGCCATGAGGCACAGTCCAACCGTTATGCCCCGGCGCGGGCCGATACCACGGCGCGCTTTACGCTGGTGACCCGCCGGGCGGTGGGGCCGGACGAGGCAGAGCTTGCCGCCAACCCGCGCGCCCGCAGCGCCAAGCTGCGTGTGGCCATTCGCACCGAGGCGCCCGCCAAGGCCGTCAACCCCGCCGATCTGGGGGTGCCGCAATTGTCTTTGCCGAAGAAAGGACGCCGCTGACATGCGCCCGTTTCTCTATGTTCTGTCGTTTCTTGCGGTGCTGGGCCTTGGGTTCTGGGCCTATCGCGAGAATTACGCCACGCAGGCCGCGCTGCGCGAGGTGGCCGATCTGCAGGACGAGATTGCCACGCTGCATGAATCGCTTGCCATCCAGCGCGCCGAATGGGCGCATCTGAACCGGCCCGAGCGGTTGCGCGATCTGGCGGTGTTGAACTTTGACCGGCTGGGCCTGATGCCGATGGAGCCGCACCAGTTTGGGCGCGGCACCGAGGTGGCCTATCCGCCGCCGCCCTCGCTGGCCGACAGCGTGTCCGATCTGGCCATCGAGGCCCCCGTTGATATCTCAGGCACGCTGGATGCCGACCCCGAGGTGCAAAGCCCATGATCCGCACACCGCTTCGCCCGCTTGCCCGCATCCTGCATGCCCGCGCCACCGGCGCGAGCCCCGATGCTATTGAACGCGAGAACCTGCGCCAGCGTAACGAGGCGCTGCGCGAGCGGGCGCGGGGCCGCGCGCAGCTGCGGCTTCTGTTCCTGTGCATTTGCTTTTTCTCGGCCTTCACGGTGGTCGGCGCGCGGATGGGGATGCTGGCGGCTTCCGAGCCGATGGAGCCGCGCAGCGCCGGTGCGGCCAATGCCATTACCGCAGGCCGGGCGGATATCGTGGACCGCAACGGCCGGGTTCTGGCCACGAACATGCTGACCCATGCGCTTTATGTGCAGACCAAGGACCTGATCGACCCCGCGCGCGTGGCGCGGGAACTGGCTGGCATTTTCCCCGAACTGGATGCCGCCACGCTTGAGCGTCGTTTCACCGACGGGCGCAGCTTTCTGTGGGTGCGCCGCGTGATGTCGCCCGAGCAGATGCAGGCGGTGCATGACATCGGCGATCCGGGGCTTTTGTTCGGTCCGCGCGAGATGCGGCTTTATCCCAATGGGCAACTGGCGGCGCATATTCTGGGCGGGGCGTCGTTCGGGGCCGAGGGGGTGGACAGTGCCGAGGTGATCGGCACGGCGGGGATCGAAAAGGCGATGGACGCGCGGCTGCGCGACCCGGCGCAGGCGGGCACGCCTTTGGAACTGTCGCTGGATCTGACGGCGCAGGCCACGGTTGAAGAGGTGCTGGAAACCGGGGTGATGCAATATGAGGCCAAGGGCGGCGCGGTGATCTTGATGGATGTGCGCACCGGCGAGATTGCGGCCATGGCCTCATACCCGTCGTTTGACCCCAATGACCGGCCGAACCCCTTGGCCGACCCCAAGGCCGAGCCGGGGGATTCGGGGCTATTCAACCGCGCGGTGCAGGGGGTTTATGAGTTGGGATCGACCTTCAAGATCTTTGCCGCTGCGCAGGCGATGGATCTGGGGCTGGTCACGCCGGACACCCCGGTGAACACCCAAAGCCTGAGCGTGGGCAAGAAGCGCTTTACCGAGTTTGACAACAAGAACTATGGCCCGACGAAAACCGTCTCCGAGGTGATGGAGGTGTCATCAAACATCGGCACCGGGCATCTGGCCTTGCAGATCGGGGCCGAGCGGCAGCAGGCCTTCTACAAGGCGCTGGGCCTTCTGGACCCTTCGCCGGTGGAACTGGTCGAGGCAACCGGCGCGCGCCCCCTTGTGCCGAAGCGTTGGCCCGATGTGGTGACGGTGACCGCGAGCTTTGGCCATGGGCTGTCTTCAAGCCCGCTCAATCTGGCGGCGGCCTATGCGACGCTGGCCAATGGTGGGGTGAAGGTCACGCCGACGCTGTTGCGCCAGAGCGAGCCGCAGCTGGGCCCGCGGGTGGTGTCCGAGCAGGCGGCGCTGGATTCGATCACCATGCTGCGCCGCGTGGTGACCAATGGCACCGCCTCGATGGCCAAGATGGATGCCTATGCCATCGGCGGCAAGACCGGCACCGCCGACAAGCCGAAGCGCGGGGGCGGCTATTACGAGGACAAGGTGATCACCACCTTTGCCGCCGTCTTTCCGATCGAGGCGCCGAAATATGTGCTGCTTGTCACGCTGGACGAGCCGATTGACCGCACCGGCCCCGAGGTGCGGCGCACCGCCGGCTGGACGGCCGTGCCGGTGGCGGCCGAAATCGTCCGGCGCAGCGCGCCGCTTTTGGGCCTGCGCCCGGCCATTGCACCCCCAGCCCTTGATGGGTTAACTGCCGTCAAACAATAGATCTGGGGATTTGGGCGCATGGCGGGCAAGCATCTTTCGGAACTGGGCCTGACCGCACGCGCTGGCCGGGATCCGGTGCTGTCCGGTCTGACGGTGGACAGTCGCGCGGTGCGGTCGGGGATGCTGTTTGCCGCCCTGCCGGGCGCGCGGATGCATGGGGCCGAGTTCATCGGCCCCGCCCTGCGGATGGGGGCTGCGGCCATTCTGACCGATGCGGCGGGGGCGAAGATGGCGGCCGAGGCGCTGGAAGGGGCCGAGGCGGCGGTGATCATCGCTGACGACCCGCGCGAGGCCTTGGCCTATGCGGCCGCGCTGTGGTTCGGCGCCCAGCCCGACACCATGGTCGCGGTGACCGGCACCAATGGCAAGACCTCGGTGGCGACCTTTGCCCGCCAGATCTGGATGGCCCTCGGCCATGCCGCGATCAACATCGGCACGACGGGGGTTGAAGGTGCGTGGGAGGCTCCGTCGAGCCACACCACCCCGGACCCGATCACGCTGCACGCCTTGTTGGCCGAGGGGGCGGCGGCGGGGGTGACCCATGCGGCGATGGAGGCCTCGTCCCATGGGCTGGATCAGCGGCGGATGGATGGGGTGCAGCTGCGCGCGGCAGGTTTTACCAACCTGACGCAGGACCATCTGGATTATCACCACACGATGGAGGCTTATGGCGCGGCCAAGGCGGAGCTGTTCTCCCGGCTTTTGCCCGAGGATGGCACGGCGGTGATCAACCTGAACGGCGCAGGCGGCGCGGCGATGGCCGATCTTTGTGCCGCGCGCGGGGTCGAGACGCTGACCATCGGGCGCGAGGAGGGGGCGGATCTGCGCATCCGGGGCCAGCGTTATGATGCGACGGGGCAGGATCTGCGCTTTGACTGGCAGGGCCAGCCGCATCAGGTGCATCTGAACCTTGTGGGCGGGTTTCAGGCCGAAAACGTGCTGGTGGCCGCTGGTCTGGTGATTGGCGCGGGCGCGGCACCGGGCGATGTGTTTCGGGCGCTGCCCCAGCTTTCGGGCGTGCGGGGCCGGATGCAACTGGCCGCGACGCGCAGGAACGGGGCGGCGGTCTATGTCGATTATGCCCATACCCATGATGCGATTGAAACCGCGCTGAAGGCGCTGCGGCCGCATGTGCTGGGCCGGATCGTCATTGTCTTTGGTGCAGGCGGCGACCGTGACGCGACCAAGCGCCCGCTGATGGGGGCGGCGGCGCGCGCCCATGCCGATGTTTTGTATGTGACCGATGACAACCCGCGTTCTGAAAATCCTGCGGCCATTCGCGCCGCGATTATGGCCGCTTGCCCCGAGGCCAATGAGGTGGGGGATCGCGCCGAGGCGATCTTGCGCGGGGTGGATGCCTTGGGGCCGGGGGATGCCTTGCTGATCGCGGGCAAGGGGCATGAGACGGGCCAGACCATTCAGGGGCAGGTCTATCCGTTTGACGATGTGGAACAGGCCAGCATTGCAGTGGCGGCCTTGGATGGGGTGATCTGATGCTGTGGACTTCTGACGAGGCGGTGGCCGCCACCGGGGGGCACAGCACGGGGGTTTGGGCCGCAGGGGGCGTGTCGATCGACACGCGGACCTTGCAGCCGGGCGATCTGTTTGTTGCGCTGAAGGATGTGCGCGATGGGCATGATTTTGTCGCAACGGCGCTGGAAAAGGGCGCGGCGGCGGCGCTGGTCAGCCGGGTGCCCGACGGGCTCTCCTCGGGCGCTTCGCTTCTCGTCGTGCCGGATGTGCTGAAGGCGCTGGAGGATCTGGGCCGGGCCGCGCGGGCGCGGGGGCGGGCGCGGGTGGTGGGGGTGACCGGATCGGTCGGCAAGACCTCGACCAAAGAGATGCTGCGGGTCGTCCTGGGTGGGCAAGGCCAGGTGCATGCCGCCGAGGCGAGTTACAACAACCATTGGGGCGTGCCGCTTACGCTGGCGCGGATGCCGCGCGAGGCGGATTTCGCGGTGATCGAGATCGGCATGAACCATCCGGGCGAGATTGCGCCCCTGTCGCGGATGGCGCGGCCGGATGTGGTGGTGATCACCACAGTGGCGCCCGCGCATCTGGAGGCTTTTGACAGCATAGAGGGCATTGCCCATGAAAAGGCGTCCATCATCGAAGGGCTGGAGCCGGGGGGCGTGGCCGTCTTGCCCGCCGACCTGCCGACCAGCCCGATCCTTGGCGCAAGGGCGCGCGGTGCCGGGGCGGGAATCGTGACCTTTGGCGCGGCCGAGGGGGCGGATTACCGGCTGAATTCGGCCCAGATCGGCGATGACAATACGGTGGTGCGCGCCCTGCGGCGGGGCCAGCCGGTGCTTTACAAGGTGATGTCGCCGGGGCGGCATTTCGCGATGAACGGGCTGGCGGTGCTGGCGGTGGCCGATGCCCTGGGCCTTGATCCGGTGATTGCGGCGACCGATCTGGGCCGCTGGCAGCCCCCAGCCGGGCGCGGGGTGCGCGAGCGCATCGTGCTGGATCTGGTCGAGGAAACCGCGTTCGAGCTGATCGACGATGCCTTCAACGCCAATCCCGCCTCGATGGCGGCGAGCCTTGAGGTGCTGATCAACGCCCGTCCGCGCGACGGGATCGGCAGCAAGGCCAAGGGCCGCCGGATTGCCATTCTGGGCGACATGCTGGAGTTGGGGCCTGAGGAGGCCGCGTTGCATGCCGCCATTGCCCAGACGCCGGGTTTGCAGGCGGTGGACATCATCCACTGCGTCGGCCCGCGCATGAGGGCGCTGCACGCCGCCCTGCCGCGCGGCCAGCGCGGCGACTGGGTGGAAAGCGCCGCAGCGCTGTTGCCCCGCGCGCGTCAGTTGATTGATGCGGGCGATATCATTCTGGTCAAGGGGTCCAAGGGGATCAAGGTGTCGCTGATGGTTGACGCCTTGCGCAAATTGGGGCAACCAGCCGCCGCCGCACAGGGAGACGTATGATGTTGTATTGGCTGACCGAGTTTTCCGA
>VGDH01000065.1 GCA_016869835.1 Alphaproteobacteria bacterium
TCATGGTGCGTAGAACGTCCCAGGCGCTGTTCAACTGCTCAAAGATCCGGCTGATGCGCGCCAGCATCTTGAAAGCCTCGGGCGCGCGGTCGTCCGCAATGGCGCGGCGCGCGGCGTCCAGTTCGTGCAGGGCAAGGCGCATCCAAAGCTCTGAAGTCTGGTGCTGGATGATGAACAGCATCTCGTCATGCGCGCCGGTCAGAAGCTGCTGGGCCCCAAGGATGCGGTCGATCTGCAGGTAGTCGCCATAGGACATGCGGCCGTCAAAGGACATCTGGGCGCCATCGCGCGCGGGGTCATAGGTGGTCATGGGTCTCTCCGGTTGAAAGGTCAGGGCTCTGCGTCAGGCGCAGCTGCCCAACCGGTTCAAGACCGAGAGATTGCCCAGCCGACGCCACAAGGCGACCCAGCCGGCCGGACGGCACAAGGGAAGGCTCGCGGCGTTCATCTTGGCGCAAATACCCCCGCCGGAGGCATGGACGGCCGATCGGGGAGCCTCCGGCGGGGGTATTTTGACCAAGATGAACCCCGGCATGGTTCAGGTTACCTTCTTGCGGGTCTTGAATTCAGGGCGGTCCCAAAGCGACTTGGCCATGATCTCGGCCAGGATCTCGATCGCTTTGGCCACCTCGTCATGGGTGGTGTAAAGCGGCGTGAAGCCGAAGCGGATGATGTCGGGGGCGCGGAAATCGCCGATGACGCCGCGCGCGATCAGGGCCTGCATGATGGCGTAGCCTTCGGGGTGGCGGAACGACACCTGGCTGCCGCGCATTGCATGATCGCGCGGGGTGGCGAGCGTCAGGGTGGGGCAGGCCGCTTCGACGCCGGCGATGAACTGGTCGGTCAGCGCCAGCGAGCGGGCCCGCAGCGCGGCCATGTCGACAGTGTCCCAGATGTCGAGCGAGGCTTCGAGGGCTGCCAGTTGCAGGATCGGGGGCGTGCCAACGCGCATCCGTTCGGCACCGGTCGCCGGGCGGTAGTCCAGGTCGAAGGCAAAGGGCGCATCATGGCCCTGCCAGCCCGAGAGTGCGGGGCGGGCGCGGTCCTGATGGCGGGGGGCGACATAGATGAAGGCCGGGCCGCCGGGGCCGGAGTTGAGGTATTTGTAGGTGCAGCCGCAGGCAAAATCGGCGCCGGCCTTGGCCAGTTCCACCGCGAAGGCCCCGGCGGAATGGGCCAGATCCCAGATCGTCAGCGCGCCCTTTTTCTGCGCGCGCGTCGTGATTGCGGCCATGTCGTGCTTGCGCCCTGTGCGGTAATCGACTTGGGTGATCATGGTCACGGCGACGGTCTCGTCAATCGCCTCCATCACCTCTTCGGGCGCGACGATCTTCAGGCTGTAGCCATCGCCTAACGTACGGCACAGCCCTTGGGCCATGTAAAGATCGGACGGGAAGTTACCGGAATCGCTAAGGATAACCTTCCGAGGGGCGTTTATTTCCAAGGCCGAGGCCAGCGCCTGATAGACCTTGATCGAGAGCGTGTCTCCCATGGCGACCGATCCGGGTTCCGCCCCGATCAGCCGGGCGATGCGGTTGCCGACGGCCATTGGCTTGTCCATCCAGCCAGCCTTGTTCCAGCCGGTGATGAGCATTTCGCCCCACTCGTCCTGCATGGTGCGGGCGACCCGTGCGACGGCTGCGCGCGGCAAGGGGCCGAGCGAATTGCCGTCCAGATAGATCACCCCCTCGGGCAGGTGGAACTGGGTGCGGGTGGCGGCAAAATCGGTCATCATCGTCCTCGGGCTTTTGTTGAAAGTCGCATCCTTCGCGCCGCCGTTCAAGGTGCCGGGTACATAAATTTCAAACTTGAAATGTTTGACTTCAACTCTCGCGGTTGGGGTTGCAAGAAAGCGACGCTTTGTCAGCTGAAAGCGGTTGCATGCGCAGAAGCCATGGGCATTATGCAGGCGCAGAAGGCTGGGGAGAGGCCAGAGTGCAGGCACTTTTGGCAAAATGGTTCGATTGGCCGCCGGTCTGGACGCTGGGCGGTCTTTTGGCGATCTGGGTGTTGTCCTGGATCCCACTGTCTTTTGGCTTTGGCGGCTATGGCCCGGGTCTTGCGCTGGCCGCTTTGGTGCTGGGGCTTTGGTTGATGGGCATGGCGGTCTTCAGGATGCGCGCCCACCGCACGACCGTGATCCCGCACCGGTTGCCGCAGGCGCTGGTCAGCGATGGCGTGTTCGCGATTTCGCGCAATCCGATCTACCTGGGCGACGCTTTCATCCTTTTGGCCGCGACTTTTTGGACCAATTCGCCAGCCGGTCTAGTTGTGCTTGCGGGATTTGTCTGGGTCATCACAGAGCGGTTCATAAAATCCGAAGAAGACCGGCTTCTGGCGGCGTTTGGCGACAGGGCGGCGGAATGGTTTACACGCGTCGGGCGCTGGATCTGAGGCGAACAGAAACAAGAGCCGGGGCGGATGCGCCTTTGGGAAATGGGGGACTGTCAGTGAAAATCGGGGCTTTGAAGGAAATCTTCGAAGGCGAGAACCGGGTGGCGATGACGCCCGACTCCGCGCTTCAAATGGTCAAGCTGGGCCATAGATGCTGCATCGAGGCGGGGGCGGGGGCCAAGGCAGGCTTTGCTGATGCGCTTTATGCCGCCGCCGGGGTCGAGGTGTTGAAGAACGCCAAGGCGGTGATCGAGGCCGCCGATGTGCTGGTCAAGGTGCGTGGACCGGAAGAAAAGGAAGCCAAGCTGTTGCGGCAGGGCCAGACCCTGATCTCGTTCTTCTGGCCGGCCCAGAATGAGGCGCTGTTGAAGCTGGTGGCCGATCGCGGCGCGACCGTGGTCGCCATGGACATGGTGCCGCGCATTTCTCGCGCGCAGAAGATGGACGCGCTCAGCTCGATGGCCAATATCGCAGGCTACCGGGCGGTGATCGAGGCGGGCAACAACTTTGGCCGCTTCTTCACCGGTCAGGTAACGGCTGCAGGCAAGGTGCCACCGGCCAAGGTACTGATCGTTGGCGCGGGCGTGGCGGGGCTTGCCGCCATTGGCACCTCCGTGTCGCTGGGCGCGATCGTGCATGCCTTCGACGTCCGTCCCGAGGTGGCCGAGCAGATTGAATCGATGGGCGCCTCGTTCGTCTATCTGGAGTTCGACCCGTCGGAATTGCCCGACGGGGCAGCGACGGGCGGCTATGCAGCCCCCTCGACGCCCGAGTTCCAGGCCAAGCAGTTGGCCAAATTCCGCGAGCTTGCGCCCGAGATGGACATTGTCATCACCACCGCGCTGATCCCTGGCCGGCCTGCGCCGAAGCTGTGGACCAAGGACATGGTGGCGATGATGAAGCCCGGCTCGGTCATCGTGGACCTTGCCGCCGAACGGGGCGGCAACTGCGATTTGACGATTGCCGACGAAAAGATCGTCACGGAAAATGGTGTGACCATCGTGGGCTACACCGATTTCCCAAGCCGGATGGCTGCACAGGCTTCGACGCTTTATTCCACCAATATCCGCCACATGCTGACCGATCTTACGCCGAAGAAAGACGGCGTGATCGTGCATAACATGGAAGATGATGTGATCCGCGGCGCGACCGTGGCCCATCAGGGGGCGGTGACCTTCCCGCCGCCGGCGCCGAAAGTGGCGGCGATTGCCGCCGCCAAGCCCAAGGAAAAGGTCAAAGAGCCCACGCCCGAGGAGCGCCGCGCGGCCGAGGCGGCGGCCTTCAAGGCCGAGACGCGCACCCAGGTCGGCATGCTGGTGATCGGTGGGGTGCTGATCCTGCTGGCGGGCCTATTTACCCCGGCCAGCTTCATGTCGCATTTCATCGTCTTTGTGTTGTCGTGCTTTGTCGGCTTCCAGGTGATCTGGAATGTCAGCCATTCGCTGCACACGCCCCTTATGGCGGTGACCAATGCGATTTCGTCGATCATCATTCTGGGCGCGCTGATGCAGATCGGCTCGGGCAACTGGCTGGTGATCATCCTTGCGGCGCTGTCGGTCTTCATGGCGGGGATCAACATTTTCGGGGGCTTCATGGTCACCCGGCGCATGCTTGCCATGTTCCAGAAGTCGTAAGGAGGCCGAAATGGAATACGGATTTACCACGGCGGCCTATGTGGTTGCGGCTGTTCTGTTCATCCTGTCGCTGGGCGGGCTTTCGGGTCAGGAAAGCGCCAAGCGCGCGGTCTGGTATGGCATTGCGGGCATGGCCCTGGCGGTGGCGGCAACGCTTATGGGGCCGGGCTATGGCAACTGGCTGGTGTCTTTGGTCATGATCGCCGTTGGCGGCGCGATTGGCTGGGTGGTGGCGCAGCGCGTGCAGATGACCGAGATGCCGCAACTGGTGGCGGCGATGCACTCGCTGGTCGGCCTTGCGGCGGTGTTCATCGGTTACAACACGGAAATCGAGATGGCGGGCATCGCCGCCCTGCAGGCGGCAGGTAATGCCGATGCGCTGGCGGCGCTTTCGGGCTTTGCCCAGAAGATCGCCGAGAAATCCGCCTCGGAAATCGCGATTCTGAAGATCGAGACCTTCCTTGGCGTGTTCATCGGAGCTGTGACGTTTACCGGGTCGGTGATTGCCTATGGCAAGCTTGCCGGCAAGGTGGACGGCAAGGCGACCAAGCTGCCGGGGGGGCATATGCTCAATGCCGGGGCGGCGCTGTTGTCGCTGATCCTCTTGGTGATGTATTTCAACGGGGCAGGCACCTGGGCGCTGATCATCATGACGCTGGCGGCCTTCTTCATCGGCTATCACCTGATCATGGGCATCGGCGGGGCCGATATGCCCGTCGTCGTGTCGATGCTTAACAGCTATTCCGGCTGGGCGGCGGCGGCGATCGGGTTCTCGCTGTCGAATGACCTGTTGATCGTGGTTGGCGCGCTGGTCGGCTCGTCGGGGGCAATCCTGTC
Organism: Alphaproteobacteria bacterium; assembly: GCA_016869835.1. Classification (GTDB taxonomy): domain Bacteria; phylum Pseudomonadota; class Alphaproteobacteria; order Rhodobacterales; family Rhodobacteraceae; genus Tabrizicola_A. The sequence continues at coordinate 4,866 of VGDH01000065.1, forward strand.
TTACATCATGTGCAAGGCGATGAACCGGTCGTTCATCAGCGTGATCCTTGGCGGTTTCGGCGGCACCACGGGGCCCGCGATGGAAGTCACCGGCGAGCAGATTGCCATCGACACTGATGGTGTGGCGGCGGCGCTGAATGAGGCAGACAGCATTATCATCATTCCGGGCTACGGCATGGCGGTGGCGCAGGCGCAGCAATCGGTGTCCGAACTGACTCGCAAGCTGCGGGCCAAGGGCAAGGAGGTGCGATTCGCCATTCACCCGGTGGCAGGCCGCTTGCCCGGCCACATGAACGTGCTTCTGGCCGAGGCGAAGGTGCCTTACGATATAGTTCTTGAAATGGATGAGATCAACGAGGACTTTCCGTCCACCGACGTGGCCATCGTGATCGGGTCGAATGACATCGTGAACCCGGCCGCACAGGAAGACCCCAACAGCCCCATCGCCGGGATGCCGGTTCTGGAATGCTGGAAGGCCAAGCAGGTGTTTGTGTCCAAGCGCGGGCAGGGCACCGGCTATTCGGGCATAGAGAATCCGCTCTTTTACAAAGAGAACACCCGGATGTTCTATGGCGATGCCAAGAAGTCTCTGGACGCGCTTTTGCCGCTGATTGATTAAGCTTCGGGCGTCAAAATCAGGCATCTGGCCCCGGGGACACCCCCGGGGCCTTTGCATTTCGGCAACAGGTGTGGGGCATACGCCGGTATGCTGCGTTTTTGCATGGCGCGAGGGGCGGGGGCTTGGGCAATCAAGGGCTTGCAACATCTGGATGACCCCCCATGCCTGCCTTGCCGAACCTGCCCGACCACCCCCAGCGCTATGCCATGGTGAACGAGTTGCACGCCCGGCCTTTTCCGGTGCTCGAGGCGCCCTGCATGGCGGCCTACATCGCCATCAAGGAGCCGGTCGAGGCGGCGAACCGGGATCGGGGGCTTGACCGGGCGCATCTTCTGGCGCTGCTGGATCGCAACGGCGCGGCCCATCCCCAGCCCGAGGCCACGCATTATGCCGGGCCAATGGGCCGGTCAGAGCTGAAATGGGAAAGCCATACCGAGTTCGTGACCTATTCTGCCTTTACCCCCGGCCTGTCGGCGCGGCCCTTTGATCCGATCGAGGCCGAGGTGTTCCCGGCCGACTGGATCGCGGCGGCACCGGGCAAGCGGCTGACCTCGGTGCTGATCCGGGTGGAGCATCTGCCCGAGGATGAGGCTGCGCTTCTGGCGCTTTTGGACAGCTGGTTCGTGGCCGAAAGTCTTGCCGTGGCGCGGGTGGTGGATGGGACCGCGGTGATTGCGGGGGATTTCCGGATTGATCCGGCCGGTCACATGCGCTTTGCCGTTTTTGTGCGGCCCGGCACCGGTGGGCGTCGGGTGGGCCGGATCGTGCAGCGGCTGTGCGAGATTGAAACCTACCGCGCCATGTCGATGCTGGGGCTGATGCGGTCGCGGCAATTGACGGGGCAGTTGAACGCGCTTGATCCAAGGCTGGCCGCGCTGGTCAGCGCGCTGGATGACAGCGAACCCTCGCCCGAAGTGGCGCTGCACAACCTTTTGGCCATCTCGGCGGAATTGGAGAGCCTTGCGGTCAAGTTCTCGTTCCGTTTTGGGGCAACGGCGGCCTATGAGGCGATCCTCAATCAGCGCGTCCAGGTTTTGCGCGAAGAGCGGGTGGCGGGGCGGCAGACCTTTGGCGAATTCATGATGCGCCGCTATGACCCGGCGATGCGCACGGTGAAGTCGGCGGAAAAGCGGCTGAAAGAAATGGCCGAACGGGCCGAACGCGCGGCAGAGTTGTTGCGCACGCGGGTCGATGTGGAGCGGTCAGCCCAGAACCAGAAGCTTCTGGAAAGCATGGACCGCCGCGCCGATCTGGCGCTGCGGCTGCAGCACACAGTCGAAGGGCTGTCGGTGGTAGCGATCAGCTATTACGCGGTCAGTCTGGCGGGCTATCTGGCCTATCCCATGGCACAAGGGCTAGGGATGACGAAAGAGAGCCTGACGGCAGCCCTTGTGCTGCCTGTGGTGGGTGCGGTTTGGTTCATGGTGCGGCGCATCCGCAAATCCATGGGCTGACACGATTCTTGGGCCAAAACTCCGTGATGCGGGCGGTTAGCGCCCGCGTGCCTTGGGGTCCAGCGCATCGCGCAAGCCATCGCCGATGTAATTGACCGACAGCACCGTCAGTGAAATCGCCAGACCCGGCCAGGTCACGCGCTCGGGGTAAAGCTGCATATATTGCAGCCCGTCAAACAACAGCCGTCCCCATGTCGGGAAATCGGGCGGAAAGCCAAGGCCAAGGAACGAGAGCACGCTTTCGGTGATGATCGCCTCGGCAATGCCAAGGGTGGCGGCGACCATGACGGGCGAGATCACATTGGGCAGGATGTGGCGCAGGATCACCCGGCGGGGCGGGGTGCCGATGGACCGCGCGGCCAGCACATATTCGCGTTCTTTCAGGGCGAGCACTTCGCCCCGAACGATGCGGGCGGCGTGCATCCAGCTTGTCACGCCAATGGCAAAGACGATCAGGATGAAGGCGCCCATCTCGGGGCCAACCACACCCGCGATCTTGTCGCGAAAGAGCATCACCATGACGAGGAGAAGCGGGATCAGCGGCAGGGCCAGGAACATGTCGGTGAACCGCATCAGGGGCCCACCCAGCCGCTTGAAATAGCCTGCCAGCACGCCGATGAAGGTGCCGACGAAAATGGCGATCAGCATGGCGGCAAAGCCCACAGCCAAAGACACGCGCCCGGCCTGCATCATGCGTTCAAGGATGTCGCGGCCGATCTGGTCGGTGCCCATCGGATGCGCCCAGCTGGGCGGCTTGTTCTTGTTAAGGATCTGCTGGGTTGTCGTCAGTTCAGGGGCTTGCCAGAACAGCGGGCCGATCAGGGTAAAGACGATCAGAAAGCCCAGAACGCACAGGCCAAAGACCGCGCCCTTGTGCTGGCGGAACTGCCGCCAGATCGCCGCCGCCTGGCTTTCGGGTTTGTCGAGAGCGGAGGTGTCAGTCATAGCGGATCCTCGGATCGAGAAGGCCGTAAAGCACATCGGCAATCAGGTTGAAGGTCACGATCAGGATCGCAAAGATGAAGGCCAGCGTCTGCACCATGGGCAGGTCATTGCCTCGGATCGCCCCGATCAGCGCCGCCCCGATGCCGTTCACGCCGAAAAGGTTTTCGGTGATGATCGCCCCGCCAAAGATCGACGGGATGCCGAGCGCTATGATGGTGACGACCGGGATCATCGAATTGCGCAGGACGTGTTTCAGGACCACGGTCCGTTCGCTCATCCCCTTGGCGCGGGCGGTGCGCACATAGTCCTGGCGCATGTTTTCCAGCATCGACGACCGCATATAGCGGCTGATCGCCGCCGCATTGGCCAGACCCAGCACCATGACTGGCATGGCCATCTGGCGCAATTGCTTCACGAAGCTGTCCCAGTCCGTCACCTCTAGCGTCGTGTCATATTTCGTCGGGAACCATCCCAGCCAGACGCCAAAGACGATGATGAAGACGGTGCCGGTGAAGAAGGTCGGCACGGAAAAGCCGATCATGGCGAACATGGTGCCGAACTGGTCGAACAGCGAATACTGCCGGTAGGCCGAATAGATGCCGATGGGCAGGGCGATCAGGACGCCCACCAGATAGGCTGTGCCGATCACGGTGAGGGTTTGCGGCAGACGCTCGCCAATCAACGGAAAGACCGGGCTGCGGGTCTGATAGCTGATGATGCGCTGCATGCCTTCGGCGTAATTGGTGCCAAAGAGCCAGTCGATGCCATTCAGCGGCTCCACCCAGAAAAACTGTTTCAGCCACAAGAGATAGCGCACAAAGATCGGTTGGTTCACGCTTAGCGATTCCAAGATCTTCTCGCGCACCTCAGGGGGCACAGTCAGCGGAATTTCAGATGCCGGGCTGCCGGGGGCAAGATCGACCAGCAGGAAAATCACAAGACTGATCAGCAAAAGCGTCGGGATGGCCAGAAGAAGCCGTCTCAGCGTGTAGGTGAGCATGGGCGGTGCGCCTTTGGTCAGCAGTCTTGAACGGGAGAAAAAGGGGCGGGCCGCTGCGGGCCCGCCCCCTCAAACGCCTAGATCACTTGATGCGGAACCAGTCCTGGGCGTTCCACAATTCGGTGTCCCAGGTGTTCAGAACCACGCCGCCAAGGGTGGTGGACGCGGCCGACAGGCGGCCACGGTCAACCAGCGGCACCACGACCATGCTGTCTTTGGTCAGCATGTCGTTCATCTTCTTGGCCAGTTCGGCGCGCTTGCCCATCTCGGCGGTTGCCGACATTTCCTTGACCAAGGCGTCATAGGCCGGGTCGCAGAAACGGTTGATGTTTTCACCCTGCCACTGGTTGTCCGGGCCGGGGATCTTGTCGCACATGTACTGCGCCAGATAGGGCTCGGGGTCGGTGCCGTCGAAGTTGTTGGCATACATTTCGACGTCGGCATAGAACTTCTGGAAGGTGTCGGGCGATCCTGCATCCCCGCCGAAGAACACCGAGGCGTCGATGTTCTTCAACTCGACTTCCACGCCGATCTCGTTCCACCAACCCTTGATCAGGGCCTGAAAGTCCTGACGGACGGGGTTGGTCGAGGTCTGGTACAAGAGCTTCAGCTTCTTGCCGTCCTTTTCGCGGATGCCGTCAGTACCCACAACCCAGCCAGCCTCATCCAGAAGCGCCTTGGCACCTTCGATATCCTGCGTCAGGCAGCCGGTGTTGTCCGAAGCAAACATCTCGGGCGCGGGCACCAGGTTGCAGGTCGGACGGCCGGCGTTGCCATAGCCCACATCGACTAGGATCTGACGGTCAATCGCCATCGACAGCGCGGTGCGCACACGGATGTCGGTCAGGATCGGGTGCGGATGCTCAGTGGTCGAACGCTCGCCTTCCGGCAGGTCTGCCGAAGGATCGGTCATGTTCATCTCGATCCGCTCAACCAGCGTGCCGAAACCGTTCAGGAACACGCCATTGCCGCCGCCAGCCATGGCTGCTTGCAGTTCGGGGTTGATCTGGGTGTTCCAGGCATAGTCAAACTCGCCGGTTTCCATCACAGCGCGTGCTGCGGCTTCGGCATCGCCGCCGCCCTTGACGGTCATGGTTGCGAAGGCGGGCTTGGCCGGGTCACGGTAGTTGGGGTTCGCGGCCAAGGACACGGTGTCATTGGTCTTGAACTCGGTCACGACAAAGGGGCCGGTTCCGATCGGGCCAAAGTTCTGCTCGGTGCAGGTCGAGGCCGCTGCGCCAAGGCAGTTGGCGAATTGTGCGGCCTGCAAGATGGGCGAGGTGCCGCCGACAAAGGCGGTGTAGGGGTTCGGCTTGGGGGCCGAGAACTTGATGACGATGGTCAGATCGTCCGGGGTTTCGATGGCGGTGACGCCCTCGTAACGGGCCGCTTGGGCGCAGCCGCCTTCGGGATGGGTGCAGTATTCCTAGGTGAACTTGGCATCGGCCGAGGTCACGGGCGTGCCATCAGACCACAGAAGGCCGGGCTGCAGCTTCCAGGTGATCGAGGTCAGGTCAGCGGCCACGCCGCCGTTTTCCACGGTCGGCACGCTTTCGGCCAGACGAGCAACGACTTCGCCCTTTTCGTTGAAGCCTGCAAGGCCCTCAAGGATGAGCGAGGCGGTTTCAACGTCCTTGGTGCCCGAGGACAGGTAGGGGTTCAGCGTCGACGGGGCCTGCCAATACAGCACATTGACATTACCATCGGCGCCACGTTCGGCGAAGGCGGCCGGCGCAAAGGCCATGGCGCAAGCAGCGCCCAGAAGGGCGGTTTTCAGTTTCATGTCGTCTCTCCTTGTTGGTAGTGCTCTGGAACCTCGGTTGCGCCGGTTGATCCGGCGGCTGGCGTGTAAAGATGGCAGGCCACAAAGCGGCCGGGCTGAACCTCGGCCAGCTCGGGGCGGGTGACGCGGCAGATCTCCATCACCTTGGGGCAGCGGGTGCAGAAGGCACAGCCCTTGGGCGGATTGGCGGGCGAGGGCACGTCGCCCTTGAGGATGATCCGCTCGCGCCGGGCGCGGTTCGGGTCGGGTTCGTTAACGGCCGACAAGAGCGCCTCGGCATAGGGGTGCAAGGGCCGGTCATAAAGCGCATCGCGCGGCGACAGCTCGGCAATCCGGCCCAGATACATGACCGCCACCCGGTCGGCGATGTGACGCACCATCGACAGGTCATGGCTGATGAAGAGATAGGTCAGGCCAAACTTGTCCTGCAGGTCTTCCAGAAGGTTGACGACCTGCGCCTGGATCGAGACGTCAAGCGCGGCAATAGGTTCGTCGCAGACGATGAATTTCGGGTTCAAGGCCAAGGCGCGGGCAATGCCGATGCGCTGGCGCTGGCCGCCGGAAAACTCGTGCGGGTAACGGTTGGCGAAGCGGCGGTTCAGGCCGACGGCATCCATCAGCTCGAACACGCGGGCCTGTCGTTCCTCGGCCGTCATGGCGGTGTGTTCGACCATGGGTTCCGAGATGATGGCAGACAGGGTCATGCGCGGGTTCAGGCTGGCCTGCGGATCCTGAAACACCATCTGCATCGCAGGGCGCTTCTTGCGCAGGGTTTCGGCGTCAAGCGTGGCAATATCGTCGCCCCCGATCACCACGCGTCCGGCGGTGGGTTCATAAAGCCGCAGGATGGCACGGCCCACCGTGGATTTTCCGCAGCCGGATTCGCCCACAAGGCCCAGGGTTTCCCCGGCCTGAATGGTAAAGGAGACCCCATCGACCGCCTTTACATTGCCCGTGTGGCGGCGAAAGACGCCGGTGTAGATCGGGAAGTGCATCTTCAGATCTTCGACCTGAACAAGCGGCATGGATAGGCTGTCACGCATGGCCCGCCCCTTCGCGTGCGGGGGGCGTCCAGTGACAGGCCACATCATGGCCATGCCCGAGCGGCGCGCCGTCAACGGCGCGACGGGCGGGGTTTTCAGCCTCGCAGACGGCCATGGCATGGGCGCAGCGCGCCCGGAACGGGCAGGCGGTCGGGGCGGCGGAAAGGATCGGTGGCTGGCCCTCGATCACCTGCAGACGCGCCTCGCGCGCCCCTGCGATCGACGGGATCGTCTTGAGAAGTGCGCGCGTGTAAGGGTGGCGCGGGTCGGCGAAAATCTCTTTCACCGGGCCATGTTCCACGACCTGGCCGCCATACATCACCATCACCCGGTCCGCCACGGCGGCGATGACGCCCAGATCATGGGTGATCCAGATGATCGCCATTCCCAGCTTTTGGCGAAGTTCCTTCACCAGTTCCATGATCTGCGCCTGAATGGTCACATCAAGCGCTGTGGTCGGCTCGTCGGCGATCAACACATCGGGATCGCAGGCCAAGGCAATGGCGATCATCACACGTTGCCGCATGCCGCCGGAAAACTGATGCGGATAGGATTTCAGACGGCTGCGCGCATCGGGGATGCCGACAAGCTCAAGAAGCTCGACCGCGCGTGCCTCGGCCTGGGCCTTGGTCATGCCCATGTGCTCGCGCAGGGGCTCCATGATCTGCATGCCCACAGTAAAGACCGGGTTCAGGCTGGTCATCGGATCCTGGAACACAAAGCCCACCTTGGCCCCGCGCACATGGCACAGCTCATCCGGGGGAATCTTCAGAAGGTCGCGCTCGCCCAAAAGCACCGCGCCATCGCGGATTTCGGCAGGAGGAGAGGGCAAGAGCCCGATCAGGCTCATCATGGTGACGGACTTGCCCGAGCCGCTTTCGCCCCCAACGCCCAGCACTTCGCCGCGGTTGAGGTGGAAGCTGACCGAGTTGGCGGCGTGCATCTCGCCCCCGCGGGTGCGGAAGACGGTTTTCAGCCCCCTGACTTCAAGGACGGGCGCGGCCCCATCGGGCATATGTTACTCCCCAGGCATTTGTTTTTATTATAGTTATCCTGGTCTTTTCGCTTTATGGCTGCGGTTCTTGCAAGACAGGGTTCGGGAAGTCTTTCCGATTTTGATGCACCTATCAACCCTGTTTCTTTGTGCCGATATGGCGGCAGGGCACGGCAATCTGCATGATCGGACAGGCAACATTCCATGGATTGACAGCGGCATGTGCCAGCGCCACCTTCGCCCCAAGATATGGGGGGCAAGCCATGGACGAATTGACGCCACGTCAGGTGTTGGAGCGGCTTGTGGCCTTTCCGACCGTCAGCCGCGACAGCAATCTGGCGCTGGTTGACTGGCTGGAGGGCTATCTGACCGGGCACAGCATTGAATGCCACCGGCATTGGAACGAGGACCGGCAGAAAGCGGCGCTGATGGTCCATGCGGGGCCGCGCATCGCGGGGGCTGTGGTCTTGTCGGGCCATTCCGATGTGGTGCCGGTGGATGGGCAGGATTGGTCGTCCGATCCCTGGACCGTGGTCGAACGCGATGGGCGCCTCTATGGGCGCGGTACCTGTGACATGAAGGGCTATGTGGCGCTGGCGGTCTGGGCTTTGGTGCGGGCGCAGAAGATGGGGGTGCGGCGACCTGTGCAGCTGGCGCTGTCTTATGACGAGGAGGTGGGCTGCACGGGTGCGCCGCCGATGATCGCCACCATGGGGCAGGTCTTGCCCAAGGGCAGCGCTGCGCTGATTGGCGAGCCGTCGAACATGAAGATCATCACCGGGCATAAGGGTGGCACTGGGTTTCATGTGCATGTGAAGGGGTTTGAGGTGCATTCGTCTCTTCTGCCCTATGGTGTGTCGGCCATCATGGAGGGCGCGAGACTGATTGGCTGGGTCAATGACCGCAATGTCGAAATTCAGGCGCGGGAGCCGACCCCGATTGCGGCGACGTTTTATCCGCCCTTTACCACGCTGCATGTCGGCATGATCTCGGGCGGCACGGCGCATAACATCACCGCCGCCGATTGCCGCTTCGCGGTGGAGATGCGGGTGTTGCCGGGTGAGGAGGTTGAAGCGCATGCGGGCGCGTTCGAGGCCGAGGCGGCGCGGCTGGACGCGGCTTTGAAAGCCGTGCGGCCCGAGGCGGGGGTGCATCTGGAGCGGTTCTTTGGCGTGCCCGCGCTGGTGCCCGAGGTCGACGGTGAGGCTGAGGCGATTGCGCGCCGCCTGACCGGTGACAACGCGACCGGGGTGGTCAGCTATGGCACCGAGGCCGGGCAGTTCCAAGAGGCGGGCTATTCCGCCATCGTCTGCGGGCCGGGCGATATTGCGCAGGCGCATCAGCCTGATGAATACCTTGAGGTCTCGGAGTTCGAAGCCGGGCAGCGGTTCATGGAGCGGCTTTTGGCGGAATGTACATGAGCGGCTTTCCGATTTCCATGGCCACGCCTGCGCGGTTTACCGCGCCCCTGCCCAAAGCGGCGGATGTGGTGGTGGTGGGCGGCGGCATCATGGGGGTGATGACCGCTTGGTATCTGGCCGAGGCCGGGGTGCGCGTCGTCTTGTGCGAAAAGGGCCGCGTGGCGGGCGAGCAATCCAGCCGCAACTGGGGCTGGATTCGGCAGCAGGGTCGCGATCTGGCCGAATTGCCGATCATGGTTGAGTCGATGCGCCTGTGGAAAGGGCTGTCGTCCGAGTTCGGCGCGGGCTTGGGCTTTCGCCAAGAGGGCGTGATGTACCTCGCCCGCACCGAGGCCGAGATGGCCGGTTTTGAGGACTGGCGCAAACAGGCGATAGTACATCAGCTTGATACGGTGATGCAGACCCCCGATCAGATCAAGGCGCGGATTTCCGGGGTTGCAGCACCTTGGGTGGGCGGCATGTTTACCGCCTCTGATGCGCGGGCCGAGCCTTGGGTGGCCGTGCCGATGCTGGCCGAGGGCGCGGTGGCACGGGGCGCTGTGATTGTGGAAAACTGCGCGGTGCGGCGGCTGGACCGGGTGGGCGGGCACATCACCGGTGTCTATACCGAACAGGGCCACATTGCCTGCGAGCAGGTCGTAGTGGCGGGGGGGGCTTGGTCGTCGTTGTTCCTGCGGGCCGAGGGGGTGGATATTCCGCAACTGTCGGTGCTGGCGTCTGTCGCGCAGACCGAACCGATGCCAGAGGTCTTTGCCGGCAATGCGGCGGATGATCTGTTTGCCTTTCGCCGCAGGCAGGATGGCAGCTATTCCATCGCGCCGGGATCGCATCACGATTTCTTCCTTGGTCCCGATGCCTTTCGACATTTTTTCAAATACTTGCCCACGCTCAAGGCCGATTGGCGCAAGACGAGGTTTCGCGCGGCCGCGCCGCGCCATTACCCCGATGGCTGGCGCACCGCGCGGGGCTGGCAGGGCGATGAGATATCGCCCTTCGAACATTTACCGGTGCTGGATCCCAAGCCGAACATGGAGACTCTCTCGGGCGTGCAGGACGAATTTGCAGCAGCGCTTCCGGGGTTGGGCCGTCCCAAATTGCGCAGCGCCTGGGCCGGTATGATCGACACCATGCCCGATGTCGTGCCGGTGATCGACCGCGCCCCGGTCGAGGGGCTGGTGATCGCCACCGGGCTTTCGGGACATGGCTTTGGCATCGGGCCGGGGATGGGCCGGGTGGTGGCCGATCTCGTGCGCGGGCGCGATCCGGGGCATGATCTGTCGCGGTTCCGGCTGTCGCGGTTTGCCGATGGCTCAAGGCTGAGGGTCGCGCGCGGGCTGTAGGCGCTTTTCACTGGACGCCGTCGGCGCGGCCCCTATGAGGGGGGCCTTGCGCGGGGAAAGAGCATGACCGAGTTCTGCGGCATCGACTGTGGCACATCGAACTCCACCGTCTCATTGGCCGGGGCTACCGGGCCAGCGCGGCTGATTGCCTTGGAAGAAGATCACCTGACGCTGCCTTCGGCGGTGTTCTGGGCCGAGGATGGGCCGGCTTTGTTCGGGCGCGCCGCGATGGCCGCCTATATCGAGGGCGATGAAGGCCGTTTGATGCGCGGGCTGAAATCAACGCTGGGATCCGGGCTGGTGGACGAGCGCACCGTAGTGGGGCGACGCGCAGTGACATTTCGTGACGTTTTGTCAAAGTTTATCAGTCATATGCGCGACGTTCTTGCGGTGAATTCGCCGGGGGTTCACAGGGTCGATCTGGGCCGTC
>VGDH01000066.1 GCA_016869835.1 Alphaproteobacteria bacterium
CCCGAAATCCATAATCAAAGGTGGGTCAATTCTCGATGGAAAAACCGGCTCAGTTCTCAGTGGAAATCAACAGTCATGGCGCATAAAGCCGGGCGGCGGCTTGTTTGTTGTAAAGGATGTGCTCTTCGGTTTCACTGCGGGCTGCAGCGATATCGGCATTGGCCAGATGCGCCACGATCCGCTCGTGATAATCGAGCGACCGCCGCGACAGCAGCGTTTCGCGCAACAGCCGATAGCGGACCGGCATTGAAACCTCGTTCACATAAACCATAACCTCGGAAATCGGGCGATTGCCGCTTTCCGCGATGATGCGGTCATGGAAAATCTGGTTTTCGGTGAAGTAGCCTTCAAGATCATTGGTGTCGAAACACGCGGCCATTCGACGGTTGCTGTCGTGCAGATCGGGCAAAAGCGTTGCCAGCGACCGACCCGCCAAAGAGCCGATCACCAACCCCTCCAGACTGGCGCGCAGATCGTAGAGATTTTCGACATCCGCAACCGTATAGCTGCGGACCCGGAACCCCCGCCGTTCGGCATATTCGACAAGCCCGCCCTGCAAAAGCATCCTAAGGCTTTCGCGTACCGGCCCGCGTGAAGACCCGTATTCGGCTTCGATATCCTGTTCGCGCAAAGGCTGACCCGGGATGTAGGCCCCAGTAATGATCTGGCGGCGCAGCATGTCGACAAGATGCGAAGACAAGGTCCTCGGCAAGGCGGGCGTCGTGGATTGTTCGGTGCGGCGCTGGATAGTCATTCGAGGATCGCTTGATTTGGGCAGCTTTCCCTTAGCATGCAGCACGCGTCAGCCCAAGGCCACCATTTGCAGTGTTGTTTAGACTAGTGACTTTAGCGCGGAAAGCGCTTCGGACAGGACTTCGGCGCCAAGGTTGATTGGCGGGACTAGCATCAAGCACTCACCAGCGCGGCCACCGCCGTAAGCAAGGATGTGGTGGTCAAGCAGCGCGCACTGCACCGCCACGGCGCGGGTCGGATCGGGCTGGCCGGCCGGGTCGCGAAACTCAATCGCGGCCTGTGCGCCCGCACAGCGCACACCGGTAACGCCGTTGCGACCAACCAGGGGCTGCAATGCTGCAGCCATCATTGGGGCAATGACATTCTCGACATGTCCCAGCAGGCTGTCATTGGTGATCGTGTCCAGCGTGGCTACCGCCATCGCGCAAGCCAGCGGGTTGCCTTGAAACGTGCTGGTATGCATGCCCGCGGGCCATTGGCCCAGGAACCGCTCGCCAGCCGCCACGGCTGACAGCGGCAGGCCGCCCGACAGCGCCTTGCCCAGGATCACGATGTCGGGGACGATTCCGGCGTGATCAAAACCAAACCAGCATCCGGTGCGACCGATGCCGTTCCAGATCTCGTCCAAAGCAAGCGGGATATCGTGTTCGCGGCAAAGGTCCGACAGACCGCGCAAGAAGGCAGCACCAGGGGAAACAAGGCCGCTGAGGGCCTGTACTGCCTCGACCAGGACCAGCGCGGGAAGGTCGCCAGATGCGGCCCTTTCGGCCATGAGTGTCCGTGCCGCGACAAGCGCCTGATCGGCTGACATGCCGGGGCCGGGGTAGGGCAGAATGTCCACACTCGCCTCAAGGAGATGAAACGGCGCGCGGATGTGTTGGCCCGAGGTCAGCGACAGCGCCCCCAGCGTGCGCCCGTGATAGCCACCGTCAAAGGCCACCAGCCGCGACCGACCCGTGGCAAACTGCGCCCCCTTGATCGCGGCCTCGACCGCCTCGGACCCGGAATTGACCAGTTGAACGCGGGTCAGGCCAGGCGGAAGGATGGCTTGCAGGCGCTCGTAAAGGGTGGCGCGAAACGGCGAGGGCAGGCGCGTGCCCGTATGCAGGATGCCGGTCGCCAGTGCTTCCTGCAGGGCCGCCATATGTGCCGGATGCGCATGACCAAGACTGGTGGTGGCCGAACCGCAGACAAGATCCAAATACCGCGTGCCATCGACCGTGAACAGCCAGGGCCCATCCCCGCGCACAAAGATCGGCGGGTCTGGCACAACGCGAAAGGTGTTGGCAGCAGTGCTTTCGTGCGCGCGGGTCAGGCGTAGGGTCGCTTCGGAAGAGATCATGATGCTAGCAGGATCGCCGCACCGGGCGGCAGCCGCAAGCCGGCCTCGGCCCCGGTGTCGGGCACCGGCGCACCGCGTGGCAGGTCAAGCTCTAGCCCCGTACCATCCGCGGCGGTCAAAGCCAGGCGGATCGCATTGCCAGTAAAGACGGCATCCGTCACGCGCGCCCGAGCAGAAGCGGTCTGATCAAGGATCAGGACTTCGGGCCGCAGGGCAAGGCGCACCTTGGACCCCGGCGCTGCTGTGCCATTGGCCAGAACCGGCCCCAGCGCCGCTGTCTCGACCTGGATCGTGCCGCCGTCGCCCCCAATGACGCGCCCTTCGATCACCGAACAACGCCCCAGGAACCGCGCTACGAATTCGGTCTGCGGACGGTCGTATATGTCTTGCGGCGTGCCGAGCTGCTCGATCCGGCCGTCGCGCATCACGGCAATGCGGTCGGACATCGTCATCGCTTCTTCCTGATCGTGGGTCACGGCGATGAAGGTCAGGCCTACGTCGCGGTGCAGACGGCGCAGTTCGATCTGCAACTGCCGCCGCAGACCCGCATCCAGTGCGCCAAGCGGTTCGTCCAGGAGCAGGACCCCCGGCTCGAGGATCAGCGCGCGGGCCAGTGCCACACGCTGCCGCTGGCCTCCCGACAGCGCCGAGGGCAGCCGGTCGCCATAGCCCGCAAGGCCGATACGCGCCAGCCAGCCTTCGGCGGCGTTTGCCCGGTCAGCGGCGGACTGCCCGCGCATCTTCAACCCGTAAGCGATGTTGTCGCGCACCGATTTGTGCGGAAACAGAGCATAGTCCTGAAACATGATCGAGGTATCGCGCCGGTTGGGGGGCTGGCTGGTCACGTCCTCATCACCCACAAGGATCGTGCCGCCTGAAACCGCCTCAAGCCCCGCAATCATCCGCAGGACCGTGGTCTTGCCACACCCGGACGGCCCGAGCAGCGTCAGGAACTCGCCCGCCTGGACGATCAGGTCCACCGGATGCACCGCCTGCACGGGTCCGAAGGACTTGGATACGCCCCTGATGGTGACGGATTTCGCACGCATTCAGCGATCCTTCCGCATCAGCAGCCATTGCGCGGTGACGCCCAGCATCAGCGAAAAGGCAAAGACCATCGTCCCAAGCGCGTTGATTGTGGGGTCAAACCCGGTGACGAGGGTCGTCCAGATCTTGATAGGCAGGGTGACCGAAAAGTTGGTGAGGAAATAGGCGATCACGAACTCGTCGAAGGCGAAGGTGAAGCACAGGATAAAGGTCGCCAGCAACGAGGCACGACAGGCGGGCAGGATCACGTCTACAATGGCCCGCAGGCGGGATGCGCCAAGCGCCCAGGCTGCCTCTTCGTGCGACTTCGGCAGCTGAGCGATCCGGTTGCGCAGGTTCAAGACGGCCAGCGGCAGGACGTAAAGCACCTGGCCCACCCCGGCGAGCGGCAGCGAGGGTTGCAGGCCCAGCATCGTGGTCCAGATGCGCAGGGCGATGCCGACCAGCAGCAAAGGCACCGCCAGTGGTGCAAGGACCAGAAGGGTGAAGGCGGTCTTGCCGGGAAAGCGGGCATTGACCAGAGAATAGGCGCAGGCAAAGCCGATCAGCGTGGCGGCCAGGCTGACCGCGCCGGCAAGCAGGACGGAATTCAGGAACCCTGCCGAATACTGTCCATCGGTAAACACCCGCATGTACCATTCGGTCGTGTAGGCCGGGATCGGCAGGATCTGATAGCGGGCGGCCGAAAAGGAAAACACCGCCATCACCCCGATCGGCAGATAGATCACCGCAGCCGTGATCCAGAAAAGCAGCGCCAGCGCACGGGAGGTGATCGCACCGGTCATGACTGCAACCTTGTGCCGCGCACCAAGAGCAGAAGCGGTGCCACGCAAAGCAGGATCACAATCACCAGCACTGACGCCAGCGTTGCCGCCATCGGAAGGTCATAGGTACCCTTCAGCACCGAAAGCATGACCTGCGCGAGCACCGGTTGCAGCCCGCCACCCAAAAGCGTCGGCACCGCGTAGTCGCCAAACGCGACGATAAAGGTCAGGGCGGTCCCGATGATCCAGCCCGGCAGGGCAAGCGGCAAGACAACCTCGCGGAATGCCGTCCAGCTGCTGCCGCCCAGAACCGCGTTCGCCTCGATCAGGCGGCGGTCGATGGTGACCATGCTGGAATAGATCATCAGCGTGATCAGCATGATTCCGAACAGCGTCAGACCGAAGATGGAGGCAGGCAGGCTGTACAGGAACCCAAGACTGACATCCGAACCGATCAGATTGCGCAGTCCGGCCCCGACAATGCCGCTGTCGGCCAGCACCATCTGCCAGGAGAAGGCCCGGATGGTGAAGCTGGTCCAGAACGGGGCGACCAGCACAAACAGCAGCGGCACCCGCCGCCGTTCCGTGACACAAAAGGCCAGATACCAGGCCATCGGCCATGCAAGAAGCGTGGCAATGGTCACCACCGACAGCGCGAGGATCAATGAGCGAAGCAGTGCATCGGTCAGCGTCGCCTCGGCTGCGAATGTGCGGTAATTTGCCAGCGTCAGGCCGGATGTGCCTTCAGCCGTCAGGGAAAGGCCCAGCGTGTAAAGGATCGGCAGCAGGAAAAACCCCGCCATCAGCACCAGCGCGGGCAGGATGCCGTGCCAAAGATTGGCGACCGGCGGGCGGGACATCACCAGTCGACCAGCAAGGTCCGCATCATCGCTCCGTCGATGCAGTTGGTGCGCAGCGGAATTGCCAAAAGATAGGGCTGGTCAGACCCCCACAGGCCGATATCGCGCAGGTCTTCGACAAAGGGCACATTGCGGGCAAAGACCGCGTGGTGAGTGACGAATTCGCGGTTGTAGACGTGCCGATACGGCATCTCGCGCGCGACGTGATCCTGCGGGAAATCGATCACGATGGCCTTTGGCCCCTGATCCAGCAACCAGTTGGCCGCCGCCACCTCCAGATTGGGGGCCGCCAGATGCCAGGTACGGCTTTCATAGCCCATGCGGTTGGTCAGGTCCGACCGCAGCACCACCATGTCATCGGGGTGTATCACCCCGGCGCGGGCGGAAATGATTTCCGGCGTCAGCGGCGTAGGCAGGGGCAGATCGGACAGGTCGATGATCTTGGTGCGGCCCGTAAAGACATCCAGACCCTCGTTCGGAAGTTCCTGAATGGTCAGCCCATCTCGGCGCATGTGACGCGGAGCGTCGCAATGGGTAAAGCCGTGGCCCCGCACGGTGAAATGGATCTCATCCCGGTCGATGCGCGTGGCGGGGTCAGCGTCGTTCACATCGATGAACCAGCGCCAGTGGTTGAACAGGGGCGTCGAGACATCCAGCATCCGCGGGTTGTCCTTGGGCCAGTCGGTAAAGGCCACCGGTCGGCAGGGCGAAGTCGTCGCGCGCGGGATGGCAAGCGGCAACGACAGAAGGAACACCTCGGCCTGTTCGATGGCGGACAGGTTCATCGCGTTTTCGGTGACCAGAAGCCCCGCAGCATGCAACGCGGCCCGGAATTCGCCATTCGGGTTCGGGATATCTCCGTCAAACAGCGGGCGGCGTGGGGTGATAGGGTCGCAAGGAATGTCCAGAATGACATGGGCATATCCCGCCGCAGCGATCAGCAGCGCAAGAGCGGGGTCCAGGACCGGCACCTCGCGCCAATAGGCCAGATGGCTGTTTCGGTGCCGGTCGGCGTGGCCAGTGCGCAGCACCAAGAGCTTGCGGCGGGCCGGATTGGCCAGCGCCGGGCGCAGGTCGTCAGCGCTGATCCGGGGGCCAGCGGCGTCCAGCACCGTTGCAACACCCGCGATTGCATCAAGGGGAAAGGCGTCCAGCCTGGCCGCGCCCGGGATCCGCCAACCGGGGGCTGAGACGAAGGAAAAGCCACTGCCTCGCCACTTCAGGCCGAACTCCTGAAACTCGTCGCCCCGACCGGGGTCCTGGCTGACGAAGGAATGGCTCTGCCAGTGGAAATGCGGCTCGATGGTCTGCGCGCAGTCGATGATGGGCATTCGGTCACCAAAGGTGGGCAGCGCCCTTCATCGGGCACGGCCAGAGGGTATCAGGCGTTCAAGCGTTCTTGAAGCCTTCCCAGGCCGCCAGCCAGTCCGCGTCATTGTCGGGCATCTTGCGCGGCGACAGGTTTGCCATGAATACCTTGTCGAACTTGTCGAGGTCAGCAAGGTTAAGCAGCTCTCGCTTGTCCATCGTCAGGGCTTCGGCGGCCATCTTATTTGGCACCATCGAGTAGTAGGTCTTTGCGACCGCCAGCTTCGACTGGAACACCGGCCCCGAGATATACTGCAGGAACTTGATCGCGTTCTCCGGGCGCGGGGTATTGGCTGCGATGCAAGGCGCCTGATCCCAGGTCACGCCGCCCTCTTTCGGCACCACGGCCTTGAAGGGCAGGCCGCTGTCGAACATGCCAGCCTGTACCCACTCACCCGCGATGGCCAGATCGAACGACTCGCCAGCCAGCGCCTGCTGCACTTGGCTGGTGCCGCCCACCATGCCGACCTGCGGGCGCAGCGTCGCCATCGTCTCGCCCAGCTTGCCGAAGGCGGCGGCGTCCAGATCGTAGGGATTGGCATTGCCGTTGTATTTCGAGATGCAGCCCATGTTGGGCAGATACCAGTCAAAGAGCGCAACCTTGCCCTTCACCTTCTCGTCGAACAAAAGCGCCCAGGACGAGGCGTCTTCTTCGCTGTACTTGGTGTGGTTGTAGGTGATGCCATAGTAGCCGAAGCGGTTCACGATGGCATAGCGCTTGCCGTCCAGCATCGTCGGCGCCCAGTTGGCGATGATCGGGAAATAGTCGGCCAGCGGATAATCGGCATCGTTAAGCGCCATAAGGACACCCTCGGCGGCGGCCTTCGGGATGAAGGACGACGTCGGCGTCATGATGTCAAAGGTGCCGGGAGGCGAGGTCTTGACCAGGGCCACCATCTCTTCATCCGATCCGTCATGGATCTTCAGATTGACGGTAATGCCAGTCTCTTCGGTGAAGGCGTCCAGCATCCCGGGTTCTTCATAGCCCCCGAAGGCGAGGACGTTCACGACCTGATCCTGTGCAAAGGCGGGCCGGTTCCAAAGCCATGGCAGAGCCACGGCGGCACCGGAGGCAGTGGTCAGGAGCTTGCGGCGAGTGATGGGTGTAAGGTGCGTCTTGGACATTTTCGCTGATCCCTGTTTGAGGTCTTGCCGAATTCCGATTCTAAACTTGCGTCCGTCGCCATTTTGTTGACAATCTGCAATATAGACGATCTCGACCTTGGGTCAATATGCTGGTTCGTGGCCTATGTGGGCGCCGCAAGGCAGAATTGGTCCGGTTCGTGCGAAAGAGGTTGCAAGTGGCAGACGGGATCTTAACTGCATGAACAACAGGCAGGATATGAAACAGTCAGTTGTGGCCGTCTCTGCTCGCCAGGCCTTTCGCCGGTCTCCAACCTTGGGGTTGGTTGACGAAATGGAGGCTGCCCGGCAGGCGGGGCAGGATGTTCTTTCGCTGTCAACGCCCAGCTTTCCGCGTCACACCGATCTTCCCCTGGCACCGCTTTCACTTGGGCTAAGGCTGTCTGCACCCGAAGGTGACCCGGGTCTGCGTGACGCAACGCGGGGTGCGCTTTTCGGCCGCTGGACCCTGCCTGAACATGAACTTTGTATCACAGCGGGGGCGAAGGCTGCGCTCTTTGCCATCCTGCGCATCCTTGGCGAACCCGGCGAGCGCGTCGTTGTGACAGCGCCGGCCTGGCCCAGCTATGATGACATTGTCCGGCTGGCGGGCCACCAGCCGATCGCTTACCAGCCCAGGTATGACGAAGGGTTCCGCCTGGACGTCGGCGTCCTGACCCGCCTTCTGGCAGACACGGGCGCGCGGGCTTTGCTTTTGGCCAATCCGGGCAACCCGACCGGCGTGATCGCCACCACGGCCGAGCTTGAGGGGGCGATGGCTGCCTGTGCCGCGGCGGGCGCCCTGCTGGTCCTCGACGAAAGCTTTTCCGAAATCATTGCCGAGCCGCAGGCCTGGGCGGATTCTGCCGTTGCGGCGCATCCGAACCTTGTCGTCATCAACTCTTTCTCAAAGAACCACCATCTTCAGGGCCAGCGGGTGGCGGCCTGCATGGTGCACGCCTCGCTGCGCGAGGATTTCATCGCCGTGCATCAGGCGCTGATGTCATCGGCCCCAAGTCTGGGTCAGGCGGCGGCACTCGCCGCCCTTCAGGCCGGAAAGAGAACGGACTACAGCGCATCTCGTGCGATTGCGGTGGAGCTTATCCGACGCGCAGGCTGGTCCTGCCTGCCCAACCAAGGCACTTTCTATCACTTCCCGTACCTGCCCGATCCGGCCGATACTCTTGCACGGTTGCGCGCCGTCGGGCTGTTCGGCCTGACTGGCGACATCTTTGGCGCACCCTATGCCAACCACCTGCGGCTGTGCTTTGGCCGCCCCGTGGCTGAAATGGCAGAAATCCTGCGAAGGGTGGACGCGGCGGGCCTGCTGGTCAAAGACTGACGGAATGGTCGACATCATCTCTCCAAACACAGGCGCCATCATTGGCCATTGGACCCCCGACAGCGGGGCGCGGATCGGCGCTGTGCTGGACGGTTTGCCGCGCGCGATTGCCGGGCTTGCCTTGCCGGAGACGCGGCGGGCGATCCTTTCGGTCGCGATCACGGCGCTGGACCGGGCGCGTGGGCCGCTTGCCGCAGTCATCGTCGCAGAAGTGGGCAAGACCCCGGCAGAAGCAGCCGATGAGGTCGAGTATGCTCAAGGCTTCTTGCGACATGCTTTGACGCAAGTGCCTGATACCACGGAGGGCACAGGCGAGCGACGGCTGCGCGTTGTTCCGGCCGGTCCGGTGCTGGCGATCACACCTTACAATGACCCCCTGGCCGGGATCGTCCGCAAGATCGCGCCCGCCATCGCAGCGGGATGCCCGGTCGTCGTCAAACCCTCGGCCCTGGGTCACCTCACCGCCCAAACCCTGTTTGACACTTTCGCAACCGCCCTGCCGACGGGCGCGGTCACCATGGTCAATAGCACCGACCGCGACGTTTTGAACGGCCTTGTGGCTGACGCTCGGTTCCGGGTGCTCAGCTTTACCGGATCAACACCGACCGGCCTTGCAATTGCAGCCCGCGCCGGGCTGAAGCGGCTGGTGCTAGAACTGGGCGGCAACAACCCCTTCCTGGTGCTGGAAGGGGCTGACCTTGACCGTGCCGCCGCCGATGCCGTGGCCCGCAAGACCCGCGCGGCAGGGCAGGCCTGTTCGGCGCAGAACCGGATCTATGTGGTGGCCTCGCTGTTCAAGGCCTTTCGGACGCGTTTCCTCGACCGGCTTTCCGGCGTGACCTTTGGCGCTTCGGATGGCGGGGTCACCATGGGACCCGTCCGGTCCGCGCGTGACCTTGACAGGTTGGGCGCGCTGGCGGCGGGCGGGCGTTCGTTCGGCACTTGCCAAGCCCCATCGCCCTTCGCCTTTGGCCCCGTAGTGCTGGACGAAGACACGTCATTGCGCCATGCCGAAGCCTTCGGGCCACTGGTCTCGCTTTGCCCCGTCCCGGATCGCGCGGCTGCGTTTGCTCTGGCTGCACAGGAAGAGCAGGCGCTGGCTTGCTACCTCTACGGCGAGGTCAGCCCCGCCGAACTGGCCCCGCTGCGCTTTGGTTCCCTTGGGATCAACTCCACCAGGATTCAGGGGGCCGAGGTGCCAACGGGTGGTTTCGGCACCGCCGGTATCGGGCGTGAGGGCGGCATTTGGGGCCTGCATGAACTCCAGACCACGATCAACGAAAGATGGGGGGCATGATGCGCGAGGTTGTCACGACACCGGATGCCCCAGCGTCGACATCTCCTGTGGCGTTGGGGACGCGCGGTGGCGGCATGGTTTTCGTCTCGGGCCAGATGCCGCGCGACCCTGCCACTGGCCTGATCCCCCCGGATGGGGCCGAGCAGGCAAGGCTGTCAATGCAGCATTGTCTGGCGATCTTGAAGGCCGCTGGATCGGGACCGGACAAGGTGCTGATGGCCTGGGTCTACGTGACCGATCTGGCTGTCAAACCTGCCGTGAACGCAGTGTTCCGCGACACGTTTGGCGACCGGCCCGTAGCGCGCAACATGGTGGCGGTCAGCGACATCGGTGATGCGGCCCTGGTGGAAATCTCGCTTATCGCGCTTGCCTGACCGCCTGGGTCAGAATCTCCGCCGCCTCAGCGATTTCAGCCTTGGTCACCGTCAAGGGCGGGACAAGGCCGATGACATGGCCTTCGGTGCCGCATTCCCAGGTGATCAGGCCCTCTGCCAGCGCCCGCGCCCGAATGGCCCTGGTGCGGGGCTGGTCAGGCCTGCCGTCTACATCAAGGATCGGCAGCCCCAACATCGCCCCGATACCGTCCA
Organism: Alphaproteobacteria bacterium; assembly: GCA_016869835.1. Taxonomy (GTDB): domain Bacteria; phylum Pseudomonadota; class Alphaproteobacteria; order Rhodobacterales; family Rhodobacteraceae; genus Tabrizicola_A. Next base: position 10,483 of record VGDH01000066.1, read on the forward strand.
ACAGACCCAAGGGCGCAAGGGCAGCCCGCAGGTTGGCTTCGATCCCGAGTGCTCGGGCGGGCAGGTCTTCGTCGATCAGGGTTGTCAGGGTGGCAAGGCTGGCTGCTGCGGTCAACGGGTGCATCTGAAAGGTCGAGGACTGCATTCCGGCAGGCCAGTTCTGCAACAACCCTTCCGTGCCCGCGACCATGGCACCGGGCAGGCCGCCCCCCGCTGCCTTGGCCAGGATCAACAGGTCCGGGACGATCCCCGTGGCTTCGAAAGCGAACAGATGGCCGGACTTGCCATAACCTGTAAACACCTCGTCTAGGATTAGCACAACGCCATGCCGGTCCGCCGCCTTCCGAAGCAACGACAAGAAGCCCGCAGGTGGTACCCGCATTCCGGCGGTGGCCTGTATCGGCTCCACAATGATCGCAGCGACATCGCCGGGAGCAAGGGCGGACTCCAGCAATGTCGCCAACGCGTCAAGGTCTGCGTCATGTTCCGGCCATGGCAAATGACGTGTCGCCTGTGGCGGACCCGCCAACCCAGCGTTCCGCCCTTTGGCCGCACTCACGGACAAGGCCCCCAGCGTCCTGCCGTGATACGAGCCTTCAAACCCCACGAACCGCTGCCGCCCCGTCGCATGGATCGCAGCCTTGAGCGCGACCTCTGTCGCCTCGGTGCCGTTGGTGGCCGGGTGAAAGACCGACAGGGCAGGGGGCAGCACGCTGGCCAGCCGCTCCATCAACGCGATCTGTACCGGGGCGTGAAAGTGGGGGCCAAGGTGCAGCACCCCCGTCGCCGCCTGCTCCGCCAGCGCCCGCAAAATCGCAGGATGCGCATGACCAAGGACCGAGGTGCCAGACCCGCAGGCGAAATCCAGGTAGGAGCGGCCCTTTGTATCGTGAAGCCGCGTGCCCCTGCCCCAGGCAAAGATCGGCGGATCGGAGGTGACTGACATCGCCTTGGTGCCCGAAGACAGATGCCGCGAGAGGGGGGCATGGGCCGGGGGAGCACCGAACAGCCGGCCCAGATGCGGGCGCGACGGGTTTGTGCCCAGCAACTCGCAGGCATGCCAGACCAGCGCCGCCGTGGCTGCGATGACCGGTTTGCCAAGCCTGGCTTCCTGCCGCGCGACCGAACCGCCCGTGCGGAGGCCGCCCCCCATCAGGACAATGGCCTGCGCGTCTTGGTGATCGGCGGCTTGCGCAGCGTTTTCCCAGAACTCCGCCTTTTGGCCCGCGATACCCGTCTCGTCGGCAAGACTGCGGCGGGCCTCGTTGACAACCGCAATCCCGTGGCCCTGAAGAAAGTCGCGGCCCGCCGCCGTCACCTCGGCATCATAGGGCGAAGTGATGGCGACCCGGTTCAGACCCAATGATTTCAGCGCAGCAACGATTGCGGTTGACGGTGTGCTGCCCGCCCGCGCGCCACTGGCCGTGGCAATCGCGTCTGCCTGCGTCTGATCGTGCCCCAGCCCCAGAATGAACGACCCGGCATGATCGCCCGTCACGATCACGTCGGGATGGGCTTCGGCCAGAACCCGCGCCGCGGCAACCATCGGGCCAAGGTCGGCCGAGGCAGCAAAGGTTGCGTGGTTCAGCGGTTGGTCCGGCAGGGTGCCGGGATAGCGCATGGTCAGCCAGGCCACGCCATCGGGCAGATAGGACCAGAACTCGTCATCATTCAGCCCGTCGCCGGGAAACAGAAATCCGATCCGGCCCGCGCTGCCCCGCATCTAGTGGCCCAGAATGTTGTCAAGAAACCGCACCAGCCTGGGATGGGGCGGGGCATCAAAGAACTCTTGCGGTGGGGCCATGGCGACGATCCGCCCCTGGTCCATGAAGCCGATCCTGTCGGCCGCGCGGCGGGCAAAGCCCATCTCATGCGTCACCACGATCATGCTCATGCCGCCCTGACCCAGTTCCACCATCACATCCAGCACTTCGCGGATCATTTCGGGGTCGAGCGCCGAGGTCGGCTCGTCAAACAGCATCAGCACCGGCTCCATCGCCAAAGCGCGGGCGATGGCCACGCGTTGCTGTTGGCCGCCCGACAAGCCAGAGGGCAGCTTGTCGGCATGGCCTGCCAGTTGGACCCTTTCAAGCAGCGTTTCAGCCCGCGCGTCTGCCTCGGTCCGCGACAGACCCAAAAGCTTGCGCGGGGCCACGGCGACGTTTTCGCGCGCGGTCAGGTTCGGGAACAGGTTGAACTGCTGGAACACCATGCCCACCCGGCGGCGCAGCGCCTGCAAGTTGGTTGACGGTAGACCCTCGATGGTGATGGCACCGGAGTCCGGCTGTTCCAACCGGTTGATACAGCGGATCAGCGTGGACTTGCCCGAGCCCGACGGCCCACAGATCACCAGGCGCTCGCCACGCTGCAAGTCAAGATCGACGCCATCTAGCGCCACGAAGGTTCCGAACCTTTTGACCAGACCGCGCGCTTGCAAAAGTGTCATTCCGCAAGGCCCTTTTCCAGACGACGCGACAGGAACGACACGCCGCCAATGATGATGAGATAAAGCACCGCCATCTGCACCAGAATCTCAATGACCACGAAGGTCTCGAAGATCAGCGATTGCCCGACTTGCGAGATTTCGTGCACGGAAATCACTGACAACAGCGATGACGCCTTGATCAGATTGGCAAATTCATTGGTCAGCGGCGGCAGGATGCGGCGCAGCGCCTGCGGCAGCAGGATGTCCAGCACCGCCCGCCAGCGCGCAAAGCCCAAAGCAAGCGCCGCCTCCAACTGCCCTTTGCCCAGGCTTTCGATGGCTGATCGGATGATTTCCGCGGCATAGACGGCCCCCACCACCCCCAAGGCCAGAACTCCGCACCAAAAGCCCGAAAGCACCACCCCGATCTTGGGCAGCGCAAAGTAGCAAAAGGCGATGACGACCAGCGGCGGCAGGCCACGGATCACCTCGATGAAGGCCTGCACCGTCGCGCGCAGGGGGGGCGGGCCGAGCAGCCGGCCCATGGCCAGCAAGGGCGCAAGAAGGCAGGTCAACCCCAGCGACAGCAAGCTGACCTGTAACGTCACGCCCGCTGCCTTGATCAGGCGCGGCAGATATTCAAAGAAGGCGGCCCAGTCAAAGCTCATCGCGCGAAACTGCCCGCATCGGCCAACCCGCCCGCAGCCGATAGCCTTCGCTCAACCGCCTTTGCGATCAGGCTGATGCCAAAGATGAAGACGAAATAGAGAAACCCCTCGACCACGATCACCTCGGAGAACCGCAGGTTGGCCGAGCTGATGGCTTCGGCGGCCTTGTGCAGTTCGAACAGGGTGATCACCGACAGGACCGACGACGCCTTGATCAGTTGGGAAAGCTCGTTCATCACCGGGCCGACCATGCGCCGCGCGGCTTGCGGCAGGATGAACTGGCGCAGACTGGCCCTGCGGTCAAACCCCAGCGCCAGTGCCGCCTCCCACTGGCCTTTCGGCACCGATTGTACCGCGGCGCGGCCGATCTCGATCTGGTACCCGGCCGAGTTCCCGACCAGCGCGCCCACGCCCATGACGAAGAGTGGCGGCTGAAGGCCAAGCTTGGGAAGGATGAAGTAGACGGCAAAGATCTGGATCAGGATCGGCGTGCCCCGGACGAAGAACACCCAGGCGTCAATCAACCGTGCCGCCGGGTGGCGATCAGGCAATTCGGCACGCCACGCCCCAAGCGCAAGGCCAAGGGGCGTGGCGATGGCAAGTGCGGTCACGGACAAGAGTATGGTCAGGCCCAGGGGCGGCAGAAGCCGCACCAGAACCTCTGCCATGAACACCGGATCCATGACCGCGCCTTGTCCTTACCAGGTCGGTGCCGTGGTTGGCAGAGCCGCGACGAAGGACTGACCGAACCATTTGATCTGCAGCGCCTCCAGCTCGCCCGAGGCGGCCATTTCGGCGATGAAGGCATCAAAGGCCGCGCGCAAGCTGTCGTCTTCCTTGCGGAAGGCGGCTGCCGTCCACGATCCGCCAAAGGCGCCATCGCAGTTCCACGGCATCGCGACCAGATCGGGATTGGCCTTGGAGGCTTCCAGCAGCGACACGATCGAAGACGCGTAGCCCGCAATCCGGCCCGTCGCCAGGGCCTCGTAGGCCAGCGCGTCATTGTCGAAGGTCTGGATGTCACCGTCAAAGGCCACGCCCTTGTCGGTGCTGCAGGTGGTCAGCATGTCGATCTGCGGCGTGCCTGCACCCGCGCCCACCGCCATGCCCGCAAGCCCAGCAAAATCGGTGACGCCGCTGGCCTTGGTCACCAGCAGGCCCGAAGCTGCATCCATGTAGGGCACAGAGAAGTTGACCTTCTCATAGCGCACTTCTGTTGCGGTCATGCCGCCCAGGATCATGTTGAACTGCCCGCTGTAAAGCGATTCCAGCACAGTGGACCAGTTGGTATCAACCGGCACCGCCTTGACTCCAAGACTGGCTGCAAAAGCATTGCCGAGGTCGATGTCGTAGCCAACGATGTTGTTGTTCTCGTCACGGAACTCGAACGGACGGTACTGTGCCTCCAGACCGAACTTCAGCTCGCCTGAGGCCTTTATTTCCTCAAGCGCGTCGGCTTGTACGGCAGAGGTCGCCAGAACAGACAATGCGGCCCCAAAGGCCAGCGAATACCAGGTCTTCATGTCGTTTTCCTTTCCTGTTGGGTTTTCTTTTTCAGGCTTCCTGCCGCCTGCATCAGGGCAGGCAGGTCGATCATTGGTCGGCAAAGGTCGGGCTCCTGCGCGAAAAGCGCCTCCAGCGCGACCGCTACATCGGCGAGCCAGGCGTCGCGGTGCAAAGGACCCACAATCTGCAGGCCAAAGGGCAGCCCGTCCGGGCCTTTGCCACAAGGGATGACCACCGCCGGATTGCCCATCAGCGTCACGCCGTAGGCGATTGCCTCCCATCTCAGGTAGTTGGCCATCGGCTCGCCATTGATCTGGCGCGGCCATTCCACCTCATGCCGGAACGGCGGGACCGAGGCTGCTGGGGTGAACAGCAGATCGTAGCGGTTAAAAAAGGCCTGCGAGGCGCGGTGGAGGCGGGCGTGTTCACCCAAAGCCCAGGCCGCATCGGGAATGCCCAGCGTTAGGGCACGTTCGATCTCATACACGACGTTTGGCGCAAGCGACGCCTTGTCACGATCGTAGATCGCCTTGAAATCGTACAGGAATTCCAAGGACCGCATAACCTGCAGCACCCGCTCGACGGTGGAAAGGTCAGGACAGTCCTCCTCGGCCGCCTGAAAGAACCCCGCGACACGGGACATCTTGGCGCGAAATGTGGCCCGCACGCCGGTGTCGATGGGACAAAAGCCAAGGTCCTCGGACAAGGCG
>VGDH01000067.1 GCA_016869835.1 Alphaproteobacteria bacterium
TCCATGATCACGCTTTACGGTTGCTACCGCTCACGCGCCACCCGCCCGCTTTGGGCGCTGTTTGAAACCGGCCTCGCCTTTGTCCATCACCCGACGATCCAGGCTTACCGCCTGGCCGATCCCCATGCGGCAGATGCCCCGGAAAACACCGCCTCGCCGGCGTTTCTGGCCGTCAATCCCATGGGCCAGATCCCGGCCAGTGACGCCGAGACCGCCTTGATGCAGCAATGGGCGCTTTTCGCCAGCACGGCCATTGAAGGCCCGGCGCTGGACATCGCCATGACCATCACCAAGGGGCAGGACAAGACGGCCGAGGGGGCTGCGCTTGTGGCCCGCGCCGCCGATCTGCTGCGCCGCCCGCTGGCGCGGCTTGAGGCGCATCTGACTGGGAAAGACTGGCTGCTGGGCGGTCGCTTTACCGCCGCCGATATCATGGCCGAGGAATGTGTGCGCTATGCCCAGCCCCACCCGACGCTTTTGTCTGAATATCCGGCCGTCAATGCCTGGATTGCGCGCTGCCAGGCACGCCCGGCGTTCCAGAAGATGTGGGCGGGGCGGCTGGCGGAACCGGCCTGAGGTGCGCGCGGCGGGTTGAATTTTTGCACATTCGAGTGTATATTCCATCGCATATTCCAATCGGAGACCCGCCATGACCCGCCTTTTGACGCCGCAAATCTGCACCATGACCGAACTGCGCGAACCGCAAAAGGTGCTGGACCGCGCCGGCGGCAAGCCGGTGGCGATCCTGAAGAACTCGGCCTTGGTGGGCTATCTGGTGCCGGCGGAGGCGATTGGCGAGACTGATCACCGCCCGGCGACGCTGGAGGAGGTGATGGAAAGTCTTGCCCGCCGCCGCGAGATCAATCAGCCCGTGCTTGATTACCTCAAAGACAAATGACCTTTCGCACCCTGACGCCCGCTCTTGTTGTGGCGATCCACGATCAGGTGCTGAACCCCGGCGAATTGCCGGGGCTGGCTTTGGACAAATCACTTGAGGGCGCGCTTGCGCGGGTGGAGAACCGGCTCGCCTATGACATGATCGGCGATGCCTATGATCTGGCCGCAGCCTATGCCGTGGCCATCGCGCAGGGCCATTGCTTCAATGACGCCAACAAGCGCACCGCGCATCAGTCTATGGACGTCTGCCTTGACCTGAACGGCATTCAGATCAACTGGACCGCCACCGAAATCGGCCCCGTCATCATCCGCGCCGCCCAGCGGCTGATGGACGAGGGCGAGTTGGCGGAATGGCTGCGCAGTCGCGCCTGACCCCAACATCTTGCGGACACCCCGGCAGAAATGGTCTAATGCTTGCTGACCCAAGAAAAGAGCAGCCCGATGCCCAGTGATCTTTTGTCCGCCAAAGACCAGACCTATGACGCCTCTTCGATCGAGGTGCTGGAGCCTTTGGAGGCCGTCCGCCTGCGTCCGGGCATGTATATCGGCGGGATTGATGAGCGCGCCTATCACCATCTGGCGGCGGAAATCCTGGACAACTCGATGGACGAGGCGGTCGCGGGCCATGCCAGCCGAATTGAGGTAGAGTTGAACGCCGATGGGTCCTTGACGATCCGCGACAATGGCCGTGGCATCCCGGTCGATCCGCACCCGAAGTTTCCCGACAAATCGGCGCTGGAGGTGATCCTCTGCACGCTGCATTCGGGGGGCAAGTTCAACGGCAAGGCCTATGAGACAAGCGGCGGTCTGCATGGCGTGGGGTCGTCCGTCGTCAACGCGCTTTCGGATCTGATGGTGGTCGAGGTTGCCAAGAACAAGGAGCTGTTCCAGCAATCCTTTTCCCGCGGCAAGCCTTTGGGACCGATTGCGAAGATCGGCGCGGCGCCGAACCGGCGCGGCACCACGGTGACCTTCCACCCTGACGCGCAGATTTTCGGGTCGCATCAGTTCAAGCCTTCGCGCCTGATGAAGATGGCGCGATCAAAGGCCTATCTCTTCTCGGGCGTGGAAATCCGCTGGAAATCGGCGATTCCCGATGGCGACATGCCGATGGAGGCTGTCTTCCACTTTCCCGGCGGCCTTGCCGATTACCTGTCGGATACGCTTGAGAAAACCACCACCTACGCCGACCGCCCCTTTGCGGGCAAAGTCGGGTTTCAGGAAAAATTCGGGGTTCCAGGGTCGGTCGAATGGGCGATCAACTGGTCGCCGGTGCGCGACGGGTTCATCCAGTCTTACTGTAACACCGTGCCCACGCCCGAGGGCGGCGCACATGAGTTTGGCTTCTGGTCGGCGATCCTGAAGGGCATCCGGGCCTATGGCGAGTTGTCGAAAAACCGCAAGGCCGAGCTCATCACCCGCGACGACATGCTGACCGGGGGCTGCGCGCTGATCTCGGTCTTTGTCCGCGAGCCGCAGTTCGTGGGGCAAACGAAGGACCGGCTGGCCACGGAAGAGGCCGCGAAATGGGTGGAAAACGCGGTCCGCGACCATTTCGACAACTGGCTGGTTTCTGATCCGAAATCGGCCGGGGCGATCCTCGATTTTCTGGTGCTGCGCGCCGAGGAACGGCTGAAGCGCAAGCAGGAAAAGGAAACCCAGCGCAAGACGGCGACGAAAAAGCTGCGGCTGCCGGGTAAGCTCGCCGATTGCAGCGCCAAGAACCGCGAAGGGACGGAGCTGTTTCTGGTGGAGGGTGACTCGGCCGGTGGGTCAGCCAAGGCTGCGCGCAACCGCGAGACGCAGGCGCTTTTGCCCCTGCGCGGCAAGATCCTGAACGTGCTTGGCGCGGCCAGCGCGAAACTGGGCGACAATGCCGAAATCCGCGACATCTGCGAGGCTTTGGGCGTGCAGATGGGCACGAAATTCCGCGTTGATGACCTGCGCTATGACAAGATCATCATCATGACCGACGCCGATGTCGACGGGGCGCATATCGCCTCGCTTCTGATGACGTTTTTCTTCACCCAGATGCGCCCCTTGATCGACAAGGGGCATTTGTATCTGGCCTGCCCGCCTTTGTATCGGCTGACCCAAGGGGCCAAGCGGCTTTATGTGGCCGATGATGCGGAAAAAGAGGTCTGGCTGAAAAAGGGCCTTGGCGGCAAGGGCAAGATCGACGTGCAGCGGTTCAAGGGGCTGGGCGAGATGGACGCCAAGGACCTGAAAGACACCACGATGAACCCCGCCACCCGCAAGCTGATCCGTGTCAGCATTGACGACGATGAGCCCGGCATGACCGGCGATCTGGTGGAACGGCTGATGGGCAAAAAGCCGGAACTGCGGTTCCAGTATATTCAGGAAAACGCGCGGTTTGTGGAGGAGTTGGATGTTTGAGGAAACCAGTTGCTAGACAAATATGTGAGAATGACGATCCGTCCAAAGTTCGAAAGTCGCTATTGACGATTGGCCTGTTGAATATTTTTTTCGCCAACGTTCAATTCAGCGCAAATGAACTGTCGGTTTTCGGCCTGAAAGTCGTGATCGATCCTCAGAGACTTGTAGCGCTTGGTCAGATTGCTTCAGCCGTACTTTTGGCGGTTTTTTTATGCTTCGTTCTCTTCCTGAAATGCTCAACTCAATTAAGGATTTTCAGACCCGTCGACTTGACAGCCTGGAGCGCAATTTGCGTGAGGATTTGAATGGCAGTTGGGGACTAGACATTCCAGACCCGCCAGAAGAAGGCCCGGACGGTGAGCTTGAACAACTTGAGTCAAAGGTAAGATTTCACCACGATCGGATTGAGGCCCTTTTTGAGAAACTCAGTTTTTGGGTTTCAGCATTTGTCTTTGTTTGCCTCGATTATGCATTACCGATAGCCGTCGGCATTATCGCGACGGCGTACCCCTATTCTCTGGCAGAGTTAATCACCCAAATTGCGGCCTCCTCTAGCCAGCCGTAGGCTGCCCATTCATTGCCCCCCTCACACCACAGCGTCAAACCCAACCTCCGGACGGCGCGCCAAAGCCCGTTCTAGGCGCTTTATCTCTCAATCCCTCCCCCCGAAGTTCTGCTGGCAACCGTGGCAAACGCGCCCTCCCGGGGGGAGGTCGGGCCATGCAATTGGTTTCTCGAGCCAATGGCGAAACCAATGGCAAACCCGGCGGGCTTCGCCCTTGATTCCGGGCAAGGGGCGCATGTGGCGGGCGTTCGGCCCTACCCGGCCCGCGAAAGCGTTCGCGGGCGTTCGAACCTGAAAACGCTCCACTGGACCGTTTTCCCCCGCCAAGGGGCGGGGCGGTTCATACCCCATGCGCGGCTTTTCGCGCCCCTGTTGACCTGCGATCTTTCCGGCCTTGCGGTGGGCGTGGTATGACGCGCCCAATCCAACAAAGGGGGCGGGATGCGGGCGGTCTGGGCAGGTGTGGCGGGTCTGGCGGCGCTGGTGGTGCCTTTGCCCGCCGATGCCCATCCCCATATCTTCATTGATGCCGCCATCGAGGTGGTCTTTGCCCTCGACGGCCAGGCCGAGGGTGTGCGGCTGCGGTGGAGCTATGATGACTTCTTCTCGCTGACCCTTGTGGCCGAACGTGGCCTCGACCCGGATTTCGACGGGGTGTTGACGCCCGAAGAGTTGGCGCAGTTGAACGGCTTTGACATGGGCTGGCTGCCCGAGTTTCAGGGCGACACCTATGCGCTGCTGGACAGCGCCCCCGTTGCCTTGTCGCGGCCGATGGATTGGACCGTGGCCTATGAGGGCGGCAAGCTGATCTCGACCCATTATCGCCGCTTTGACGCGCCGGTCGATCTGGGCGCGGCGGCGCTGGTGGTGCAGGCCTATGATCCGGGCTATTACACCGCCTATACGGTGGTGGACGCCACCGCCAAGGGCCGCGACGATTGCACAGTCGAGATTTTCGAGCTCGACCGCGCGGCGGCGGATCAGATCCTTCAGGATGCCTTGGCCGAATTTGCCGGTGACGAGGCGGCCGAGGCGGATTTTCCGGCCGTCGGGGCCGCCTATGCCGAAGAGGCGCGGGTGATCTGTGAGGGGTGACATGGGACGAGGGGCGCTGATGGCGGGCACGGTTCTGGCCTGCGGTCTGGGGGTGGTCTGGGCGCTGGGCGGCCTTGGCCCGTTGCAGGGCTGGATCCTGGAACAGCAACGCGCGGCGCAATCGGCGCTGGCAGGGGCGGTGCGGGCGATCAAGGGCGGGGCGCCCATGGCGCTTGCCGGCCTTTTGGCGGTCTGTTTCGCCTATGGCTTCCTGCATGCCGCCGGGCCGGGCCATGGCAAGCTGGTGATCGGGGGCTATGCCGTTGGTCGGCGCGTGCCTTTTGGTCGGCTGGCGGGGCTGGCGCTGGTGTCGTCTCTTGCGCAGGCGGCGGTGGCGGTGACGCTTGTTTATGGTGTCGTCGCGCTGTTGGGCCTTGGCCGGGCCGAGGCCGAAGGCCTGGCCGAAGAGGTGATGGCCCCGGTCGGCACGCTGATGGTGGCGGGTGTTGGCCTGTGGCTCGCTTGGCGGGGGCTGCGGGGCCTGCGGGGGCAGGCGGCGCAGCCGGGGCAGGGTCACGGCCCGGCTCAGCATGACAACCACGCTCACCACCACCACAGCCATGACCACCGCCCGGATCACGCGCATCACCCCCACGATCATGCCCATGGTCATTCTCACGCCGAGGGCGCAGTCTGCGACAGCTGCGGCCATGCCCATGGCCCGACCCTGGCCGAGGTGCAGGGGCTGACCGGTTGGCGCGATGCCCTGGCGCTGATTGCCGGGATCGCCATCCGCCCCTGTTCCGGCGCGCTTTTCCTCCTCATCCTGACCTGGCAGTTGGGCATCGCCGGGGCCGGGATCATGGGCGCTTTTGCCATGGGGCTTGGCACCGCCATGGTGACGGTCGCCGTGGCGGGCATGGCGGTCTGGGCGCGCGAGGGGGCGCTTGCTACCCTGCCCGGACAGGGCGCCGCACGGCTATTGCCCTGGCTTGAGCTGACCGCCGGGCTGGTCGTGGCCTTGGCCGCGTTGATGCTGCTGACGGCGGGGCTTTAACGAAAGCTTCGGCCCGTTCCGCAGGGCGCTTGCTGGGGGGCGCTTCTGCCGATAGATCAGGCAGATGTACAGGATTTCCCCATATCTCGTTCATGCCCGCGCCACGCTTGCGCTTGGCCTGCCGCTGATCGGCAGCCATGTGGCGCAGTTCGTGCTGCACCTGACCGATACGGTCATGCTGGGCTGGTATGGGGTGCTGCCGCTGGCGGCGGGCGTCCTGGGCGCGTCGAGTTTCTTCACGATCTTTGTCCTGGGGTCAGGTTTTGCCAAGGCGGTGATGCCGATGGTCGCCGCCGCGAATTCGCAAGACGATGTCACGCAGGTGCGTCGGGTGGCCCGGATGGGGCTGTGGCTTTCCATCCTTTTCGCGATGTTGACCTACCCGGTGTTCTGGTGGTCGGGCGCCATTCTTCTTGCTCTTGGCCAAGAGGAAGAGGTCTCGGCGTTGGCGCAGGACTACTTGCGGATCGCCGGGTTGGGGATGGCCCCTGCATTGCTGGTCATGGTCTTGAAAAGCTATCTTTCGGCGCTGGAGCGGACGCAGGTGGTCTGGTGGGTCACCGTCGCGGCAGTGCCGTTGAACGTGGCGCTGAACTGGGCCTTGATCTTTGGTAACTGGGGCGCGCCGGAGTTGGGCGTGGCAGGCTCGGCCATTGCGACCGTCGCCGTGCAGCTCGCCTCGCTTCTGATGATCGGGCTTTATGCCGGGTTCCTGCCGGCGTTGGCAAAGTATAGCCTCTTCCAGCGTTTCTGGCGCCCCGATTGGCCGGGGTTCAAGGCGGTGTTCCGGCTGGGCTGGCCGATGGGGCTGACGGGGCTTGCAGAAAGCGGGCTGTTTCAGGCCTCCGCCCTGATGATGGGCTGGATCGGCGCCAAAGAGCTTGCCGCGCATGGCATCGCGCTGGAAATCACGGCGCTGGCTTTCATGGTGCATCTGGGCCTGTCAAATGCGGTGACGGTGCGCGGCGGGCAGGCCTGGGGCGCGGGCGACTGGACGGCCCTGCGACAGGGCGCGCTGACCGGGATTGCCCTTTCCTTCGGCATTGCGATGCTGACGGTCTGCCTGTTTCTTCTGGCCCCCGAGGCGTTGATCTGGCCGTTCCTGAACCCTGACGATCCGGCAAGCGGCATGATCATCGTGACGGGAACCGCCCTTTTGGCCTGCGCGGCGCTGTTTCAACTGGCCGACGGGATGCAGGTCATGGCGCTTGGTCTCTTGGCCGGCGTGCAGGACACCAAGGTGCCGATGGTGCTGGCCTCGGTCAGCTATTGGCTGATCGGCATTCCCGCCAGCTATGCGCTGGCCTTCCCCTTGGGCTTTGGCCCGGTCGGGCTGTGGCTGGGGCTGGTGGTGGGGCTTGCGATGGCCGCGATCAGCCTGATGGCCCGGTTTTGGTTGCGGCTGCCGCGGGCCAAGGGAATGGCTGTTTAGGCCACCTACTCTGCCGCCTCATCCTTCATCAACCGATCCGCCTTCTTGCGGATCAGCACGCTGCGCAGATCGTGCATGGCCATAAGAAGGCTGTCGGTGACCTGTTCAAGCTGGTCATCGCTGGCCTTGGACTGTGCCCATTGTGTCGTCAGGTTCATTCGGTCAACGGCGCGCAGGATGTCATCGACATCGCGTGCGGCAAGGACCGCTTGACGCTCGGTAATCCAGCCCTCGATCAGAGCAATCTCTTCGGGGCTGAGCGGGCGGTCGCCATGCGGCTTGATCTTGCCGTTGTTAATGTTGACCGTGGCAATCTCTTCCATGTCGATCCGGCGCTGGCGGTTTTCGGTATCGACCCGAAACACCACCGCGCCGTTCTAGCGCACCCGAAAGTAGTAATCCGGCAGATCGACCGACATGTCGCCCCTTATTTCAAGCCCGCGCAGAAGGTCTGGATGCGCTTGCACGCCTCTTCCAATACGCTGTCGGCCGTAGCGTAGCTGACACGGAAGTTCGGCGAAAGGCCAAAGGCCGCACCAAACACCACGGCGACCCCGGTTTCCTCCAGAAGTGCGCTGGCAAAGGCCTTGTCATCGGTGATCTTCACGCCCCCGGCACTGGTCTTGCCGATGCAGCCCGAAATGTCGGGATAGACATAGAACGCCCCCTCAGGCTTGGGGCATTTTACGCCCTTGGCCTGATTGAGCATCGACACCACCAGATCGCGGCGGCGCTGGAACAGCTTGCGGTTCGGCGCCAGAAAATCCTGCGGGCCGGTGAGGGCCTCCAACGCGGCATACTGGCTGACCGATGAGGGGTTCGAGGTGGACTGGCTTTGGATCATCCCCATCGCCTTGATCAGATGCGCCGGGCCACCCGCATAGCCAATCCGCCAGCCGGTCATCGCATAGGATTTCGACACGCCATTGCAGGTAAGCGTGCGGTCATAAAGACCCGGTTCCACCTGTGCCGGGGTGACAAATTCGAAATCGTCGAAGACCAGGTGTTCATACATGTCATCCGACATGATCCAGACATGGGGGTGGCGCATCAGCACATCGCACAGCGCCTTCAACTCGGCCCGAGTATAGCCCGCCCCAGTGGGGTTCGAGGGCGAGTTGAAGATGAACCATTTGGTTTTCGGCGTGATCGCCGCCTCAAGCTGCGCGGGCGTCAGTTTGAAATCGTTTTCAATGCCACAATCCACCGCCACCGGGGTGCCGCCAGCCAGCAGAACCATATCGGGGTAAGAGACCCAATAGGGCGCGGGGATGATCACCTCATCGCCGGGGTTACAGGTGGCCATCAGCGCATTGTAGAGAATCTGCTTGCCGCCGGTGCCAACGGTGATCTGGTTCGGCTCATATTTCAGCCCGTTTTCGCGTTCGAACTTGGCGCAGATCGCCTTTTTCAGCTCGGGGATGCCATCGACAGGGGTATAACGCGTCTTGCCCTCGTCGATCGCAAGCTTGGCCGCCGCGCGGATGTTTTCCGGCGTGTCGAAATCCGGCTCGCCTGCGCCCAGACCGATGATATCGCGGCCCTGTGCCTTCAACTCGGCCGCCTTGGTGGTGACTGCGATGGTGGGCGAGGGTTTGACACGGGCGAGGGTATCGGACAGGAAGGCCATGGGCGGGCTCCGGGGCTGAAGGGTTCGGCGCTCTCATAGGCGCGGGGCGCGCTTGGTGCAAGCGGGGTTGGAGATGGAAACGGCTAAGGCACGGTTGAAACGCATGGGCATGCAGTCTTGGCGGCGCGGCACCAAAGAGATGGATCTGGTGCTGGGCCCCTATGCCGATGCCCATCTGGCCCGCATGGATGCGCCGACCTTGGCGCTTTATGATCGGCTTTTGAATGAAAACGATCAGGACCTTCTGCCTTGGGTCCTGGGTCAGCACCCTGCGCCTGCGGAATTTGCCGGGCTGATCGCCGAGATCGCCGCCTTTGCCCGCAGCCGTCTGGGCCGCTGAGATTTCCCGAAGATTCGCGGCAAAACCCGGTTTAGTTTACGTTATGTTTGTGTTTTGTGCGCAGTCTGCCCCCAATTCCTGTGGATTTGGAGGCAGACATGACAATTCACTCCCCGGTTCTTGATGGCTCGCAAAAGGCCATGATGCTGGGTTATCTCGACAATCTCGCGCTGGTGGAGCGGCTGCATCGGCTGCTGCTTGACGTCATCAAGGATGAGTTTGAGCGGCTTGCTCTGCTTGAGATCAACTCGGTTCAGGCGCTTTTGCTGTTCAACATCGGTGAGAATTAGGTGACGGCAGGGGAATTGAAATCGCGCGGCTATTATCAGGGCTCGAACGTGTCCTACAACCTGAAGAAACTGGTGGAACTGGACTATATGCACCATCTGCGGTCTGAGATTGACCGCCGGTCGGTGCGGGTGCGGTTGACAGAAAAGGGCCGTCGGGTGCGGGCGCAGCTGTCGGATCTTTTCGGCCGCCACGCCGAAGGTCTGGTCAAGCGCGGTCTGGTCGATGCCGCAGGGATGGACCAGATGAACACCGCGCTGAAGCGGATCGAACGCTGTTGGACCGAGCAGATCCGCTACATCTACTGATCAGGTCATCAGCTTGGCCACGGCGCGCAGCTCGAACTTCTGGATCTTCCCAGTCGAGGTTTTGGGCAATTCGGTAAAGATCACATGTTTGGGCGTCTTGAACCCGGCCAGACGCGCGCGGCAATGGGCGATCAGATCGGCCTCGGTGGCGGTGCTGCCCGGTTTCAGCTCGACAAAGGCGCAAGGCACCTCGCCCCATTTGTCATCGGGCTTGGCCACCACGGCGCACAGGCTGACGGCCGGGTGATGCATCAGCGCGCCCTCCACCTCGACCGAACTGACATTCTCGCCGCCCGAAATGATGATATCTTTCGCCCGGTCGGTGATTTTCAAGTATCCGTCGGGGTGCTGGAAGGCGATGTCGCCTGACCGGAACCAGCCGCCCTTGAACGCCTCGCGCGTGGCCTTGGGGTTCTTGTAATAACCCTTCATCACCAGATTGCCGCGCATGGCAATCTCTCCCAGATGTGCGCCATCGCGCGGCACGGGGGCGCCCTTGCTGTCATGGACCTCGGCGCCTTCCAGCATGGCCATGGCCACCCCGGTCCGCGCCTTGAGCGCAGCGCGGTCATCGCCGGTGGTGCTCTCCCACTCGGGCTGCCACAGACATTCGGTAGCCGGGCCATAGGTTTCGGTCAGCCCATAGACCTGGGTGACGTTGAAGCCCAAGGGCTCAAACGCGGCCAGAGTGGCGGCGGGCGGTGGGGCACCTGCGGTAAACACCTCGACCACATGGGAAAAGGCGCGGCGCTCATCAGCTTTGCAGTTGATGATGGTGTTCAAGACAATGGGCGCACCGCCGAAATGGGTGACGCCTTCATCGGCAATCGCGTCATAGATCACCTTGGCGGTGATGTCGCGGCAACAGACCAGCGTGCCGCCCAGCATCGGCACCATCCAGGTGTGACACCAGCCATTGCAGTGAAAGAGCGGCACAATCGTCAGAAAGACCGGGAAAAGCTGCATCCGCCAGCCGATCGCATTAGCGGTCGTCGCCAGATAGGCACCACGGTGGTGATAGACCACGCCCTTGGGCCGCCCGGTGGTGCCCGAGGTGTAGTTGATCGCGATGGATTCCCATTCATCCTCGGGCATCAGCCAGTCAAAGCCGGGATCGCCCTTGGCCAGCAGCTCTTCATAGGTCAGATAGGCCCCCGAGGCGGCAAAACCGTGATCGACCACCTCGATGATCTCGGGCGCCGCGCCTTCCATCCGCCGGATCGCCTCTTGGGCTAGCGGCAGAAAGGCTGTGTCGCACAAGACGATCTTCGCCCCGGCATGACCGAAGATATAGGCGACGGTATCGGCATCGAGCCGGGTGTTGATCGTGTTCAAGACCGCCCCGCAGGCGGGCACGCCGAAATGCGCCTCGGCCTGGGCGGGGATGTTCGGCAAAAGCGTGGCAACCACATCGCCGGGCTGAACCCCGCGCGCCGCCAGCGCGCTGGCCAGCCGGCTGACACGGGCGGCATATTCGCCATAGCTGAGACGGGTCGACTTCCACACCACGGCGGTGTGCGTGGTAAATACATCCGCCGCGCGGCGTAGATGCGAGAGCGGCGTCAGCGCGACAAAATTCGCCGCCGTCTTGCCAAGTCCGGTTTCATCTGCCAGCCAACCCATCTTGCCCTCCGGAATGCTGCGACATGTCGCTTTTCGACGGGCAGTTTGCGAAGGATCGGCGCAGATGGGAAGGCGAAATGCGAAGGATCAGCCGATGACTGCGACCAAAGACCGAACCCTGATGGCTGCGGGGCTGATTTCCGTTTATGCCTTTGTGATCGGCTTCACCGACAATTACGTGCGGGTGATCGCCGAGGAGGCGGGGCTGTGGCAGTTCCACCTGACGCGATCGTGCATGACGGCCGTTCTTCTGGGTCTGGGCGTGGCGATCTGGGGCTTTCGCATCCGGCCGCGCAATTGGCGCGCGGTGGTGGCGCGCTCGGCCATCCATGGCTCGGCCATGGTGATCTATTTCGGGGCGCTGGCCTTTCTGGATGTGGCCTTGGTGGCGGCGGGGCTGTTCACCGCGCCGATCTGGGTGCTGTTGATTTCGCGCTTTGCCTATGGCCACGCAATCGGCCCGGTGCGGGTGATCGCGGTGGCGCTGGGCTTTGTCGGCGTGATCCTGGTCCTTGGCCCCGAGGCGCTGGGCGGGGCCTCGATGGCCGCCCTTTTGCCGATCATCGCAGGGGCGCTTTATGCGATGGGCAATATCGCCACCCGCGAATGGTGCGGCGAGGAAAGCGCGCAAGCCCTTCTGGCGGGGTTCTTCGGCGCGCTGGGCATCATCGGGGCGGTGGGGATGGTGGCGCTGACGCTTTTCCCTCTTGAGGTGCCGCCCGGACCGGACGGGTTCTTGCAGCGCGGGCCAGTCTGGGCCTCGGGTGAGTTCTATTTCTGGACCTTCGTGCAGGCGGCGGGCAGCCTGATTGGCGTGGGCTTCATGATCCGCGCCTATCAGATCACCGATGCCAGCCGGGTCTCGGTTCTGGAATACATCATCCTGCCTGCTAGTGCCTTCTGGACCTGGGTGATCTGGGGCAAGGGGCTGGAGCCGCTGGCGGTGCTTGGCATGGTGCTGATCGTGGCGGCCGGCACGCTGATTGCCCTACGTGCCAAGGCACTAGAGGCGGCAGCCTAAGAGCCGACCGCCTGACGCCAGTGGCGGCGGCAAAGGCTTTGGTAGGTTTCATTGCCGCCGATCACCACCTGCTCTCCGTCCTTCATCGGGCGGCCGTCGGGGCCCTTGCGCACCACCATGGTCGCCTTTTTCCCGCAATGGCAGATGGTGCGCACTTCGCGCATCTCGTCCGCCCAGGCCAGAAGCGCCGCCGATCCGGGAAAGAGATTGCTCTGAAAATCGACCCGCAGGCCATAGCACATGACCGGCACGCCCAGATCATCCACCGCGCGGGCCAATTGCCAGACCTGGTCTTTCGACAGGAACTGCGCCTCGTCGACAAAGACACAGGCGACCTTGCCCTGCCTGAACCGGGCCCGAAGCTTGGCAAACAGGTCCTCATCGGGGCCAAAGGTATCGGCGGGCTCGCCGATGCCAATGCGGCTGGCGATGCGGCCCTCACCGGCGCGGTTGTCGAACTGCGCGGTGATGAGATAGGTCGCCATGCCGCCCTCGCGGTAATTGTGGGCAGCCTGCAAAAGCAGGGTCGATTTGCCCGCGTTCATGGTGGAATAGTGAAAGTAAAGCTTGGCCATGGCGCGGTGTAGCCCAGCGGGCAAGCCGCGCGCAAGGCCAAGCGCAGGGCGCGTGCAAAACCGGGCGGGCGCGCGCGGGGCCCCGTCAGCAGAACCGTTTGATCGAACCGAAGCTTCGGAAAGCCAACCCTTCACAATGCTGAAGGGTCCACCGCGCGGCCATGGAAAACACACACCACAACCACCCTTGAAAAGAGCAACAGTACGGCAGACCCCCACCCAAACCGGCGCTGGGGACGCCGGCCACTCGCTACGGTTCCGGGCTTGCCGGAACACCTTTATTCATGACAAACCCTTGTCAGCCCATTAATGGGAAAAGAGTTTCCGAATTTCCCCGATTTTGAATGCAAGGGTTTCAAGATGAGTGTTGACAGCTATTTGAAGAAGCATTGCGAGGCGCTGGTCAAGGATGTGGGGATCGAGGCGGCCTGCGAGATCACCGGCAAGTCGAAGGCGACGCTGGGGCGGTATTATTCCGACAATGACGAACATGGCGACCGGTTCATGCCGGTTGATGTGGTGGCCCAGCTTGAAGGGGCCGCGCGCTTTCCACATGTGAACTCGGCGCTGGCCGACCTGCGGGGGATCACGCTGTCTTATGACAGCGACCGGCGCAATGCGGCCTCAAGCGGGGTCAATCAGGATGTGGTGGCGCTGGCGCAGCGTTTCGCGCTTTTGATGAGCGAGTACAATTCGGCCATCAGCGACGGCAAGATCTCGATCAACGAGGCCAAGCGGCTCTTGCGCGAAACGCTGGCGTTGCAGCATGTGCTTCTGGAGATGAAGCTGAACCTCGAAGAAGAGGCGAAATAGGGCGGGCAAACCCCGCGCTTTTGCACTCACCCCTGACGCGGCCTTGGACGCGCGCCATCGCGGCGAGGCGGCTGGCCGCCGCCGGGCCGGCCTTGCGGCCGGGCACCGGGTTTGGCGGCCGGGCGCGGACCTGCAGCCTTGGGCGCGGGGGGCTGGCTGCCCTTCTTCTGCCCGCCAGGACGCGCGCTAGGGCGCTGGCCCCGGTTCTGGCCCGGTTTCGGCGCAGCCGCCGCCATCTCGGCCGACCAGGGCGCACCACCCAAGACCGGGATCGGCTTTTTCAGCACCTTTTCAATGGCGCGCAGCTCGTCCATCTCGGCGGGCGCGCAAAAGGCCACGGCGGTGCCTTCGGCCCCCGCCCGCGCAGTGCGGCCGATGCGGTGGACATAGTTTTCCGGCACATTCGGCATGTCATAATTGTAGACATGGCGCACCGTCGGAATGTCGATGCCCCGGGCCGCGACATCGGTCGCCACCAGCACATCAAGATCCCCCGACTTGAATTCCGAAAGCGTGCGCTCGCGTTGGTTCTGGCTTTTGTTGCCGTGGATCGACCCGGCGCGGAAGCCCCAAGACACGAGGAGCTTCATCAGCTTTTCCGAGCCATGCTTGGTGCGGCCAAAGACCAGCGCCTGCTCGCCGGGGTGTTTCTTGAGGTATTCTTCCAAAAGCTTTGCCTTGTCGCCCATCGGGATGAAATGCACGCCCTGCACGATCTTGTCGGCGGGTTTTCCGGGGGGCGAGACCTGAACGCGCACGGGGTTCCGGAGGTAGGTGTCGGCGATTTCCTCGATGTCCTTTGGCATGGTGGCCGAAAACAGCAGGGTCTGGCGGCGCTGCGGGATGTGCTTGGCGATTTTGCGCAAGGAATGGATAAAGCCCATGTCCAGCATATGGTCGGCCTCGTCCAAGACCAGATAGCCGCATTTTTCCAACGACAGGTTGCCCTGCTCCAGATGGTCGATCAGACGGCCCGGCGTGGCGACCAGAACATCGGTCCCGCGCGACAGCGCCTGCGCCTGCTTGAACACCGAAGCCCCGCCCACCACCATGGTGACCTTGACGGCGGTGCCTTTGGTGAAGACCTCCAGATTGTCCTTGATCTGGATGATAAGTTCGCGCGTCGGCGCCAGAATCAGCGCGCGCACATGTTTCGGCCCCGGCGGATGGCCAAGATCCAGGATGCGGTGCAGAAGCGGCAGGCCAAAGGCGGCCGTCTTGCCGGTGCCGGTTTGCGCCAGTCCCATCAGGTCTTTGCCCGCCATGATATGGGGAATGGCCTGCGCCTGAATGGGTGTCGGAGTTTTCAGGTTGGTCTTTTCCAGCGCCTTTAGGATCGAAGGGGAGAGGCCGAGATCGGCAAAGGTGGTCATGGGGTCGTCCGTTCATCAAAAGGCAACCCACACTCGCCCCACCGCGTCATGCGGGTGGGCCGTGCAGGAGGGGTTACCTTGCGTGAAGGGGGAACCTCGCCCGGCATCCCGTTGTCCTCACGCGGGACCGGATGGGTGGGGATAAGGCGCAGATGGGGGTTTTCGGCCCGCCTGTCAAGGCTGCGGTGGATCACCCCCACCTTGGGACCGCACCCCCGCCCAGCGATTCAGCCATGCCAGC
>VGDH01000068.1 GCA_016869835.1 Alphaproteobacteria bacterium
GCCAACATGGGCTTTGCCCGCGCCGCCGACGTGCCGGTTGTGCTGGCAGGCGACATCGACCGGGGCGGTGTGATTGCCCAGCTGGTGGGCACCAAGGCGGTGATGGACCCCGCAGATGTGGCGATGGTTGCCGGGTTTATCGTGAACAAGTTCCGCGGCGATCCGCGGCTTTTCGAGGATGGGTATCGCTACATAGAAAGCCACACCGGATGGCGCGGGTTCGGGGTTTTGCCCTGGTTCACGCAGGCGCATCTCTTGCCGGCAGAAGATGCCCTGGACATCGCTTCGGGTCCGCGAACTGGCGGGATCACCATAGCCTGTCTGAGGTTGTCCCGGATTGCCAATTTCGACGATCTTGATCCTTTGAAGGCCGAACCAGGCGTCAATCTGGTGATGGTGCGCGCGGGCGAGGCAATTCCGGGCGATGCGCGGCTGGTCATTCTGCCGGGATCAAAATCAACGCGCGGGGATCTGGCCTTCCTGCGCGCCCAAGGGTGGGACATTGACCTTGCGGCCCATCTGCGGCGGGGCGGGCATGTCTTGGGCATTTGCGGTGGATATCAGATGCTTGGGCATCGCGTGTCAGACCCTGAGGGCATAGAAGGCCCGGCAGGTGACACGGCGGGGCTGGGGCTTCTTGATGTGGAAACCGTGATGACCCCGAACAAGCGCCTCTTGCGCGTCTCGGCCACCCATGTTGCGAGCGGTCTGCCGGTTGAAGGCTATGAAATTCACATTGGTCGCAGTCATGGCCCCGATTGCAGGCGTCCTTTTGCACTGGTGGACGGCAAGCCCGAAGGTGCGATCCGAGCCGATGGCCGGGTGACAGGCAGCTATCTGCACGGGCTTTTCCATCAGGACGCCTTTCGCGCGGCTTTTCTGGCGGGGCTGGGCATTCACACAGCCCCCCGTCAGCACGGGGCCGAAATCGAGGCGGTTCTGGATGCGCTGGCCGACCATCTGGAAGCGCATCTTGATGTGCCGGGGCTTCTGGCCTTGGCGCGTTAGGGGCGCAAGGCGCTTTGCAGGCGGCTCCATTCGGCCTCCGGACCTGGCAAGCCAAGCCGAAGAAGCGTTTCCGACCAAGCGAAAATCCGGCTCCAAATCTTGTGGTGGGCAAGCTTGTCTTGCGCCGCCTTGGCGTTGCCTGTGTCGTAAAGTCGGAACAACTCTGTCCCGCCCGCCAACCGCCAACCCGCGCTCAGGGCCAAAGCATCGGCGCGGGCCGCGTCGGCCGCCAGCTGGGCACGCATGGCGTCGGCCCATGCATGATCGGCCAAGGCTTTGGTGCCGATTTCAAGGGCGGGACCAGAGGTTGGCCAAGGCCCGCTCATCTGCGTCAAAGCGGCGATCTCCTCGGCAGTGCCGAAGGCAAAGCCCAATCGCACCCCGGCCAGCCCGTAAAACTTGCCGAAAGAGCGCAGGACCAACAGGCCAGCGCACCCTGCATGAGGCAAAAGCGACAGCGCAGGTGTCACGTCGCCAAAGCTTTCATCTACGACCAATAGACCGACTTGCCCAACCAGCACCAGAAGGGTTTCAGGCGAAAACTGGCGGCCATCGGGGTTGTTGGGGTTGACGACGACGGCCAGATCCGCGCCCTGCAGCCGGGCCAGATCCGGGACAGTCTTGGTCTGCCAGCCTTCAGCCTCAAGGCAGGCCGCATGTTCGTTGTAGGTCGGACCAAGCACCGCAGCGCGGCCAATCGGGCGCAGGCGCGGCACAAGCTGGATCGCAGCTTGCGCCCCGCCAAGTGCGACGCCAGCGGAACCGGGATTTGCGCCCCAAGCCGCGGCCGCCGCGGCCAGCAAAGCAGCCTGTGCCGTCCTGGTCGGTAGGTTGCGCCACGCGTCAGCGGACAAGGCAGGCACAGGCCAGGGCCGTCGGTTGATGCCAGTGGAAAGGTCGATCCAATCCCCTTGGCCGTAAACCTTTGTCGCCTGATCGAGATTCCCACCGTGATCGCGCATTTCGTTCCCCGTCATGCCCCGCAGGTAGCCAACTGATGGACGCCTCGCAAGCCCGCTTCGCGCAAACGCGCCACGGCCTGCGGCGGCACTTGTCCGGGGCGAAATATCAATGCGCGGGCGGCACCGGAATGCGAAATGGCAAAGCCGAGTGCGCCAAGATCGCAAGCCAAGGCTTCGGTCGGGTCACCCACGGGCCCGCGCCGGGCAAGACAGCGCCGCGCGCTTTCACTGGCAAGAGCGGCGAAATGGGCAAGATCGCCGCCCGCTTGCCATGCCGTCACCAGATCGGAAATATCATCATAGTCCTGATCGCCGGCGCGGGTCGGGCGCGGTGGCCCCCAGAACCCGGCCAAAAGATGCGCCCGGGGTTGGGGGGGCAATTCCCCCAGAACCTGACCCAGGCGCGGCGCCCAAAGCAGTCGGGCAGGCAAAGGATACATCAAGGGGTCGCTCGCCCCTTCTGCCGCGATGCAGGCCCGCGCCAGCACCTCGGGCGCAAAGCCGACACCTGCCGCGGCCAGAAGCCCGGCTGTGGACATGCCGGTTCCCATCCCCGGCGGATAGGGCAGACGCAAGAACGTCCGGCTTTGAACTGGCCCAAGGGTGCGGCCAAAGCGGACCAGAACGGCAGGCGGCAAAGCACCATAGCCGATCGCATGGCAGGCAAGCGCGCGCGCCGGGTGCCGCCATGCAGTCAATGCCACGCCCTTTGGCATGAGCGTCACCAGCGCCAAAGGCCCTTGCGGCCCCAGACGGCCTTGCAGCCATTCCCCGAAATGACAGGGCAGAAAGATCGGGCCTTCAGCCCGCATGCTGACCCCAGCCTTCGTGGTAGATCAGATCATCCAAAGGCAGGCGCCGCGCCCAGCCTTTGGCCTGCAACTCCGGTTCGGTGTGAAGTTCATCAACATGGCCAAGGCACAGCCATGCAACGGGGCTGACATGATCGGGCAAGCCCAGAATGGCGCGCAGGTCTTCGCGGTGAAAGATGCTGACCCAGCCCACGCCGATCCCCTCGGCTCGGGCGGCGAGCCACAGATTCTGCACCGCACAGACGGTGGAAAAGAGGTCCATCTCGGGCTGATGGGTGCGACCCAGCACAACCGGCCCGCCTCGCGTGTGATCGCAGGTGATGCACAGGCTGACCGGGGCCTGAAGAATGCCTTCCAGCTTCAGTGTCGAATACAGCGGGCGCGTGGTGTCGGGAAACATGGCACAGGCCTCGTCGTTGGCGCGGGCAAAGGCGGCTTGCGCTCTGGCTTTCACGGCAGCCGACCGGATCAGGATGAAATTCCACGGCTGTGACAGCCCGACCGACGGCGCATGATGCGCCGCCATCAGCAAGCGGCGCAAGGTGAGCTCGTCGATCGGGCGATTGGTGAACTGGCTGCGGACATCCCGACGCGAGTGAATGGCGCGATAGACCGCAGCCCGCTCGTCCGGTGCAAAAGGGCCCGCGGGCTGCAACTGTGTCTCGGCGAAAACGGCATCTGACATGATATTCCCCTTGGCGCAAAACAGGGGCGACCGCCGGCCTTCGGCTGCCCCGGTTTCGTCTGGCCGGTCTTCTGACTTGGCTTCACAAGGGGACGCGCCTTCCCGAACCTTGCAGCCAGTGGCAACTGCGACCCCCTCTGCCTTACAGCGTTGGGCACGTTGTGGAATTGCACCACATTCCCGATTCTCCCCACGCAAGCAGGGCACCAAACCATGCCCGCATAGCCTATGCTTGCGCGGCGGGCAACGGGTTGGAACCATCGTTCGACGTGCCGGACGGGTTAAGCAGGGCAAGCAATGCGTCCGCGTTGCGCGGCATCTCACCGCCGGTTGGGCACAGGCCGCGGGCCTGGGCTGCGCGCCACACTTCGACCAGAACCGAAGGGCGCAACCCCGCCCGCGCCAGCAAGTCAGGGTCAGACAGCATCACCTCCGCCCGGCCCTGCGCCAAGACAGAGCCATCGCGGAACAGCGCCACATCGTCGGCCAGCGATTGGGCAAGCTCGATGTCATGGGTTGAAAACACCAGCGTCATGCCGCGCTGGCCAAGCTGCTGCAACACGGCGATCAGCTGATCTGCGCCTTCGCGGTCCAGCCCCGCCGTCGGCTCATCAAGCAAGAGAACCTCCGGCTCCATCGCCACGGCACCCGCAATCGCCACCCGCTTTTTCTGCCCACCGGAAAGCAGATGCGGTGAACGCATCGCCAGATCGGCGATTCCCATTGCCTTTAGCGCGTTTTCAACCCGAGAGCCGACTGTTGCGGGGCTTAAGCCTTGATTGAGCGGACCGAAAGACACATCCTCGGCCACGCTTGTGGCAAAAATCTGGTCGTCGGGGTCTTGCAGCACAAGGGCGACGCGGCTGCGCCAGTGGTTCAGGCCGCGCCGCGAATAGTCAGCGGTTTGACCCGCAAGAAGCACTGTCCCCCTTTGTGGACGAAGCGAACCGTTCAGGTGCAGGAAGAGCGTCGATTTGCCCGCGCCGTTTGGCCCCAGGATGGCCAGCTTCCGCCCCGAGCTGATGGTCAGCGACAGATCGTTCAAAGCTGGGCTTTCCCCCGCGTAGGCAAAGACCAGCTGATGTGCCGAAAGAATGGGGGTCACAGCATCAACCCCGCCAGTCCCACAACCACAAGAGTCAGCACCACCAGCGCCAGCATCCGGTTGCAGACCGGAACCTGCCTTGTCAGCACCCGCATTTCGCCCTGCCAGCCCCGCGCCGCAAGTCCGACCTCCATCCGCCGCGCCCGTGCCAAAGCGCGCGGCAAAAGATTGGCAATCACCATGGCGGTTGACCGAAGCCAGCGCCGACGGCTGGAATGGCCAAGCCGCGCCCGCTGCGCGGCAGTCATCGCGGCCGCCTCATCGGTGATAAGGAAGACAAAACGATAGGTCAGAAGCGCCAATTCAACCAGTTCGAGTGGCACTTTAAGCCGCCGGAGACCGCCGAAGAGATCTGCCGTGGGTGTGGTCATGGCCACGAACATCAAACAGAAGCTCGCAGCCATGGCACGGACCACCAGTCCGGCGGCCTGCACCGCGCCTTCGGGCGCAAAAGCAACACCTGTTGGTCCCACCGTAACCAGCAGCATCAAGGCCCCGGACATCAGAAACCCCAAGGGCAGCGCTGCCGTGGCCAGCCACAGCCGCAGCGGCACGCGCGCGCCAAGGAAGGTAAAGCCCAGAACCGCCAGCGTCACCAGAACCGCCCCCGGCCAAGGCGGCAAGATCAGTGCCAGTAGCAGGAATCCAAAGCCTATCAGGGCTTTTTCCTTAAGCGCCCGATGTCGCCAGCGGTTCTGGCTTGCGGCCCGGTCAAGCGTTCCGATCGCCATGTCAGGCCCGCGGCGGCGTATCGCCGTCTTTGAGGTCCTTTGATCGACTGCGCTCATGCGCCCGACCAATGGCATAGCCGACAACCAAGGCGCCGAGTGCAGCCTGAAGCGAGAAAAACATGCTTTCGATCTCGCCACTGGGGGGCGTCCAGATCGGGTCGAACCACGTAGCAAACCCTTCGGTCTGTTCAACCAGCGCGGCCGCCGCACCATCCGCGCCGCCGAACTCGCCGCCCTTTAGAAGCGGCACGATGACCAGCAGGGCAACGGCCAGCAGCATCCAGTATGAGCGTTTTGACATCACTTGCCCTCGCCTGCCAAAGTGGAAACGCGGTCTTCATCCCGTATCTTGCCCGACAAGGCCTCCATCACGACAACGGTCAAAAGCCCCTCAGCAATGGAAAGCGGCACCTGCGTGATAGCAAAGATGCCGCCAAACTTTAGGGCCGCGCCGAAAAACCCTGACACCGGATCAGGGTAGGCGAAGGCCAGTTGCAGCGAGGTGAAGACATAGGTCGCCAGATCCCCAAGGCTAGCCGCCAGAAAAACCGCGACGGCAAAGGGCATGCCAAGCTTTCCGGCCAGCTTCCAGATGCCAAAAGCCACCCAAGGCCCCACGATCGCCATGGAAAACGTATTTGCGCCCAGCGTCGTGATCCCGCCATGCGCCAGAAGGAGTGCTTGAAACAACAGCACAATCAGCCCAAGCACGGCCATCACCGAAGGGCCAAAGACAATGGCGCCCAGCCCGGTTCCAGTGGGATGCGAACACGATCCAGTGACCGACGGAATTTTCAGCGCCGATAGCACAAAGGCAAAGGCGCCCGAGGCCGCAAGCGTCAACCGCGCTTCGGGCCTTTCGCGGATGATCGCGCGAATGCGCGCCGTTCCGGCAACCACAAACGGGGCCGCAGCGATTGTCCAACCCAAGGCATGGGCTGCGGGCAAATAGCCCTCCATGATGTGCATGTCTTATCCTTCCACATCGAACGCGCTGCTATCGAATGATCCGAAAGACACCCCGCCTCGGACGGCTTGCAGCAAAAGAGCGATGGCAGGTCTCCTGACTCGCGGGTCGTTGCACCTCGGTCGCCTTCCCGGCCTTTTCCCCCTGTGGAAAAGGGGATGACCAGTGGCATCTGACCGAGGACTCGCCGCTCACAGTTGCGGGGGCAGCCACGGATTCGGCCCCTGATGGGTAATCCTCACCGTGTTCCCTTTTCATCCCTTGGCTTTGGGAACCATCACGCGCAGGTAAACGGGCGTGGCGGGCGATGTCAATGAAAAGCCTTATGTGTAGAAACTCGTTAAAGATGCTTCCTGAAGCGCCGGGCCGAGATTGAGGAGTTGACCGAGGATGAAGCTGTCAGCGAGCAGGAACGGCTGAAGCGGAAGTGGTCGACCGTCGAAGCCTTGGTCGGGGCTGAGAAGCGCCTGCAAATGGTTGCCGAAGACCTCGTCGCCCATTTCGAGGCGCGGGTACAAGCGATGGACGGCAAGGCCATGGTGGTCTGCATGAGCCGCCGAATTTGCGTCGACCTTTACAACCAGATTATTGCGCTGCGCCCGGCCTGGCATTCCGACGACGACAACGAAGGGTCCGTGAAGATCGTGATGACCGGCGCGGCCTCTGACCCGGAATCTTGGCAGCCCCACATGGGCAGTAAGGCGCGGCGAGATCTCTTGGCAAAACTAGCGAAAGATCCCAAAGACCCGCTGAAACTGGTGATCGTGCGGGACATGTGGCTGACCGGCTTCGACAGTCCGTCGATGCACACGATGTATGTCGACAAACCCATGCAAGGCCACGGGCTCATGCAGGCCATCGCGCGGGTGAACCGGGTATTACGCGACAAGCCTGCAGGGTTGATCGTCGACTATATCGGCATCGCCCAGAACCTAAAGTCAGCGCTGTGCCAATATTCCAAGTCTGACCAGGAACAGGCAGGGATCGACGAGGCTGAAGCTGTCGCTGAGTTGCTGGAGCGCCTCGATGTCGTGCGCGCCAAGTTCCACGGTCTTGACTATTCCAAAGGAATGAACGGCACGCCGCACCAGCGACTGGTTACATTGGCTGAGGCTCTCAACTGGATTCTCGCGAAACAGGATGAGGCCGCCCAACGCGAAACGGACAAGGAAGCCAAGAAGGTCGCGCACCGGCGGTATCAGGATGCTGTACTTGGGTTGTCCAAAGCCTTTGCCCTCTGTTCAGCGAGCGATGCTGCCCGCGAAGTTCGGGACGCGGTCGGGTTCTTCCAGACCGTGCGCGCAGCGTTGTTCAAAGCAGCCGACACTTCGGGTCGGTCTGCTGCCGACCGTGACCTTGCAATCCGCCAGATCGTGAACGGCGCTGTTGCCTCGACCGAAATCGTCGACATCCTGTCAGCAGCCGGGCTGTCTTCACCGGACATTTCCATTCTGTCAGATCAGTTCCTGGCCGAAGTCGGACAGATGGAGAAAAAGAACCTCGCACTGGAGGCATTGAAGAAGCTCCTAAACGACGAGATCAGATCGCGCAGCCGGTCGAATGTGATTGAAACCCGCAAGTTCTCGGAACGGCTCGAAGAGGCCATCGCGCGTTATCACACCAATGCCATCAGCACGGTTGAAGTTCTGCATGAGCTTATCGCCTTGGCCAAGGATTTGCGTGATGCAAGGCAAAGGGGCGAGGAGGACGATCTTACCAAGGATGAGATTGCGTTCTACGATGCTCTTGCCGACAACAAGAGTGCTATCGATATCCTTGGCAATGACCAACTCAAGCTCATCGCCCATGAACTGCTGAAGGGGCTTAAGGCAAATGCCAACATCGACTGGGCCCATCGCGACAGCGCCCGCGCCTGCCTGCGCGTCCTTGTGAAACGGATCTTGCGCAAATATGGCTACCCGCCAGACCTAGAAGGTGCTGCGGTCAGGGGCGTGCTCGCACAGGCTGAGGCGATTCTCTCGGATGCTATCAGATAAAAATTTGCGCCCTTTTCGACGAGAAACTAGGCGCAAATCAAAAGATGGGCTTTATGATGGGTGTCAGAGAAAATTCTACGAATTTCCTATAAATATCAATGATTCGTGGCGGTCCCGGAAGGATTCGAACCCTCGACATGCCGCTTAGAAGGCGGCTGCTCTATCCAACTGAGCTACGGGACCCCGGGGCCGTTCTAGACCAAGCTCTTGGTCATGAAAAGGCTGTTGGGGTCATTCCAATAGCCTTCAAACGGGCCGCAGACGCTGTAGCCGGCCCGCTCATAAAGCGCGCGGGCGGCGATGAAGGTGGGCTGCACCCCGGTTTCCAGCGACAGCCGCGTGACGCCCGCCGCGCGGGCGGCGGTTTCGACATGGGTCAGCATGGCCTTGGACAGGCCCCTGCCCCGCGCCTCGGCCAGCACATGCATCGACTTGATCTCGGCATGGGTCGGGTCGGAAAGAAGTTTGAAGGCCCCCATGGCCAGCGGTTGCCCGGCATCGCGCGCGACAAAGAACTGCACCGCCGGGATGTCGAGTTCCGAGGCATCCATCATGTGGATGCTTTCGGGCGGGGTATCGGCGTGCATGTCGGCGGTATGGCGCTGAAAGATCAGCGCCAGATCCGGACCGACCGGGCTTTCGCGGGCAATGGTGATCGCCATGGGATTACTGGCCGCCGCCCATCATGTCCTGCCCGTTGATCAGAAGGCCGCCGGTCTCGGTCGCCTCGATTTCCCAGATCAACTCGCCATCGACACCGGGCTGCGCCATCATCTGCGCCATGCCCAGCATCGTGCCCATCTCTTGCAGGCCCATTTCGGGCGGGCTGGCTAGGATCGCCTCGTTGATCTTGTCCATGCCCGTGAGCCCGATGCGCGCCTTGCCGACCGGCATCGGCATGGCAGGACCGACGGCCATGCTGCCCTCATAGGTCAGACGGTAAGCGGCGGCGACGGTTTCGCCCGGCGCGATGGTGATATCCAGCGAACCTTCGGGCATGATCGCGGCAAGCATCTGATCGCCGAAATCCGCAGGCGGCATGGCATCGGCGGGCAGGTCCAGAAGCCCAAGCGCAAGCTGGGTCGCCGCCGCCGGGTCAAAGTGGCTGGCCGCGACATCGATCGTCATTTCGGACGGCACCAGACCGGCCGCAAATTCGGGCAGCACGCCTTCGGGCAGGGTCAGCCCCTTGAAGCGGATCGCCTCGCGAAACTTGCCTTCGGCCACGGCACCGTTCATGTCGATGGTCAGCCCGACCTCGTCCAGCCCGACCGGGCCGAAGGGGGTTTCCAACGCCACCGCCTTGTAGCTGCCCGTGATCTGCAGATTGGCAAAGACCGGCATCGCCGCCTTGATCGCGGCTTTCAGGCCGGGCTTGTTCGCCTCGATCAGGGCAGGATCGGGGTTGGCGACAAAGAAGGCCAGAAGCCCGTAAAGACCCTTGGGGTTATAGCCCGTCATCCCGCCCGTGGCACTGCCTTCGGCCATGGTCATGACAAGCGGCATCGCCGGCATGGCTTCCGAGGCGGGCAGCATCATTTCATAGCGCAGATTGCTTGAAGCGGTGGTGAACTGGCCATCCACACCACCCGCAGCGCCTGCCGCCGCCGAGCCTTCGAAGGTCAGGCCGTCCTGGGTGACCTTGACCGTCACATCGCCAAGCTCGGGGTCGATCTGGGTCTGTTCGGTGACCATCTGGTTCATCGCCAGCGTATAGGCGGTGGTATCGCCCAGCGCCTCGTCAAAGGTGCCGCTCAACAGGACCTGACCATAGTCGCTTTTGTTGCGGACCACTCCGGGGATGTCATAGGCGATCGAGACGGGCTGATCCATCTCATAGGCCCAAGTGCCATCGCCGTTGTCGGTGACGGTCATCACCATGGGCGTGATGGTCGAGGTCATGCCGGCATCGGCCGGGATCTTGGCCACAAGCGGGGCGGCATCGAAGGTGACCTTGTAGGCGTCCCCATCGACCGCGACCGCGACCACCCCTTCGGTCGTGCCCAGATAGGTCTGGAACACGGCCAGAAGATCGGCCGCCCCCTGATCGGTGGCTTCGGCAAGCGCCGTGGTGGACCACAGGGTCATGACGCAGGTCAGGCCCAGGGCCGAATAGGACAAGGTCCGCATGGAAAAGCCTTTCAAATCGGCGATTGAAACAGGACCGCCCCGAAAGACTGGCGCGGCAACGAAGGATCAGTGGGTCCAGGCGCCCTTGCGGTTGGTGGCGAAGTTTTCGCCATAGCCGCCGGGGCGGATGTTGTGCTTGCGCGGCTTGGGCTCGACCACATCGGCCTCAATCCCCTTGGCGGCCGCATAGGCCAGCGCCGCCTCACGGCTGTCAAAGCGCAGCTTGACCTGGGTCTGGGTGTCGCTGGACGAGGTCCAGCCCATCAAGGGATCGACGGCCCGGGCGCTGGCGGGGGCATATTCCAGCACCCAGAGCTTGGTCTTGCCGACACCCGATTGCATGGCGGTTTTCGCGGGCTGATAGATGCGGGCGCGCATGGCGGAACCTCCCAAGGACTTTGGTCCGGTTATTCCGAAAACAGGCGGAAAGTGCAAGGCCGAAAGGCGGTGCAAGGTGCTGCCGGCTGGTCACGGGGAGTGTGGGTGGGGTGTGTGGTGCGACCAGCCGGCAGCGAAGTTTGCTGCTTGCCCGGTCACTTTGCCCCAGCATCCCACAACACGCAACCCAAAGATGCATATGTTTTCAGGAATTTTCCTTAAAATTGCACTCCAATCCTTAACCTTGTCGCCACCAAGGTTAACAGCTGCTTACCGAAACCGGGCCTGAGCCCTTTCACCGGAACAAAAACAGAATAGACTACCGCCGAAAGGGAATCAGCCATGCCCCACAACAATGCCAACCAGCCCACGACGCGCCCTGAGGTGCTGACCCGCCCCAAGCTTGAAGGCGGCCGGCGCTTTGTCATGCAGACGCCGTTTCAGGCTGCGGGCGATCAGCCGGTGGCGATTGCGGAACTGGCAGCGGGAGTCATGGCGGGCGAGCGTGACCAGGTGCTTTTGGGCGCGACCGGCACCGGCAAGACCTTCACCATGGCCAAGGTGATCGAGGAAACCCAGCGCCCGGCGATCATTCTGGCGCCGAACAAGACGCTGGCGGCGCAATTGTATGGGGAATTCAAGGGCTTCTTCCCCGACAACGCTGTTGAGTATTTCGTTTCCTATTACGACTATTACCAGCCCGAGGCCTATGTCGCGCGGACCGACACCTATATTGAAAAGGAAAGCCAGATCAACGAACAGATCGACCGGATGCGCCATTCGGCCACCCGGGCGCTGCTCGAACGCGACGATGTGATCATCGTTGCTTCGGTCAGCTGCATCTATGGCATCGGGTCGGTCGAGACCTATTCGGCCATGACGCAGGACCTGACCGTTGGCGGGATTTACGACCAGCGCCGCGTGATTGCCGAACTGGTCGCCCAGCAATACCGCCGTCAGGATGCCGCCTTTCAGCGTGGGGCGTTCCGGGTTCGGGGCGATGTGATCGAGTTGTGGCCCGCCCACCTGGAAGACCGCGCCTGGCGGTTTTCGTTCTTTGGCGAGGAGTTGGAAGCGATCACCGAATTTGACCCGCTGACCGGCGCCAAGACCGACAATTTCCGGCAAATCCGTATCTATGCCAACAGCCACTACGTCACCCCGCGCCCGACGCTGCAACAGGCGATCAAGGGCATCAAGGACGAACTGTTTCACCGGCTGAAGCAGTTGACTTCGGAAGGCAAGCTCTTGGAGGCGCAGCGGCTGGAGCAGCGCACCAATTTCGACCTTGAGATGCTGGAGGCGACCGGCTCTTGCGCCGGGATCGAGAACTATTCGCGCTGGCTGACGGGGCGGGGGCCGGGCGAACCGCCCCCCACCCTGTTCGAATTCATCCCCGACAATGCGATTGTCTTTGCCGATGAATCCCACGTCTCGGTGCCGCAGATCGGCGGCATGTATCGCGGCGACTATCGGCGCAAGTTCACGCTGGCCGAACACGGGTTCCGCCTGCCCTCTTGCATGGACAACCGCCCCCTGAAGTTCGAAGAATGGGACGCGATGCGCCCGCAGTCGATCTTCGTCTCGGCCACCCCGGCGGCCTGGGAGTTGGAGCAGACCGGCGGGGTTTTCACCGAACAGGTGATCCGCCCGACCGGCCTGATCGACCCGCCCGTCGAAATCCGCCCCGTGGAAATGCAGGTTGATGACCTGCTGGACGAGATTCGCAAGGTGGCGGCGCAGGGCCTTCGGGTTCTGGTGACCACGCTGACCAAACGGATGGCCGAGGATCTGACGGAGTATTTCCACGAACAGGGCATCCGCATTCGCTACATGCACAGCGACATCGACACCATCGAACGCATTGAAATCCTGCGGGATTTGCGGCTGGGGGCCTTTGATGTTCTGGTCGGAATCAACCTTTTGCGCGAAGGCTTGGACATTCCGGAATGCGGGCTGGTGGCCATTCTGGACGCGGATAAAGAGGGCTTCCTCAGGTCGGAAACCTCCCTCATCCAGACCATCGGGCGCGCGGCACGCAATGCCGATGGCCGGGTCATCATGTATGCCGACCGGATCACCGGCAGCATGGAGCGCGCGCTGGCCGAAACCAACCGCCGCCGGGCCAAGCAGATGGCCTATAACGAGGCGCATGGCATCACCCCCACGACGGTGAAGAAGAATGTCGAGGACATTCTTCTGGGCATCTATCAGGGTGATACCGACCAGTCCCGCGTCACGGCCAAGGTGGAAAAGGTCAATGTCGGCCAGAACCTTGCCGCCCATCTCGATGCCCTGCGCGCCCAGATGCGCAAGGCGGCCGAGAACCTGGAATTCGAAGAAGCCGCCCGCATCAGGGACGAGGTCAAGCGGCTGGAGGCGGTGGAACTGGCCGTGGCCGATGATCCACTGGCCCGCCAATCGGTGATCGAGGAGGCGGTGGAAGAGGCCGTTAACGCGCGGGGCCGGTCAACGGCGGGCCGCGCGGGCCAAAGGGGCGGCAACAAGCGGCGGGGGCGGTAGCGGCGCGATCAGACCACGCCCACCACCTCATACATCACCGGCTCAAACCCCTTGCACAGTGTGTTGATCTCGCGGTTGCGCGCCCGCATTTCGGGGGTTCGCAGCATGGCCTGGTAATCCTCGCGCGCGCGCCATTGCGAATAGTTGCAGATCCGCGTCATGGCGTCGTTCATGTGCAGCCCGGCGGCGACAAAGCCCGGCTGATGGCGGATCACCTCCTCATAGGCGGCTTGCAGCTTTTCCATCAGGTCATGGGCGGTGGCGGGCGTCATCTCGAAGGTGGTGATGACGGTCTGGCCGGCAAAGCCGGGGGCGATGGTCAGGCGGTGGTCAGGCATGGACGGGTCCTCCCTGCCCAGCACTCTGCCATGAGTGACGCGAAAAATCATCCCGTTTCCGGCCCAAAGCCGCTAGGCTGGTCTCAAGGGAGACCCGCAATGCCGCAAGATCACGATGCCTACAAACCCGCCGAGATGGCCGCCCTGGTGGAGGCGGTGGGGGTTGCCAAGGCGCGGCTGCCCCTTGCCCGGATGCTGACGCTGGCCGTGCTGGCCGGGGCCTTCATCGGCTTTGGCGGGGCGGCCTATCTGATGGTGATGACCGGGGCCGATCCGGGCTTTGGCCCGGCGCGGCTTTTGGGCGGTGTGGTGTTTGCGTTGGGTCTGATCCTGGTGATCGTCGGCGGGGCCGAGCTTTTCACCGGCAATGCGCTGATGGTGATGGCGGCGGTGGAGGGCAAGATCACGCCCGGCGAACTGGCCCTCAACTGGGCCGTGGTCTATGTGGGCAACTTTTTTGGCGCGGTGGGGCTGGCGCTGGCCTTTGGGCTGACGGGGATGCTCGAGGGGCCAATGGGCGAAACGGCGGCCAGGCTGGCCACCGCCAAGGCGGGAGGTTCGGCCTTGACCTGGCTGGTCAAGGGGGCCTTGTGCAATGCGCTGGTCTGCCTTGCCGTCTGGCTGACCTTTTCGGCCCGAGACACCACCGGCAAGATCCTTGCGATCCTTTGGCCCATCACCGCCTTTGTGCTGTTGGGGCTGGAACATTCGATCGCCAACATGTTCTTTTTCCCGCTTGGCCTTTTGGCGGGGGCGGACGTTGCGCCGTCGCTGATGCTGGGCAGTCTGTTCTGGGTGACGCTTGGCAATGTGCTGGGCGGCGCGGGAGGGGTGGCGCCGGCCTATCGTCATGCCTATCTTGGCGGCAAGAGGGGCCAAAGATGACCGACAACCGCAAATACAAGTTTCTGGACCGCGATCATCCGTTCTTTGCCAAGACCTGGGTCCGGGGTGCGACCGTGGCGCTGCCTGCGGGGATGGCGGTGCTGGAATTTGCCATGGCCAGCCCCGGCTTTGGCATCCTTTTTGCGGCCGCCGCCGGCTGGGCGCTGTGGGAGTTGTTCCTGCGGCCCTGAAGGGCCTCAGCAGCGGATGCTGCCGCGCATTTCGCCGCTGTCGCCTTTGAGCGTGCTGTCGACAAGCGTGCAGCCCGTCACCTCGGGGATCAGGTCGATCATCGTGGCCCGGATGGCCTGATGCGCCCCACGCGGGGCATAGCCAAGGCGAATGACCTCAACCCGTTTGTCGGTGTGAAACAGGAGGTAGTTGCGGCCATCGCGGCTGACCTCGCTGCGCTTGGCGCCAAAAAACTCGGGCGCGGGCTGTGCGCCGCAGGCGGACAGAAGAACGAGGGCGGCGAGAGAGAGGCGGCGGATCATCATGCGGGCCAGCATCCGACAGGATGGTAAACGAAACCTTAATCGCCCATGGCCGTGAATATCCCCCCAAAGACGCCCTGCGAACGCCCTGATTTCGCGGCGATTTTGCCACGGACTTGATACAATCAAGCCAATCCCGCCGCATTTGTCATTATTTTGCCCCAATTTCACGTCGTAACGCTTAACCTGAGAGCAAGGCGCGACATCAGCGCCATTCAAGGAAAACCCGACCGGGCGTCAGACCCAAGGCGGGAGAGGCAGAGCAGGAAGAACCGACGTGCCCGTTTACAATGGCACCTCCGGCAACGACACCCTGAATGGGAGCACCGTGGCCGACACGCTGAATGCCTTTGAGGGCAATGACTCGCTCAACGCCGGGGCGGGCAATGACATTCTATTCGGCGGCGACGGCAATGATACCCTGAACGGCGGGAGCGGCGCCGACACGCTTTATGGCGGAGCGGGAAATGATGTGGCGACCTATGCCGCTGCGACGGCGGCGGTCAACGTCAGCCTTGCCACCGGTCTGGGCAGCGGCAACCACGCGACCGGCGATGTGCTGTTCGAGATC
>VGDH01000069.1 GCA_016869835.1 Alphaproteobacteria bacterium
CCAGATAAATCCTGTCTCCGGTGCCAATCGTGGGCCGGGACAGCTATCCTGTCCGTGCCCGGATGCGGGGCGGACGTCCTTAACATCGCTCTTGGAGGATGACATGCGTGGCTTTGATCTTGCCCCCCTTTACCGTGCAACCGTTGGTTTTGACCGGATCGCCGACCTGATGGACCGCGCGCTCAGCGACGATGTGGCCCAGAACACCTATCCGCCCTACAACATCGAAAAGACCGCCGATGATGCCTATCGCATCTCGATCGCGGTGGCGGGCTTTAACCCTGATGAGCTGTCGGTCGAGGTCAAGGATGCCGCCTTGGTGGTGACCGCCCGCAAGGCACCTGAACCGGCAGAAAAGACCTATCTGCACCGCGGTATTGCCACCCGCGCCTTTGAACGCCGCTTTGCGCTGGCCGATCATGTGAAAGTGTCGGGCGCGGTGCATGAACATGGCATGCTGCACATTGATCTCTTGCGCGAAATCCCCGAGGCGATGAAGCCGCGCCGGATCGAGATCAGCCGCCTGCAACCGACCGCCGCCCCCGCGATCGAAGGCAAGACGGTGGAAACCGCCGAAGCCTGATCCCGATCCCATGGACATTGTCCTGCGGCCCATAGCCCCCCGGCTTTGGGCCGTTTTTCATGGCAAATCGCGACGAGCGGCCAAGGGCCTGCGAGGAGCCATCTTCCTTTTTCCATCAAACTGGCCGAAAGAGGCATGATGCTCACAAGGGGCCACAAGGGGCCGTTGATGGAACTCTTTCAAAAACCGAACGCCGCCCGGCCGCGCGATGCGATGTCTGACCTGCGGCCTGCGACCACGGCGCTGAACGGCGGGTTGGTGCCCAATCCGGTCACCGGGGCCATCCAGCCTGACATTTCGATGTCGGTGAACAACCTTTTCACCCCCGGCACGGCGGGCTTTTCCGCCGATGGGGTCGATCTGGCCGATCTGCCCTTTCTTTATGCCCGCTGGACCAACCCGAGCACCCGCGCGCTGGAGGCGCGGCTTGCGGCGCTGGAAAGGGCCGAGGATGCGCTGACCACCACCACCGGCCTGGCGGTGATTGCCGCCACCTTCCTTGGCCTTCTGAAAGCGGGCGATCACCTGATCGTCTCGGAGGTCTGCTATGCCGGGGCCTTTAAGCTGGCCACCCGCATCCTGCCCGACCTTGGGATCGAGGTGACGCCGGTCAACCTGTCGGACCTCGACGCCACACGGGCGGCGCTGCGACCGAATACCCGGCTCATTCACGCCGAAAGCCCCTGCAACCCGATCCTGCGGCTGACCGATCTGGCCGCCCTTTCGGCGCTTGCCCATTAGGCGGGCGCGCTCTTGTCGGTGGACAGCACGCTGGCCACGCCCGTCATCACCCGCCCCCTGAATCTGGGCGTCGATCTGGTGATCCATTCGCTGACCAAGTTCATGAACGGCCATGGCGATGCCTTGGGCGGTGCGGTGATCGGGCGGAAAGAGCTGATCTCGGCCCTGCGCGCACGTTCGGGCGTCTATCTGGGCGCCACGCTTTCAGCTCAGAACGCCTGGTTGATCCTGCGGGGCCTTGACACGCTCTACCCGCGCATCCGCACCGCCTCGGACAATGCCGCGCGTCTGGCGGGCTGGCTTGAGGCCCATCCCGCCGTCACCCGCGTGATCTATCCCGGCCTGCCCAGCCACCCCCAGCATGCACTGGCCCGGGCGCAGATGGCGCTGCCGGGCGGCATGATCGTCTTTCAGACCACCGATCCACAGGCCATGTCGCACCAATTGGCCGACCGGTTGCAGATCATCCACTATGCCTTTTCGCTGGGTCACCAGCGGTCGATCTGCGTGTTGATCCCGACCGAGGATATCCAGACCTCCACCTTCCGCATGCAAGGCCCTGCCCTTGCGCGCTATCGCGATTGGGCGGGTGACGGTCTGTTTCGCCTGTCGGTGGGGCTTGAGGACCCCGAGGATCTGATCGAAGATCTGGCGCGCGCCTTGGGCTGACCAAGGCGCCCGGGCAGGCCGATCAATAGATCAGCCCGTCATAGATGCCGAAGGCCCCGGCCGTTGTGCCAAGGTTGCGACCCTGCCCCTCGTCGCGGGCATAGGCGACCACCGCCGAATAGGTGCCCGGCCCGAAAGAGCCGTCAATCCCGCCACGGTAATAGCCCCATTGGGCCAGCCGCCGCTGGATCAACCGACGCTCGGCCCGCGGATAGCTGTTGAAGGCCCGCGCCAGGGGGGTGTGATAGATTGACTGCGCCTTGGGTTTGGCATGCGTGTGGCCGTGATAATGGCGCGGCTCATCGGGGATGACCCGATAGACCGGCGCGGGCGGCTCGTGATAGATCAGGGCACGGTCGCGGCGAGCGTCATCAATGATGGCCTTCAAGACCAGCGCGCCGACCGCACCCTTCAGCGTATCCTGTTCGCGCTGGCCCCAGGCGACGGCAGGCTGGGCCGCACCCAGACCAAGGGCAAGAACCGTGACCGTTGTCACAAGGGCGGTGTGAAACTTTGGCAGCATTTCGGGGCTCCTTTCGGCATCTGGCCCGACAGCCGGGCGATGAGCGAAGGATGGCGGCCAATGACCGCGCTAGGCAAAATCGCGCCCTTGCTAGGCGATAACGATCCGGCGCGTCGCCCTAAACCGAAGGCCAATGCGGCCCTAGACCAGCCCCTGTGCCAGACAGGCGGCCAACCGCGCCAGCCCCTCGTCCAGCCGGACCGAGGCGCCGCCGCCCACACCCAGCCGGATATGGGCAGGCTCATCATAGGCGGTGCCGGGCAACAGGAAGGTGCGATAGGGCTCGGCCAAAAGCCTGCGGGCAAAGGGCTCGGCCGACTCGCCGTCCAGCCGGGCAAGGCCGATCAGCCCGGCCTGCGGCCGCACCCAAGAGAGGCGCGGCTGGGCCGCGATGAACGCGTCAAGCTGGCCCAAGGTGGCCTCCCCGGCAGCCCGCGCTTGCACAAGGGCTGGCGCGAGACGTTCGGGGCGAAGGGCAATCTCGGCAATGTGCTCGCCCAGGATGTTCATGATCTCGGACGAATTCTCGCGTTCGATCACCGCATCCATCACCATCTGCCGGTCGCGGCAAATGAGCCAACCCGTGCGCAATCCCTGCAGGCCCAGCCCCTTTGACACCGACCCGGTGGTGATGCCGCGCGGGTAGATCCCTGCAATCGAGGGGGCGCGGGTGCCCTCCCACTCCAGCCCGGCATAAACCTCATCGACGATAAGCCAGGCCCCGACCCCGTCGGCAATCACGGCGATCCGGTGCAACTCGGCCTTGGTCAAAAGCTGACCGGTGGGATTGTTGGGGTTGGACAGAAAGATCAGCTTGGTCTTGGGCGTGACGGCGGCGGCCAATTCGTCAATATCAAGCCGCCAGCCGTTTTCCTCGCGCCGCCTGACCAGTCGCAAATCGGCCCCGATGCCACGCGCCATCACGGCGGCCTGCGGCCAGCCCGGGGTTTCGGTGACGATCTGATCGCCGGGTTGCAGAAGCTGGCGAAAGCAGAGGTAATTCGCCTCGGCCGCGCCTGCGGTGATCAGCACATCGTCAGCGCTGCACAGGCCCGCCAGCCCCGCCTGGTCAATCACCCGGGCGCGCAAGGCAGGCAGGCCCTGAAAGCTGACGCCGTTCCAGTCCAGCACCAGATCAGGCGAGAGATCAGGGAGAAAGGCCCCAAGGGTGGGCGATTGCGACAGCGAAAAGCCCAAGACACATTCCGGCGGGGCAACACCAGCGGTTTCCAGAAGGTATTCGAACAGCTTGTGAATGGTGACCTTCATCCGCCCTCTCCCCCCGGCGCCGGAGTTTGGCACAAACTCCGGACCGATTTCTGTACCAGAAATCGGCGCCTCACCGCACGTCCCGCCCCTGATTCAGGATGATGACGTTGCCCGAGGACACATCGCCCATGGGCGAAATGAGAAAGCCCACCCAAGCCGCGATCTGGTCGGGCTGCATGGCGTGGCCATGGGGCATGGCGGAAATCGCACGGGCCAGCACATCCTCGGTCAGGACGTTGAACAGGGGGGTTTCGGTCATGGCCGGGGCGATCGAATTGACCGCGATCTTGTCGCGGGCATAGCGGCGCGCAAGGTCTTTGGTCAGCGTGTCCATCGCGGCCTTTGAGGCGCGGTAATGCGGCGGGTCAAAGACGTCAAAGTTATAGGCCCCGTTCGACGAGATATTGACGATCTTGCGCACCCCATCACGGCCCGCCATCGCCTTCACCGCGCCTTGGCAGCAGTGAAAGGCCGAGGAAAAGTTGATCGCCATCTGCCGGTCAAGCTCATGCGCCGGGATGTTCGGGAAATCCGACATGAAGCAGGTGCCAGCGTTGTTCACCAAGGCATCCACCCCACCAAAGCGCTCGGTCAACCGATCAAACAAATCAGCAATCGCCTCGGGATCAGTCAGGTCGCAGACCTCGGGGCTGAAGTTGTCGCGGTTGGCGGCCATGGTTAAAAGCGCCGGGCCGTCGATATCAACGCCCACGACATGCAGGCCATCCTCGATCAAGCGATCCGAAATCGCCCGGCCCATCCCGCCTGCGGCCCCGGTCACAACGGCAATGCGTGTCATGCTGTCCCCCCTGTTTCGGGGCAGGTTAAGCCTTGCCAGCGGAAAAGCAAACGGGGCCCGAAGGCCCCGCTTTTGTTCTCTTTGCCTGACCTCAGATCGAGAGGCAAACGTATTTCATTTCCATGTAATCCTCGATCCCATGGTGGCTGCCTTCGCGGCCAAGGCCCGACTGCTTCACCCCGCCAAAGGGCGCGACTTCGGTCGAGATCAGGCCGGTGTTCACGCCGACCATGCCGTATTCCAGCGCCTCTTGCACGCGGGTGATGCGGCCGACGTCGCGGGCGTAGAAATACGAGGCCAGACCGAAGATCGTGTTGTTGGCGAGGTGGATCACCTCTTCTTCGGTTTCAAACTTGAAGAGGGGGGCAACCGGACCGAAGGTTTCTTCGGTCGCGACCTTCATGTCATTGGTCACACCGGTCAGCACCTTGCCGCCGCCCGAGACGACGTCCGAGATGTGTTCCTGCACCTTTTCCACGGCGTCCATGTTGATCAGCGGGCCGGTGGTGGTCCCAGCCTTAAGCCCGTCGCCCACGTTCAGCTTTTTCACCGCCGCCGCCAGCTTTTCGGCAAAGGCATCATAGACGCCGGCCTGCACATAGATGCGGTTGGCGCAGACGCAGGTCTGGCCGTTGTTGCGGAACTTGGAGATCATCGCGCCTTCGACCGCCTTATCAAGGTCGGAGTCATCGAACACGATGAAGGGCGCGTTGCCGCCCAGTTCCATCGAGCATTTCAGCACCTGATCGGCAGCCTGACGCAAGAGGATGCGACCGACTTCGGTCGAACCGGTGAAGGTCAGCTTCCGCACGCGCGGGTTTTCGCAGAATTCCTTGCCGATGTCCGAGGAGCGCGACGAGGTGACGACGCTGAAAACACCCTTCGGCACGCCCGCGCGTTCTGCCAAGACGGCCATGGCCAGCGCCGAAAGCGGGGTTTCAGCGGCGGGGCGGGCAACCATGCCGCAGCCCACGGCCAAGGCCGGGCCAACCTTGCGCGCGATCATGGCGTTGGGGAAGTTCCACGGCGTGATCGAGGTCGCCACGCCAATCGGCTGCTTCAGCACCGTGATGCGCTTGTCGCGCTGGTGGCCGGGGATGGTTTCGCCATAAACGCGCTTGGCCTCTTCGCCGAACCATTCGATGAAGGACGCGCCATACAGCACCTCGCCCTTGGCTTCTGCCAGGGGCTTACCCATTTCGGCGGTCAGGATGGCGGCCAGATCATCGGCATTTTCGACCATCAGGTCGAACCACTTGCGCATGACGGCAGCGCGTTCCTTGCCGGTGCGGGCGGCCCATTCGTGGCGGGCCTTGTCGGCCACTTCAATGGCGCGGCGGGCGTCTTCGCGGGTCATGTCAGCGACATTGGCGATCACGTCACCCCGGGCGGGGTTCGTCACGGCAAAGGTCTTGCCATCGGCGGCATTGACCCATTCACCTGCGATATAGGCTTGCTCCACCAGCAGGCTGGGGTCTTTCAGGATGGAACGCAGGTCTGTTGCGGAATCGAGCATCTGGGCCTCCCATTTCTCGGCTGGTCATGCAATGCCTGCTTGTGCGCAAAAAGTCCAGTTCCGGGGCAGGGTCTGGACTGAAATTCGGCAGCAAACTGGAGTCACCCGATGACCGATCTCAGCCGCAACTACATGAATTCCGCCTTCATTCCGGACGGTGACAGCTTTTATCCCCGCTGGCAGGCCGAAGCGGCCGCGTTTCGCGGCCAGATGGCGCAAAGGTGCCGTTTGAACATCACTTACGGGCCGGGCGCGCGGCAGGCGTTTGACCTCTTTCAACCCGAAGGAACGGCACGGGGGCTGATGGTGTTTGTCCATGGCGGCTATTGGATGGCTTGCGGGCGTGAGGATTATTCTCACTTGGCCGCTGGGGCGCTTGCGCGGGGCTGGGCCTGTGCGCTACCCTCTTACACGCTGGCCCCCGAGGCGCGGATTGCAGCGATGACCGTCGAGATTGCGCGGGCCGTGCAGGCGGCGGCAGAGTTGGTTGCCGGGCCGGTGGTGGTGGCGGGCCATTCTGCGGGCGGCCATCTAGCGGCGCGCATGGGATGCGCAGACCAGGCGGTGCCGGTGGCGCGGGTGGTGCCGATCTCGCCCCTTTCCGATCTGGCCCCGCTGCGGCAGACCGACATGAACGCCACCCTGGCAATCGACGCCGCCGAGGCGGACCGCGAAAGCCCAGCGCGTCTAGCGCTGCGGGACGGGGTGCGGGCCCATGTCTGGGTGGGCGGGCAAGAGCGCCCGGCCTTCCTTTGGCAGGCGCGGACCTTGTCCGAAGCATGGGCTTGCCACTGGACGGTAGAGGCGGGCCGGCATCATTTCGATGTGATCGACGGGCTGAAGGACCCGCACTCGGCGCTTATGGCGGCCTGCCTTGATGGGCTGTCCTGATGGGCCTTGACCCTAGCGATCCGCGGCGTCGAAGGCGGCCAGAGCGTCAAGGTCGATCTGGGCCAGAAGCGCCTGTGCCTGGGCCGCCTCACCCGCGGCCTGCAGCAGCACGCGGTCGTCCAAAAGTGCAAGGGTGTTCAGCTCCTCTTGTTCAAAAAACGTCACGCCGTTGATGTCAACCGTCTTGCCCATAAGCGCCAAGGCCTGGCTATCGGCGAAGATGGGGGCAAAACTCTGCACCATGAGGTTGTCGGCAAAGGCCGAAAGCGTGACTGTCATGCCGGCCGCATCGGTATAGGTCGCCTCGGCCCCGACACCACCCCCCATCAACTCCAGACCTTCGACCATTTCGGTCGTGTCCTCGCGAGTCCAACCGTCGGGCGCGGGGGGAAACTGCGCCATCAGAAGTCCGCTTTGGCGGGCGGAAATCGCACGGCTGGCATTGGCAAGCTCGGCCGCCGCCGTTTTCAGATCGCCCGCCTGATAGGCGGCATCGGCTGCGGCCATGGCGGTGGCAATGGCGTCCTCTTCGGCCCAAAGCGAGCTTGGGACGGCAAGGGCCAGTGCAGCAGGCAGCAAGACGAGACGAGCAAGGGGGGCAAGGTGCATTTTCAAGACCTTTCAAGACCACTGCGCCAAGTATCGGCGGCAAGACCCATTCGCGACAAGCCCGAATTGCGGCGACCTGTGCGGTTCGCCGCACCCGCCCGCTATTCCTGCGCCCGCAACACCCCCGCCGGGCGCGCCGCCAAGGGCCGCCAGACAAAGGCCAGCCCCGCCAAGAGCGTCGCCCCGATCCCGCCAAGGATGATGATGAGGGCCGAGACGGGATCAAAGACATAGGCGCTGTCCATCACCAGGGTCAGCACTGCCCAACCCGCGACGGCCCCAGCAAAGATCGCCACGACCCCTGCCGCCGCCCCCATCAAGACCGAGCGAAGCGCAAAGCTGAGAAGGATGCGCCCGCGTTCGGCCCCGATCACCTTGAGCACCGCCGCCTCATAGACCCGGGCGCGTTCGCCTGCTGCCGCCGCACCGATCAGCACGACAAAGCCTGTGATCAGCGTCGCCATGGCGGCCAGCGTGGTGGCTTGGGCAATCGCGGTCAGCGCCTCGGTCACCCGGCCGATCGCGACCTTGACGCCGATGGCGGTGACATTCGGAAAGGCCTTGGCCAGATCGCGCAGGATGTCCGCCTCGGCCTCGTCCTCGGCATAGACGGTGGCGATATGGCTGTGCGGGGCGCCTGCGACCGAAGCGG
The DNA here is from genome assembly GCA_016869835.1 of Alphaproteobacteria bacterium. Classification (GTDB taxonomy): domain Bacteria; phylum Pseudomonadota; class Alphaproteobacteria; order Rhodobacterales; family Rhodobacteraceae; genus Tabrizicola_A. The sequence continues at coordinate 8,253 of VGDH01000069.1, forward strand.
CATTCAGCGTCAGCACAAAGCCCATGCCGCCGCTGGAAAAATCCACCTCGCGGAAGCTGGTGATCTCGGCCTCGATGTCGCGGCCAAGGACGTTGACGGTGATCTTGTCACCCAGTTTCAGCCCCATCTCCTCGGCCTCTTCGGCGGCAAAGGAAATCTGCGGCGGGCCGCTGTAACCTTCGGGCCACCACTGGCCCGCCACCACCTTGGTGCCTTCGGGCATGGCATCGGCATAGGTGATGCCCCGATCCCCGCGGACCACCCAGTGATTGCCCGCAACCTTGACCGCATCCTCGCCATTGATGCGCGCCACCACGCCGCGCATCATCGGCGCGGTTTCCACCTCGGTCACCGCCGGATGGGCACGAACCTGGGCAAGGAAGGGGTCAATCTGGTCGGGCTGGATATCGACAAAGAAATAGGAGGGCGCCTTCTGCGGCAGATCGCGTGCAATGGCGCTGCGCAGGTTGCTGTCGATCTGGCCGACGGCTGCCAGCACCGATAGCCCAAGGCCCAGCGCCATGACGACCTGCACGGTTTCGGCGCGTGGCGCGCCGACCGAGGCCAAGGCAAGCCGCAATGGCACCCGGCCGCGCAAGGGTCGTGACCGTGCCAAATGCCGCGCCAGCCGGGCCAACCCATAGGCGGCGAGGGCCAGAACCAAAAGCGCACCTGCCACGCCCCCGGCGGTGCCCAAGGCCAGCGAGGCAACGCCGGAAAACACCACCGCCCCCGCCACCAGAAGCGCGGCCAGTATCACCGTTGCGGCGATATGGCGTTTGCGCGGCCACTGCCCGGCGCTGCCGCCACGATAAAGCGCCGCCGCGCGCACCCGTTCGGTCTGCGCCATGGGCCAAAGGGCAAAGAGGAAGGCTGCGACAATGCCATAGAACGCCGCTTCCAGCACCGCGCGGGGATAAAACCCGATATCGGCCTGAAACGGCAAGGCGGCCTCGATCACGCCCGAAAGCGCGACCGGCAGACCCACGCCCAGAATCAGGCCAAGCCCGACGCCAAGGCCCACCAGAACCGCGATCTGCATCAGATATGCGGTAAAGATCAGCGCGCCATCGGCTCCAAGCGTGCGCAGGGTGGCGATGGTGGCGATCTTGCCTTCCAGATAGGCGCGCACCGCCGAGGCAACGCCGACCCCGCCAACCGCCAGCCCGGCAAGGCCGACAAGGATCAGGAAGGATCCGATGCGTTCAACAAATTGCTCGACCCCCGGCGCGGCGCGGCGGCTGTCAGACCAGCGCAGGCCGCTGTCGGCAAGGGCGTCTTCGGTTGCCGCCTGAAGCGCGGCCAGATCGGTGCCCGCAGGCAGCACCATGCGATATTCGCTGTCATAAAGTGTGCCGGGGGCCAGAAGGCCCGACGCGGCCAGATCGTCCAGCCTGACCAGCGTGCGCGGGGCAAGCGCAAAGCCGCCCGTTGCACTGTCAGGTTCGCGCAGGATCAGCCCGCGCAGGGTGAATTCGGCGGTGCCAAGGGCAAAGCCATCGCCCACCGCCAACCCCATCTGGGCGGCCAGAACCGGATCCATCACCGCGCCCCGGTCAGCCAGCGCCTGATCAAGCTGCAGATCGCCCTCAAGCGCGACCGAACCGATCAACGGGTAGGCCCCATCCACCGCCTTGACCTGCGTCAGGACGCGCGTTTCACCGGCAACCGCCATCGACCGAAACTCGGCAATCTCGGAAAGCCGGTCAGAGATGCTTTCCAGATAGGCGCGCTCTTCGGCGCTGGCGAAGCGATAGGTAAATTCCACCTGGGCATCGCCCCCCAGAAGGACAGCGCCCTGTTCGGTCAGCCCCGCCTGAATGGCCGCGCGCACCGTGCCGACGGCGGCAATGGCGGCAACGCCCAGCGCCAGACAGGCCAGAAACACCCAAAAGCCGCGCAAACCGCCGCGCAACTCGCGCCGGGCAATCGACCATGCCAATCCGGGCGACAGGCTCATGCTGCGGCCCCATCAACGCGGCCATCAACCAGCCGCACCACCCGATCGCAGCGGGCGGCAAGCTCTGGCGCGTGGGTGACCAGAACCAGCGTCGCGCCGTGGCGGTCGCGAAGGGAGAAAATCAGGTCCATGATCGCCGCGCCATTGGCACTGTCGAGGTTGCCGGTGGGTTCATCGGCCAGAAGGATTGCCGGGCGCGGCGCGGCGGCGCGGGCAAGGGCCACGCGCTGCTGCTCGCCCCCCGACATCTGGGCGGGGTAGTGGTGCATTCGCCCGGCCAGGCCAACGGCGGCCAATTCCGCCTCGGCCCGATCAAAGGCATCGGCAATCCCGGAAATCTCCATCGGCAGGGCGACGTTTTCCAGGGCGGTCGTGGTGGGGATCAGGTGAAAGCTTTGAAACACCACGCCCATGCGACCCCGGCGAAAGCGGGCAAGCCGGTCTTCATCCATGTCTGTCAGGTCGTGATCCAAGGCGCTGATCTGGCCGGCGGTTGCGCGTTCAAGTCCGCCCATCAACATCAGAAGCGAAGATTTGCCGGAACCTGACGGCCCGACAAGCCCAAGGCTTTCGCCTTGCATGACATTCAGCGAAATGCCCTTAAGTATCTCCACAGGTCCGGCATTGCCCTGCAAGGTCAGACCGACATCCTTCAGAGCCAAAACGGTATTCGACATGTTCCACCTGCGATTGTTCTTTGTCACATATGCGTCGGCGCGCGTGATCCGCAATGCCGCGGCCCTATTCTTTTTCGTGAGCTTGCCGGTTCTGCCGCTGACCGCCAAAGCCGAACCCGTCACGATCGTGGCGCTGGGTGACAGCTTGACCGCCGGTTATGGCCTGCCGCCCGAACAGGGTCTTGTGCCGCAACTGCAAGGCTGGCTGACGGCGGCAGGGGCCGAGGTGACGGTGGTCAATGCTGGCGTCTCGGGTGACACCACGGCCGGGGGGCTGTCGCGGCTGGACTGGTCTTTGACGCCCGAGACGGATGCGCTGATGGTGACGCTTGGTGGCAATGACATGCTGCGCGGCCTGCCGCCAGAGGAGGCGCGGGCAAATATTTCGGCCATTCTGGCGGGTGCCAAGGCCAAGGGTTTGCCTGTCTTGCTGGTGGGCATGCAGGCGCCTGGGAACTATGGGGCCGAGTACAAGGCCGCCTTCGACGCGATCTATCCTGAACTGGCTGCCGAGTTTGACGCCACGCTTTACCCGTTTTTCTTTCAGGGCATGACCGAGGGCGATTTCGACCCCGCCCTGCTGCGACCCTTCATGCAAGAAGATGGCATCCACCCCAATGCCGAAGGCGTCGCCCGGATCGTGGCAGACCTCGGGCCTGCCGTGCAGGCGTTTGTGGCCGCTCATCGTCCCTGAAAGCCTGCCGCTTTCAGGGCTCTTCGCGAGAGGGCCTTGCGGGGCAAAGCGGTTTGGCAGATCAAGAGGCGTGACCAAACCGGATGGCCCCCATGACCCTGATTGCCGATCTGATCGCTGCCCTTGGGGCCAATCATGTGCTGCTGGGCGATGATCTGGCGAAGTATCGCCATGAATGGACGCTGCACTACCCCTCCAACCCCTGCGCCGTGGCCCGGCCTGCCGATACCTCGCAGGTTGCCGAAACCCTGCGCATCGCCGCCCGCCATGGCGTGCCGGTGGTGCCGGTGTCGGGCCTCACTGGCCTTGTCGGCGGGGCCTATACCGATGGCGGGCTAATGATCTCGGTCGAGCGGCTGAACCGCATCCGCGCAATCCGGGCCGATGCGCGGATTGCCATTGTCGAGGCGGGGGTGGTCCTTGACCGGCTGCATGAGGCGGCCGAGGCGGCAAATCTGTATTTCCCACTGTGGTTCGGCGCGCGCGGCTCGGCCATGATCGGCGGGGTTTTGTCCACCAATGCCGGCGGGTCGAACGTGCTGCGTTATGGCTCCACCCGCGCGCTTTGTCTGGGGCTCGAGGTCGTGCTGGCCGATGGCCGCGTGCTGAACCTGATGTCGGAACTGCACAAGGACAACTCTGGCTATGACCTGAAACAGATGTTCATCGGGGCCGAGGGGACGCTTGGCGTCATCACGGCGGCGGTGATGAAACTCGTCCCCCGCCCCCGCGCCTATGCCACGGCGACGCTGGCGGTGCGGTCCTTGCCAGATGCGCTGACCCTCCTCAATCGCCTGCGTGAGGCAACTGGTGGGCTCGTCGAGGCGTTTGAGCTGATGCCCGCCACCTATATGCAGCGCCTGTCCGAGGCGCGGCCCGACATCGCCCTACCCTTTGGCGGGACGCGCTATGACACGAATATCCTTGTGGAAATCGCCGCCACCGCGCCACGCGATGCAACGCCCGATGCGGCGGGCGATGTGCCGCTGACGGCGCTTCTGGAAACCACGCTGGCGGCCCTGATGGAGGAGGGTGCGATCCTTGACGCTGAAATCGCCCAGACCGAAGGCAAGCGCCGCGCCATGTGGCAGCGCCGGGAACTGGCCGCCGAAATCACTGTGGCGCGGCAACCGACAATCGACACCGATATCTGCCTGCCGCTGGACAAGGTGGCCGAAGTGCTGGACCGCATCCATGCCCGCCTGCCCGCCTTGGATACCGGGGCCGAAACGCTGCACATTGCCCATCTGGGGGATGGCAATATCCACTTCACGGTCTATCCCAGCCGTGACGACCCTGCCCTGTCGGACGCCGTCATCGCGGCGGTCGAGGATGAGGTGCAGGCGCTTGGCGGCAGTTTCAGCGCTGAACATGGGGTGGGGCTTTCCAAGAAAGCCTCGATGAAGCGGCGCAAGGACCCGGTCGCGCTTCAGGTGATGCGGGCGGTGAAACAGGCGCTGGACCCGGACAATCGGATGAACCCCGGCAAGATCATTCCAGACTGATCCATGTCTGCCTTTCGCCTGATCCTGCGCGACCCGCTGTTTCGCGCCATTTCCGCCATGGCCGGGCTTTACGGCGTGGTGAATGCCTGCATCTATCCTTACCTGTCGCTGATTGCCGTCGAACGGGTGGGGGTGTCGGATGCCACACTGGCAGTGGTGCTAGCGCTCGCGTCAGGGGCGGCGGTTTCGGCCTCGGTCCTGTTCGGGGTTCTGGCCGAACAGATCGGCAACCGCCGCCTGATTGCGCTGATGACGGTTGGCGGCACGGTGGCGGGGACCGCGCTGATGGTGATCGCCCCCCTGCCCGGCGTGATGCTCTTGGCCCATGGTCTGCTGATCCCGGTCGGCACGGCGATTTTCGGGCAAATCTTTGCGCTGAACAATCTGGCCAGCCTGTTGCACCCTACCTTGCGCGACGGGTTGCAGGCGACGGTACGGGCCGTCGTGTCGGCGGTGTTTTTGCTGACGCTGCTCTTCTGGACATGGGGTCTGGAGTTTGGCGGTCTAGACGTGATGGCGGTCTATCTCTGCGCCGTGCTGGCCGCGCTGGCGCTTTTGGCGGTGATCTGGGCAGGATGGCCGCGCAAGGGGGCGGAACCTTGGGTCGACCGGGCTTTGGGGCTGAACCTGCGGGCGGGGATGGTGGAACCGTCGCGCCCGCCGATTGCGCTGCGGCTTTTGGCGATGGGGGCCATCGGGGGGCTGCCGATGCCTTACATCGTGCTGACCCCGCTGATCTTTGCCGCCACGCCCGAACGGCATGTGTCGGATGTCGCCTTGATGGTCGGGCTGGTGGCGGGCTTTGAGGTGCCCTTCATGCTGGCCCTGCCGCGCCTGCAACGCATGGCGCGGCGTCAGGTGCTGATCTTGGGCGAGGCCTTTGTCTATGCCGGTTTTGTCGTGCTTTTGGCGCTTTATCCCGATGCGCCTTGGCTTTGGGCGCTGCCGGTCATGGCGGGCCTTGGCGCTGCACCGATCCTGACCCTGCCCATCGGTTACTGGCAAGAGCTGATGGAGGGGCGGCCCGGCACGGCAGCGGCGCTGATGGCGCTGCAGCGGCTGGCGGGGGATTTGTTGTCAGCCGCCGCCTTTGGCATCGGCACGGCGCTGGGGGGCTATACCACGGCGGCGCTGATCGGCGGCGGGCTGGCGGTCACCGGGGCGGTGACGCTGATGCTGGTCGACCGCGGTTTGTTACCGCGCAAAGCCTGAAAAGACATCCGACGACAAACCGCCGCCCGGCGTCAGGCGAAAAAGCCCGGTCCCGCGCGGGTAAGAAGCTCGGCCGCCAGATCGGTTCCCATCACCGCCCCGTCACCTGCCGCGCCGCGCCGCTCGCCGGTGATGACCTTGCTACCGTCAGGCCGCAAGACCTCTCCCCGCAGCCAAAGACTGTCGCCGTCCAAAAGCGCCAGCCCCGCAATCGGGGTTTCGCAAGACCCGTCCAGCCGCAAAAGGAAGGCCCGTTCCGCCGCTAGCCGCAGCCCCGTATCGCCGTGATGGATCGCGGCCAGCATCGCGGCCACGCGCTCATCCGCCGCGCGGCGTTCGATGCCGATGGCTCCTTGGCCGACGGCTGGCAACATCTCTTCTGGGTCAATGGCCGACCGGGCCACTTCCGACAGGCCCAGCCGGTTCAGCCCCGCCATGGCAAGGAAGGTCGCCACCGCCACGCCATCGGCCAGCTTCTTCATCCGGGTCTGCACATTGCCGCGAAACTCGACCAGTTGCAGATCGGGCCGCCGATGCGCCAATTGCGCGCGCCGCCGCAAGCTGGATGATCCGACCACCGCGCCTTGCGGCAGGTCCATCAGCCGTGCCGTGCCGGGCGAGACGAAGGCATCGCGCACATCTTCGCGTGGCAGATAGCAATCCAGCACCAGCCCCTCGGGCTGGATCGTCGGCATGTCCTTCATCGAATGGACGGCGATGTCGATGTCGCCCGCCAACAGCGCCTCTTCTATTTCGCGGGTGAACAGCCCCTTGCCGCCAATGTCCTTCAGCGCACGGTCAAGGATCTGGTCCCCCGTCACCTTGATGACGGTAATCTCAAAGGCCTCGCGCGGCAGGGCAAAGGCCGCCGCCAGCCGGTCGCGGGTTTCATGCGCCTGCGCCAAGGCGAGGGGGGAACCTCGGGTACCAATCTTCAGGGGGCGGTCGGGGGTGGGCAAATCCTGTGTCATGCTGTCAGACTTACCGCTGTCAGGTGAAGCTTACAACTGTCCAATGCTTGACATGCGGACCTAGAGCGGCAAGGCAGGGGCGACGATGGAGATCACCATGACGAAACTTCTCTTGCGCGCCCTTGCCGGGGAAACCCTGCCGACCCCGCCGATCTGGATGATGCGGCAGGCGGGGCGGTATTTGCCGGAATATCGGGCAACGCGGGCTGAGGCGGGGGAC
>VGDH01000070.1 GCA_016869835.1 Alphaproteobacteria bacterium
CGCGCGCCGCGTGCGGATCGAGCGTATCCATCTGGAACAGGACGCGGGCAAGTCGATCCATGACATGGACCCGACGATGTCATTCGTCGATTTCAACCGCACGGGCGTGGCGCTGATGGAGATCGTCTCGCGCCCCGACATTCGCGGCCCCGAAGAGGCAGCAGCCTATGTCGCCAAACTGCGCCAGATCCTGCGTTATCTGGGCACCTGCGATGGCAACATGCAGAACGGCAACCTGCGGGCCGATGTGAACGTGTCGGTCTGCGCGCCGGGCCAGTATGAGAAATATCAGGCAACCCAAGACTTTAGCCACCTTGGCACGCGCTGCGAGATCAAGAACATGAACTCGATGCGCTTTATCCAGATGGCCATTGATTACGAGGCGCGCCGCCAGATTGCGATCATCGAGGATGGCGGTTCGGTGGTGCAGGAAACCCGGCTTTACGACCCCGACCGCAACGAGACCCGTTCGATGCGGTCCAAGGAAGAGGCGCATGATTACCGCTATTTCCCGTGCCCCGACCTTCTGCCTTTGGAGATCGAACAGGCTTGGGTCGATGACATCGCAGCCCGCATGCCCGAACTGCCCGACGCCAAGAAGGCGCGGTTCATGGGCGATTTCGGGCTGACCGATTATGACGCCAATGTGCTGACGGCCGAACTTGACGCGGCAGCGTTCTTTGAGTCCGTGGCGCAAGGCCGCGATGGCAAGATTGCCGCCAACTGGGTCATCAACGAACTCTTTGGCCGGTTGAACAAAGAGGGCAAGGCGATTGCCGAAAGCCCGGTTTCGGCAGATCAGCTGGGCAAGATGCTTGACCTTCTGGCCAAGGGCGAGATCACCGGCAAGATGGCCAAGGACCTGTTTGAAATCCTGTGGACCGAAGGCGGTGACCCGGCCGAGCAGGCCGCAAAGCACGGGATGAAGGCTGTGACCGACACCGGCGCCATTGAAAAGGCGCTGGATGATCTGATCGCGGCCAACCCCGAGCAGGTGGAAAAGGCCAAGGTCAACGCAAAGCTGGCGGGCTGGTTCACCGGGCAGGTCTTGAAAGCCACCGGCGGCAAGGCCAATCCGGCGGTGGTCAATGCCATGGTGGCGCAGAAGCTGGGGCTTTGATCCTTTCGGCTGATCTGCCACCTCGGGGCTAGGGATAGGGCGCTTGGCCGCCCTGGACACAATCGGTTGGGGTGGCAAAGGCCGCAGGGCCTTTGGCGGAATAAGGCTGCAATTTCTTGGACTTGCGCGGCGAATCTCGTTAGACTGCGCCGCATTGAAGGGAAGGGGTTACAAGATGGGCCAAGCGTCACAGCGCCATGAATTCAAGGTTATTCCCGCGCCACGCCGCGGGGAAAAGGCCCGCGGGGCCAAGACCACGGAAGAGCGGTTTGCCCTGGCCCTGACCGAAACCCTGAACGCCATGGCGGCCGAGGGCTGGGAATACCTGCGCGCCGAGACGCTGCCGGTTGATGAACGTTCCGGCCTGACCGGCACCAAGACCAGCTTTCAGAACATGCTGGTGTTTAGCCGCAGCCTTGAGGCGGCCACGCCCCGTGCCGGTCTTGTGGCCGAGGAACCGGCCCTGATCACCGCCCGTCGGATTGGTCCGGCCGATGCGGCCGTGGCACCCGGCGCGGCTCCGCCGCTTGGCCCGGCCAAGCCGGATGTGGCCGCGGAATAGGGCGCTAACCGGTGGCTTTCAGGGCTTTTGGCAAGGCTTCGGCAAAGATGGCCAAGGCGGCGTCATCCCCGACACTGACGCGCAGGCAGCGGTCCAGCGGGGCAACGCCCGGCATGCGAACAAAGACCCTCAGATCCGTCAGGGCGCGCAACGTTGCGCGGGCGAAATCACCATCGCGACCCAGATCCATTGTCACGAAATTGGTGGCCGAGGGCAGGGCATTGGCGCCATTGTCACGCGCAATCGTCGCCAGCCGCGCGCGCCCGGCGGCAACGCGGGCCTGCACCTGGGCCAGCCAGTCCTGATCGGCCAAGGCGGCCAGCGCCCCCGCCTGGGCAATGCGGCCTATGCCGAAATGGTTGCGGATCTTGTCAAAGGCCTGGGCAAGGTCGGGGGCGCAGATCGCATGGCCCACCCTGAGGCCCGCCATCCCATACCCTTTTGAAAAGGTGCGAAAGCGGATCACGCGCGGATCATCGGCGGCAATCGCCGGGGCCGTGCCTGCGGGCGCAAGGTCGATATAGGCCTCATCTAGGATCATCAGCGTCTCGGCGGGCAACGCCTCAACCATCGCGGTGATGGCGGCTGCCGGGTGATGGCTGCCCATCGGGTTGTCGGGGTTCGAGATATAGACCAGCTTCGGGCGGTGGTGATGGGCGGCGGCCACCAGCGCCTCTGGGTCCTCATGATCGGCCTTATAGGGCACGCGAATGATCTCGCCGCCAAAGCCCGCGACATGGAAGGTGAAGGTGGGGTAAGCGCCCAGCGAGGTCACCACCTTGTCGCCCGGCGCGATCATCAGGCGCACGAGATAGCCCAAAAGCCCGTCAATCCCCTCGCCAACAACAATGTTGTCGGGCTTGCAGCCGTGATGGGCGGCAAGGGCAGCCTTGAGATCGAAGAGTTCGGGATCACCATACATCCAGACATCGGCCGCCGCTGCCGCCATTGCGGCGATGGCGCGGGGCGAGGGGCCGAAAAGCGATTCATTGGCCCCAAGCCGGGCGCGGAAGGGCCGGCCCAGGCTGCGCTCCTGGGTTTCTGGGCCGACGAAGGGCACGGTTGAGGGCAGCGAGCTGGCGAGGGGGGTAAGTGGCGCGGTCATGCCCGACAGGGAAGCGCAAATTGCCGCCAACGGCAAGGGGCGGCAGGGGTTTGCGAAAGCGGAAGCGATTTGGGTGCAAGGCCAGCCTCTGCACGCGGACTTCGGCGCGAAGTCCGACCCGATTTCTGACGCAGAAATCGGCCCTTGGGCCAGCGTTCGCGCCAAACTTCATGCCGACTTTCGCTCCAGAAATAGTCAGCCTTTCAGAAAGGCCCGTCGCGCCTCTTCGGCCATGGCCTGCCGCATCTCAAGCCGTGCGAGTTCGGCCATGGCCGCCTTGCGCTCTGCCGCGTCTGTCAAAGTTGCCAGCTTTTCGCGCTGCGCCTGCGCCGGCTTTTTCAGCGTGATCTCTTCCGGCAGAACGCCCGCCTCGGCCATGATGCGAAATCCCACGGCGTCTCCGGCGCTGACAAAGGCATCGCCGGGCCGGTCGGGCAGGGGCTTTCCCTCACCCGCAAGGCCCTGAAGCCCGCCTTTCAGACGGGCAGCCGTGATCCGACGTTCGGCAAGGCGGGCAAGCCAGAACATGGCGGCTCCTTTGGTCACCGGGTGCCGCCCCAATTTGGGGTGCAGCGCGCGCCGGGGCAAGCGCCGTTGTCAATAGATCTCGATCAGCGCAGCCAAGCCCGATGTCGAGGTCACCCCCTGCAACAACAACATGCCATTGGTGCCAAAGTTGAAAAGCACCCCCTCGGGCGTGACGGTGGCAAAGCTGGTCACCACCTGAGCGGCGCTGCGTATTCCGGTCCAAAGTGCATTATCCAGAAAGATCTGGTCGCCCTGGGTTCGGGTGAAATCGGTGATGCGATCCGCCCTACCGCGCCGGGCAAAGACGAAATCATCCGCCCCCGTTCCACCGGTCAGCGTGTCATTGCCCGCCTCGCCATGCAGCCGGTCATTGCCGAGCCCGCCGATCAACAGATCGCGGTCGTTGCCGCCCAAGAGGAAGTCATTGCCGGCGCCGCCGTTCAGGCTGTCATGGCCGCGTTCACCCGACAGAAGATCATTGCTGTTATGGCCATTGATCGTGTCATTGCCGCGGTTGCCGTAAACCCGGTCATGGCCGCTGCCACCGTTCAGGGTTTCCGATGCCGTGGTTCCTTGTACCAGAAGGGGCATGACGCTGCCGGGCTGAAGGCGCGCGCCCGCCGCCCGCGCGGCGGCCTCCTAGGCGATGTGCTGGAATAGAATGGTCTGATCGGTGGTCCAGCCACCATAGGCCTGCCCCCATTCCCCCGTCAGCCGGTCGGTCAGACCAATCGGGCTGCGCCCGGAAATGGCGGCAAATTGCACTTGGGAAATCAGGTAGTTGCCCGCATCGTTCAGATGGATCTGATCGGTGAAAAGCTGGGTGATCTGGGTCAGCCCCTGACCCCGCCCGCTGACGATCGCGTCATGCAAAAGCCCCATCGCCTGCCCGCCCGGCACGATGCCGACCTGCGGTGCCTTGGCCGGTCTTGCGGCGTTCACCTGATTGGCAATACCGCGCCACAGCGCCAGATCGCTGGTCAGGCTGGCGCGCCATTCGGCGACATTGCTGCCGATCTCGTGCCAGGTTTCATAGATCATCACCCGCACCGAAGGATTGGCCGCCCAGGCAAGCCCCGCATAGGCGCGCGCCGTGCCATAGCTGTAGGACCATTGCAGATGGGTGGCCAGCGGGATCGCCTCGGTCAGGACCAATGTACCAAAGGCCCCCGATGGCAGCACGGCGCGGGCATTCACCCCTTCGGCCCCGGCGCCGTTCGACCAGTTATAGCTCAGCGGCGCGCCATTGATGACCTGCGCCCGCACCAGCATCGAGGTGGGCAAAAGCGCATCCAGCATGCGCGGCATGGTGTGGCCAACCAGCGAATGACCTACAAACAGCACATCATCGGTCATCACATCGCCCCACCGTTACACATGTCTATCTGCGCAAGCCTTGGCCCCGCGTCAAGTTCGACGCAGGGCCGGCTTTGCTGTCTTGGCTCACACAATCTGTTTCCAGACAGGAAACAGAACCGCGCCTGCTCAGCCGATTTCGGCCAGGCGGGCCAGCGCGGCCTTGATCTTGGCCGCCTCGTCCTCGCGCGCTTCCAGGTTGGCGCGGGCCTCGTCGATCACCTCTTCGGGGGCGGACTTGACGAAATTGGGATTATCAAGCCGCCCTTTCAGCCCGCCGATTTCCTTGGCCAGCTTTTCCAAGCCCTTGGCAAGACGGGCCTTTTCTTCGGCAATGTCGATCAGCCCTTCAAGCGGCAGCGCAAAGGCCGCGCCCTCCATGGCAATGGCGATCGAGCCTTTGGGGGCCGCGCCTTCGCTGAACCTCTCGATACGCGCCATGCGGCGGATCAGCGCCTCATTGCGCTCCCATGCCGCGAGGGCGGCAGACGACAGCTCGGTCGCGACCAGATCGCATTTCAGGCCAACCGGCACATGCACCTGCGCCCGGGCTGACCGGATGTCGTCGATGAGGCCGGTGACAAAATACATCTCCGCCTCTGCCTCTTTGTCGGCCAGATCGGCATAGGCGGGCCAATCGGTGTGGACCAAGAGTTTCGCGCGCTTGCCCGTGGTGCCCCAAAGCTCTTCGGTGATGAAGGGCATGAAAGGGTGGAGAAGGATCATGGATTGATCTAGAACCCAAGCCATCGTGGCACGGGTTTCCGCCGCATGTTCGCCGTCGAACAGGGGCTTCGCAAACTCGACATACCAGTCGCAGACCTTGCCCCAGACGAATTTGTAAAGCGCGTCGGCGGCTTGGTCGAAACGGAAGTTTTCCAGCGCCTCGTCCACCTCGGCCAGCGTTTTCGCCGTCTCACCAATGATCCAGCGGTTCGCGGTGGCTTTCGGCGTCGGGGGCGTGGCTTGGGTGGCATGGCCTTCCCAAACCCCGTTCATCTCGGCAAAGCGGCAGGCGTTCCACAGCTTGGTGCCAAAGTTGCGATAGCCCGCGATGCGCTGGGTATCCAGCTTCAGCACCCCGCCCAGCGAGGCCATGGCCGCATTGGCAAAGCGCAGGGCGTCGGCGCCGAATTCGTCGATGATCTCCAAGGGGTCGATGACGTTGCCGAGCGACTTCGACATCTTCTTGCCCTTGGCGTCGCGCACCAGCCCGTGCAGATAGACGGTGTGGAAGGGGATCTGGTCCACCACGGCCAATTGCATCATCATCATCCGGGCGACCCAGAAGAAGAGGATATCCGCCCCGGTCACAAGGACCGAGGTGGGGAAATACTTCGCTAGTTCCGGCGTGGGTTCGGGCCAGCCGAGCGTGCCGATGGGCCAGAGGCCGGAGGAGAACCAGGTGTCGAGGACGTCGGGGTCGCGTTCAACTCGGATCTGACGAACGCCCAAGGCCGATGCGGTGATCCCGGGGTAGGTTTCCACACGTTCGCCAGTGGGAACCGACAAAGCGTCTGTCTCAACCTCAACGACCTCAACATCGGCGCCATAGCGAGCTTGAACTTGCAGCCTGATTTCTTCGAAGCTTGCCGCACAATACTGGTTGCCTTCAAGATCGAACCACACAGGGATCTGATGCCCCCACCAAAGCTGGCGCGAGATGCACCAGGGCTCGATGTTCTCCAGCCAGTGGTAATAGGTCTTTTCGCCCGACTCCGGGATGATCTTCGTCTTGCCCGTCCGCACCGCCTCCAGCGCCGGTTCGACGATCTTGGCGGTGTCGACGAACCATTGGTCGGTCAGCATCGGCTCGATGACCACCTTTGACCGGTCGCCAAAGGGCTGCATGATCTTCTTGTCCTCAACGAAGGGGAAGTTCTTCCAGTCCTCGGCATTCGTCTCGGGGTCAATCGTCTTGACCTTGGTCACCACAGCCAGCCCTTGGGCGTTGATGGCCGCCACCACCAGCTTGCGCGCCTCGAACCGGTCCAGCCCGCGATACTTGGCGGGGACAAGGTTCAGACTGTCCACCTCCGCCTCACTCGTCGCAGAGCCCGCCGCAATCGCGCGCGCCCGGGCCACGGCCACCTCATAAGGCGCACCATCGTCCCGCATCCGGCCGCGGGTGTCCATCAACCGATAGCAGGGCAGGTTGTGCCGCTTGGCCACGCCATAATCGTTGAAATCATGCGCCCCGGTGATCTTCACGGCACCCGAACCAAAGGTCGGATCGGGGTATTCATCGGCAATGATCGGGATCAGACGGTCACACAGCGGCAGATGCACCATCTTGCCGACGATAGGCGCATAGCGTTCATCACTGGGATGCACCGCCACCGCCCCATCGCCCAGCATGGTTTCGGGGCGCGTGGTCGCAATCCAAATGTAATCCCGCTTTTCCCGCAGGATCACATTGCCGTCCGCGTCTTTCTCAACATATTCATAAGTTTCCCCCCTGGCGAGCCGGTACTTGAAATGCCACATATGGCCCGCAACCTCGGTGTTCTCCACCTCAAGGTCCGAAATCGCGGTCTCAAAATGCGAGTCCCAGTTCACGAGCCGCTTGCCGCGATAGATCAGACCCTTGTTATACATCTCCACGAACACCTTGATGACGGCATCGTGGAAATTACCTTCTTCGCCCGCAGGTGCCCCCGGCGCGCCGGACATGGTGAACGCCTCGCGGTCCCAATCGGCACTCGCCCCCAGCCGCTGCAACTGGCCAATGATCGTGCCACGCGACTTGACCTTCTGCTGCCAGACGCGCGACAGAAACGCCTCACGCCCCATCTCGCGGCGCGTGGGCTCTCCCTTCGCGGCCATCTCACGCTCGGTCACCATCTGCGTCGCAATCCCGGCATGGTCAGTGCCGGGCTGCCACAGCGTGTCATCCCCCTTCATCCGGTGCCAGCGCACCAGAATATCCTGCAGCGTGTTGTTGAACGCATGCCCCATATGCAAGCTGCCGGTCACATTCGGAGGCGGGATCATCACGGAAAACGCCGGGTGGCCGGGCTTGGCATTGGCCCCGGCGGCAAAGGCCTTCCGGTCCAGCCAAAGCTTCGAAATCCGGGCCTCGGCCTCGGCGGGGGAGAAGGTCTTTTCCATCGGCATCGCGTGATCCTCTATCTTGGCGCTGTGCTTAGCGAAAAGCCGCCAAAAGGCCAAGCGCCGCGCAGCGGAAAGTGGCCAAGCGCCGAGGATTTGTAGAAAGCCAAATCAAGCAAAGCCGCCCCTTGCGTCTTGCCCTTCTGAAAATACTCCCGCCGGAGGCTGCAACGCTGCCGCCTACGCACCGCATCAGAACCGCGCCGGCAAAGCC
The DNA here is from genome assembly GCA_016869835.1 of Alphaproteobacteria bacterium. Taxonomy (GTDB): domain Bacteria; phylum Pseudomonadota; class Alphaproteobacteria; order Rhodobacterales; family Rhodobacteraceae; genus Tabrizicola_A. The sequence goes on from VGDH01000070.1 coordinate 7,997, forward strand.
GCGGGCGCGTCCCCCCTCGATGGGGGGCAAGCCCGCCCCTGTTTGCCGCTCAGACCGCGCGGTCAAGACGGGTCGACAGATGGATCAGGCTTTCGGAAGATTTCACCCCGGTCAGCGCGCCGATCTGGTCCAAGACCGAATCCAGAACCTGGGTGTTCGAGGCTGCAACCTGCAACAGCAGGTCGAACCGGCCCGAGGTGGTAAAGACCCGCTCCACCTCGTTGATGCCTTTCAGCCGGGTCAGAATCGCGGCCTGGCTGCGGGGTTCGATCGTCAGAAGCACCGAGGCGCGCAAGCGCCCCTGACGCCCCGCCTCGCCAAGTTTGAGCGTATAGCCCGCGATGATGCCGCTGGTCTCCAGCCGCTCAAGCCGTGCCTGGATGGTCGACCGCGCCACCTTCAAACGCCGCGCCAATGTGGCGACAGACATCCGTGCATCGGCCCCAAGAAGGGTCAGAATGTTGCGATCGACGTCATCCATGCATTTTGCCCATGTTTTTCGTCATTATGACGATGATTCACGGCGAATATATAGTTTTGTCCGGTGAGTTTGTCACCCATATGCGGCATCCTCAGTTGCAGGAAAAGGGCGGCTCATACGCACCTGGCCTGGTTGGAAAAACCTCGCGGGTGCCAAAGCCGTTCATACCACCCATGGTATGGCAACGGGGGAGGGCACGCATCTTGTTGGCAGAAAGGATCACGCCGATGGGACTGTCCAAGACAATCTGGACCAATCCGACCGAATTCCTGAAACAACAGCAGCCGGAGAACCCGGTGCTGTTTTTCGCTCCCAGCGCCGTTCAGGCCGTGGCGCGGCGACTCCTGACCGGCTTTCCCGGTCTGGTGACCTATGCCGTCAAGTCGAACCCCGGCGAGGAGATGGTGGAAAACCTGGTCGCAGCCGGGATCAAGGGCTTTGACTGCGCCTCGCCTTTCGAGATTGACCTGATCCGTCGGCTCGCCCCTGATGCGGCGATCCATTACAACAACCCGGTGCGCTCGCGCGCCGAGATTGCCCATGGTGTCGCGCGGCAGGTGAAATCCTGGTCGGTGGACAGCCACAGCGAATTGGCCAAGCTGGTCGAGATGGTCCCCTCCCAGGGCTGTGAAATCTCGGTGCGCTTCAAGCTGCCGGTGGCAGGCGCGGCCTATAACTTTGGCGCCAAGTTCGGGGCAACCTCGGATGTGGCGGTCGAGCTGTTGAAGACCGTCGCCAAGGCGGGGTTCATCCCCTCGATCACCTTCCATCCCGGCACGCAATGCACCGATCCGAACGCCTGGGCGTCCTATATCCGCGAGGCGGCGGTGATCGCGCGCAAGGCGGGTGTGCGGATTGCGCGGCTGAATGTCGGCGGCGGTTTTCCCAACCACCGCACCGTGGGTGTTCTGCCGCAGCTTGAAGAGACCTTCACCACCATCGACCGTGTGACGACCGAAGCCTTCGGGGCCGACCGTCCGGCGCTGGTCTGCGAACCGGGCCGGGCCATGTGTGGCGACGCCTTCACGCTGGCCGCCCGGGTCAAGGCGGTGCGCGACGGCAGCCATGTGTTCCTGAATGACGGGCTTTACGGCTCGCTCTTCGAGCAGGGCCAGATCGGCATCATCGACCGGATCACCGTCCTGTCCCCCGAAGGTCTGGTGCGCAAGGGCGCGGTGCATGGCCGCATCTGCTTTGGTCCGACCTGCGATTCGGTGGACCGGCTGCCCGGCGATCTTCCCTTCCCTGATGATATCGCCGAGGGGGATTTCGTGATCTTCGAAGGCATGGGGGCCTATTCCACCGTCACCAACAGCCGCTTCAACGGCTTTGGCGAGCTGGGATTGGTCACGGTTCTGGGCCTGAAACTGTAAGGCAATCGTCTTTTCACAGCCAATTGCGGCGGGCGTCCCTTGCGGGCGCCCGTTTTGCATCGTCTTGTTAACCTTATGTCCGCCACACTGGCAGACATGCGTTTCGTGATGCGGAGGATGGGCCACGTCCGTTTTCGAAAGACTGTCGCGCTGGTGGACCGGACGCCCTGTCGCCACGGTCGAACCGGCAGCGCCACCCGCGCCCGGGCGGCAGCGCGGCGCGGTGGATCATGTCATCATTCTTGATGGCACGCTGTCGCCGCTTGCGCCGGGGTATGAAACCGATGCGGGGCTGTTGCTCAAGCTGTTGCTCGAGGATCAGCAGGGTGTGCACCGGCGCGTCTATTACGAGCAGGGGCTGCAGTGGGAAGGGATGCGGCGGGCCTTCGGCTTTGTGCAGGGCCGCGGCATCAACCGGCAGATTGCGCGGGCCTATGGCTGGCTGGCCAGCCAGTATCGGCCGGGGGACCGGATCTTTCTGTTCGGCTATTCGCGCGGGGCCTATGCGGTGCGCAGCCTCGCTGGGGAGATTGACCGGGTGGGGCTTGTGCGGCGCGAAGAGGCGACCGAGCGGGTCATCCGCCAAGCCTATCGTCATTATCGCGACGGGCCGCTGACCCCCGCAGCGCAGGCCTTTTCACGCAAGCACTGTCATCTGGAGGCACCGATCGAGATGGTGGGGGTCTGGGATACGGTTAAGGCGCTGGGGCTGCGGCTGCCCTTGTTGTGGATGCTGACCGAAAAACAGCACCGCTTTCACAATCATCATCTTGGATCGTCGATCCGTCACGGGTTTCAGGCGCTTGCGCTGAACGAAACGCGGGCGGTGTTCGAACCGGTGATGTGGGACTGTCCGTCGGGTTGGGAAGGCAATGTGCAGCAGGTCTGGTTCCGGGGCGGCCATTCCGATGTGGGCGGGCAGGTCGGCACCTTTCCGGCCGCGCGGCCCTTGGCCAATATTCCGCTGGTGTGGATGCTGGAGCGGGTCGAGGCCGTGGGACTCAGCCTGCCAAAGGGGTGGCGGGCACGCTACCCTTGTGACCCGACGGCGCCGATGTATGGCACGACGCGGGGCTGGGCCAAGGTGTTTCTGTTGCGCCGCCCCCGGGTGGTGGGGCGGGATGCCTCGGAAAGCATCCATCCCAGCGCCGAAGGCGCGCGTTCGCTCAGCTGGCTGCCCTGGCCCTTGACGCGGCTGTTCTGAGGCCGCGCCCCGCAGGGCTCGACGACAGGCCGCAGGCCTAGGAGGAGAGGGCGGTTCCTGCCCAGATCAGGCTGATCAGCACGGGCTGATGCACCAGATAGATCGCCAGACTGTGCTGACCGGGCCAGGCCAGGCGGCGCAAGAGGGGCGTGTCGGGCAGGGTGAGCCAGGCCCAGAGCCGGTAGGGATCGGCAAGCTTGCCCATGGCAAGGCCCAGAAGGAACGGGCCGACCCAGGGGAAAAGCGGCTCGAAATCCACGGTCATGGCCGGTTCGGTCGCCAGGCCCAGAAAGCGCAACAGGGGCGCGTTGAGGGCGGGGTCGGGCAGGATGTAGCTGCTCGCCATGATGGCCGCGCCAAGGCCCGCCACCGCAAGGGCGGGCAGGCGCAGCACCATAAGCCCGATCAGGCTGCTGGCGGCGATGGAATGCAGGATGCCGAAATAGACGAAATAGTCCGGCAATGCGGCATAGGTGGCGATCGTCACCAGGGCAGCCGCAGCCGCCAGCCTGATCCAGCGCCGCCAGAAGGCAGGCCAGCGGATGCCCGCGCCATGGGCAAGCCAGAGCGACAGGCCGGCCAGAAACAGGAAACTGCCGGCTACCAGCCGGGCATGCCAATAGAAGAACGGGTGCAGCGTTGTGCCAAAGGGCACATGACCGAACATCTGCAGGTCAAAGACGATGTGAAACGCCACCATGCCCAGCAGGGCCAGGCTGCGGGCGATGTCGAGGCCAAGAAGGCGCGTCTGGGTCAAGCGTTGCAGCCGGGGGTTTCACACCCCCGGACCCCCGTGGGATATTTGTGCCACATTGAAGGCAGGGCGGGGCAGAAGGCAAGGGGAAGTGGTGCCAAAGGACGGCCCGATGGAAGCCGCCCTTTGGGTGCTTTGTCAGCGGTGGCGCAGATCGACATAGTCGCGCTTGGGCGCGCCGACATAAAGCTGGCGCGGGCGGCCGATTTTCTGGTTCTTCTCGCCGATCATCTCTTTCCACTGGCTGATCCAGCCCACGGTGCGCGAGATGGCAAAGATCGGCGTGAACATCGATGTGGGGAAGCCCATCGCCTCGAGGATGATGCCCGAGTAGAAATCGACGTTCGGGTAGAGCTTTTTCGAGATGAAGTATTCATCCGACAGGGCGATGCGTTCAAGTTCCTTGGCCACCTGCAGAAGCGGGTTGTTGTCGACCCCAAGGAGGCCCAGCACCTGATCGGCGGATTCCTTCATCACCTTGGCGCGGGGATCGAAGTTCTTGTAGACGCGGTGACCAAAGCCCATCAGGCGGAAGCCCGAGTTCTTGTCCTTGGCCTTGGCGACATATTCCGGGATGCGGTCAACCGTGCCGATTTCCTTGAGCATTTCAAGGCAGGCCTGATTGGCGCCGCCATGGGCCGGGCCCCAGAGGCAGGCGATGCCGGCCGCGATGCAGGCAAAGGGATTGGCGCCCGAAGAGCCCGCCAGGCGCACCGTGGAGGTCGAGGCGTTCTGTTCATGGTCCGCATGCAGCATCATGATGCGGTCCATCGCCTTTTCCAGGACGGGGTTCACCACATAATCTTCGGCCGGGACGGCAAAGCACATGTGCAGGAAGTTGCCGGCATAGCTGAGGGCATTCTTCGGATAAACGAAGGGCTGGCCGATTGAATACTTGTAGGCCATCGCCGCGATCGTCGGCAGCTTGGCCACCATGCGGATGGCTGCAACCTCGCGCTGCCAGGGGTCATTGATGTCAAGGCTGTCATGGTAGAAGGCCGATATCGCGCCCACCACGCCCACCATGGTGGCCATCGGGTGGCTGTCACGGCGGAAGCCGCGGAAGAAGTTGTGCATCTGTTCGTGCACCATGGTGTGGCGCGTGATGCGGGCCTCGAAATCGGCAAGCTGGGCGGCGGTCGGCAGTTCGCCGTAAAGCAACAGGTAGCAAACCTCGAGATAATGCGAGGAGGCGGCGAGCTGTTCGATCGGGTAGCCGCGATGCAAAAGCTCGCCCTTGTCGCCGTCGATATAGGTGATTGCGCTTTCGCAGGCGGCGGTCGAGGTGAAGCCCGGGTCGAAGGTAAAGACGTCAGCCTGGGCGTAGAGCTTGCCGATATCGACCACCTCAGGCCCGAGTGTCGGCGCATAGACCGGCAGATCGTAGGTCTTGCCATCCAGGTTGAGCGTTGCAGTCTTGATCTGTTCGGCCATCTTCCGTCCCCCATCACAGGCGCGGGGGCCTGTGACCCGGACCGCGCGGCGTTCCTTCAGGTTGCGCGCCGGGCCCCGTCAGGCCCCGGCATCCGACAACCGGGCAATCGTCTCATCTCGACCGATGACAAGCATCATGTCAAACACGCTGGGCGTCGCAGATCGCCCCGCCAAAGCCGCACGCAAGGGGGCGGCAAGCTTGCCGAAGCCGATCCCGTTTTCTGCGGCTGCATCATTGAGGATCGACTCCAGCCCGTCTTTTGTCCAGCTAGCATTTTGCAGTCGCGGCGTCAATGATTTCAGTATACCACGGGATACCGTATCAAGCGCCTTGGCGGCGGCCTCATCCACGGCCACGGGGCGTTTGGTCAGGGAAAACTGAGCCTTTTCAAGAAGTTCCGGGAAAGTCTTGGCGCGATCCTTCACGCAGTAAAGCCCGCGCGACAGCCTGTCGCGCTGTGCTTCAGTCAGGGCCGGGCGGCCTGCGGCCTGCAAAAACCCCTCAAGTTCATGCAGCAGCGCAGCATCATCCGTCGTCGCCATATGATGCCCGCAGGTGTTTTCCAGCTTCTTGAAGTCAAGCCGGGCCGGGGCCCGTCCGATTCCCTTGAGATCGAACATCTTGAGCGCCTCGGCCGTGGTGAAGATCTCGGCATCGCCATGGGCCCAGCCAAGGCGCGTCAGATAGTTGCGCATGCCCGCCGCCGGGTATCCCATGGCCTGATACTCCTCGACCCCGGTCGCGCCATGGCGCTTGGACAGCTTCTTGCCATCAGGGCCGTGGATCAGCGGAATATGGGCCCAGACCGGCACCGTCCAGCCCATGGCGTCATAGACCATCTGTTGGCGGCCGGCATTGTTCAGGTGGTCATCGCCCCGGATCACATGGGTCACGCCCATGTCATGGTCATCAACCACCACGGCAAGCATATAGGTTGGTGTCCCGTCTGAACGCAGCACGATCATGTCATCGAGAGTTTCGTTGCGGATCGTTACGATTCCCTGAACCTCGTCGTGAATCTCGGTTTCACCCGTGCGCGGTGCCTTCATGCGGATCGCATAGGGGGCGTCGGGGTGGGTGGCGGGATCGGCATCGCGCCAGGGGCTTTGAAACACGGCATAGCTTGCCCCTTTCGCCTCGGCTTCGGCGCGGAAGGCGGCGATTTCCTCGGGCGTGGAAAAGCATTTGTAGGCAGTGCCGCGCGCCAGCATCTCATGCGCCACCTCGGCATGGCGGTGGCGGCGTTCGAACTGGCTGACGACCTCGCCATCCCAGTCAAGGCCAAGCCAGGTCAGGCCCTTGAGGATCGCTGCCGTTGCCTCGGGGGTTGACCGTTCGCGGTCGGTATCTTCGATCCGCAGCAGGAACTTGCCGCCCCGGCCGCGCGCATAAAGCCAGTTGAACAGCGCCGTGCGCCCGCCGCCGATGTGCAGAAACCCGGTGGGCGAGGGGGCAAAGCGGGTGACGATCTGGGCGGCTTTGGGGGCGGACATGCGCGATTAACCTTTCGGAAACCATGGGCTGGCTAGGATCGGCAGAGCTTTAGGCAATCCGGGGGCGCAAAACAAGGTGGCGGGCAAAACAGGCTGGCTGATCTGGCCCTTTGAGGCGCTGTTGCAGTTGCGGGGAATGCTGTTTCCCTGGGTGCCGGTGTTTCTGGGGCTGGGCATCGGGGTGTGGTTTGCTTTGCCAACAGAACCGGGGCGGTTGGCCTATTCGCTGGCGGCGCTGGGGCTTTGCCTTGGCGGCTGCGCTGCACGCTGGGGGCCGGAACTGGCGCGCCCGGTGGCGGTGGTTCTCGCCGCGCTCAGCCTTGGCTTTCTGGCGTTTGGGGCAAGGGCGCATTGGGTCGGCGCGCCCATGCTGGAGCGGCCCTATTACGGGCCGGTGCGAGGACGGATCGTGCAGATCGACCGGTCGGGTTCTGATGCCCTGCGCATAACCCTGGACCGGGTGGTGATGGATCTGCCCCCCGCCCTGACCCCGGCGCGGGTGCGGGTGTCGCTGATGTCGGGGGCCGATCCGCCGGATCCGGGGCAGGTGGTGCAGATCACCGCGCGACTGGCCGCGCCCGAGGGTCCGACAGAGCCGGGGGGCTTTGACTTTCGCCGCATGGCCTTTTTCGACGGTTTGGGCGCGGTGGGTTACAGCCGCACGCCGCTTGTCCTGTGGCAAGAG
>VGDH01000071.1 GCA_016869835.1 Alphaproteobacteria bacterium
AGCCATTCTGACACGCAGCCCTGATATTGATTTTCTTTATTATTCTAATGACATGATTGGCGCTGGCGGGCTGCTTTATTGCCTGGAGAAGGGCCTTGATGTGCCGGGCAAGATCGGGCTTGCGGGCTTTAACGGGGTTGAGCTTCTAGATGGTCTGCCGCGCAAGCTGGCAACCATGGATGCTTGCCGTCTGGAAATCGGTCGTCGGGCGGCAGAGATCATTGCAGGCAAGTCACATCCGGGTGTGATCGGCGGCGAAGTGGTTGAGCTGTTTCCGACCTTGCAGCCCGGCGACACCATCCGACACTGATCCATCCGACCACAAGCGGCGTATCTTCTGCACTTGCAGGAGGTATTCATGCGCGCTGCTGTTCTTGCCGTTTTCTTCGCCGTCTCTGGCGCGACAGCCGTCCTGGCCGAAGCGCCGACCTTCCGTTTTCCTTCGATTGATGGCGGAAGCTATTCCACCGCAGATTGGCGCGGCAAGCCGGTTCTGGTGGTCAATACGGCGTCACTTTGCGGCTTTACAGGCCAATATGAAAACCTTCAGGCGCTATCTGACCGCTACGACGGCCGGGCGGTGGTTCTGGCCGTGCCGTCGGATGACTTCGCACAGGAATTGGCCAGCGAGGCCGAGGTCAAGGAATTCTGCGAAGTTAACTTTGACCTGTCGCTGCCGATGACCACCATTCAGCATGTGGCCAAGGGCAAGGTGCATCCCTTCTATGCCTGGGCGCGCGACGCCCATGGCTTTACCCCCAGCTGGAACTTCAACAAGGTGCTGATCGGCCCCGAGGGGGAGTTTGTCAAAGCCTGGGGATCAACCACCAAGCCCGACGCCCGTCCGATTACCAGCGCGATTGATGGGCTGTTGACCCAGTAAGGAGCCGCCCGAAGGCAGCCCCTTGATGATGATTGCCAGATCAGGCTTGCGCCGGTTTCTCGCCCCGCAGCCAGATGTAGATCGCCGGAATGACCAGCACTGTCAGCAACGTCGACGAAATCAGCCCGAACAGAAGGCTGATCGCCAGCCCCTGAAAGATCGGGTCGGTCAAGATCGTGATCGCCCCGATGATCGCGGCCAAGGCGGTCAGCAGGATCGGCTTGAACCGGATCACCCCTGCCTCAAGCAGCACGTCAATCAGCGGCACACCGGGCTTGCGCGCATGCAGGATGAAATCGACCAGAAGGATCGAGTTGCGCACGATGATCCCTGCCAGCGCTATGAAGCCGATCATCGAAGTGGCCGAGAAAGGTGCGCCAAACATCCAATGGCCAATCATGATGCCGATGAAGGTCAGCGGCATCGGCGTCAGGATCACCAGCGGCAGTTTGAAACTGCCGAACTGCGCCACCACAAGGATGTAGATCCCCAATAGCGCCACACCAAAGGCCGCCCCCATGTCGCGGAAAGTCACCCAGGTCACTTCCCATTCGCCGTCCCACAGGACGGTCGGGACCGATTGATCCTCGGGCACACCGTTCAAGCTGATCTCGGGCTTGGGCAGGTCAGCCCAGTCTGCTGCCTCGATGGCACGGTTGACAGCGATGATGCCATAAAGCGGCGCCTCGTAATCTCCGGCAAGCTCGGCCGTTACCATCTCGGCTGCACGGCCGTTGTGACGGAAGATCGGGTGCGACTGCATCTCGGTTTTCACCTCGACCACATCGCCCAGTTCCACAACTGACCGATCGCCGGGCAAGAGGTTGGCCGTAATGGGCGTTGAAAGGGCCCGTTCGTCCAGCACCATATCGGCCTTGTCGCGCGCCAGACGGATGGGCAGGGGTTGCCGCCCTTCAGAGCGATGGGAATAGCCCACCGTCGTGCCGCCATAAAGCATGCCAATGGTCTGGAACACATCGCCCTGTTCCACCTTGTGGAAATCCAGGTTGGCGTCATTCAAGACCAGCCGCTGACGTTTGGCAGGAACGCCAAAACTGTCATCGACATCAACGATGAAGGGGATTTCGGCAAAGATTTCCCGCAGTTTCAGCGCCACGGCGCGGCGGGTTTCGGCATCGGGGCCATAGACCTCGGCCAGGAGGGTGGCCATCACCGGCGGGCCGGGTGGCGGTTCCACCACCTTGACCGCAACGCCTTCGGGCAGGTCCAGCGCAAGGACCCGCGACCGCAGGTCCAAAGCGATTTCATGGCTTTCGCGATCGCGTTCTCCCTTGGGCGACAGGTTCACCTGCAAATCGCCATAACGCGGCTCGTTGCGCAGGTAGTAATGCCGCACCAGACCGTTGAAGTTGAAAGGCGCTGCCGTTCCGGCATGGCTTTGGATCGAGATGATCTCTTCCACCGGTTCCAGCGCTGCGGCAATTTGGGCCAGCACGCGGTCGGTCTCTTCCACCGATGTGCCCCGCGGCATGTCCAGAACCACGGCCAGCTCGGATTTGTTGTCAAAGGGCAAAAGCTTGACGGTGACTGACTTTGTGTAGAACAGGCCGATCGACAGGATCGTCGCCGCCGTCACCGCAAGCAGGAAGCGTGTGGCATTCTTGCGGCTGGTCAGGATCGGACGGGCAACCTTGCGATAGGCGCGGCCCAAGGCCCCGCCGTCGGACGATTCGTGTTCCGCAAGGTCATCGGCCGAACCATGGCCCTTGCCGAACTTCATCATCAGCCAGGGCGTGACTATGACGGCAACAAAGAACGAAAAAACCATGGCCGCAGAGGCATTGGCCGGGATCGGGCTCATGTAAGGGCCCATCATGCCGCTGACAAACAGCATCGGCAACAAGGCCGCCACCACGGTCAGCGTGGCGACAATGGTCGGGTTGCCCACCTCCGAGACCGCATCAATGGCAGCCTGCGCGCGCGAGCGGCCATCTTTCATCGCCCAATGCCGGGCAATGTTTTCGATCACGACAATCGCATCATCCACCAGGATTCCGATGGAGAAGATAAGCGCAAACAGGCTGACGCGGTTCAGCGTATAGCCCATGATCCGCGCGGCAAAGAGTGTCAGGAGAATGGTCACCGGGATGACGATCGCCACCACCACCGCCTCGCGCCAGCCAATGGCCACCCGAACCAGCGCCACGATGGAAATCGTCGCCAGCGCCAGATGGAACAAAAGCTTGTTGGCCTTTTCATCCGCGCTTTCGCCATAGTCACGGGTGAATTCGACCACCAGATCGGCCGGAATGATCTTGCCCTCCAGGCCCTGGATAGCGTGGCGGATCTCTTCGGCAATCGCCACCGCATTGGCACCAGGTCGTTTGGCCACGGCCAAGGACACCGCAGGAACGCGGGCCTCAAAGCCCGCAGCTTCCGCCTCGGTCGCCGCGCCGCGCGCCATGGTGAAGACACGGTTTTCCTTCGGGTCGGTTTTCAGACTGACGGTTGCCACATCACGCAGATAAACCGGACGGCCATCACGGGTTGTGACCAGCAGATTTGCAGTCTGATCCAACCCTTGCAGGGTTTCCCCAGCGGCCAGATCAATCTGTTTGCCATCCTGACGAATAGTGCCCAGCGCAAAAGCCTTGTTGGCCCCCTCGACCTTGCCTGCAAGCGCCTGCAAGGTCAGCCCCGCCTGCGCCAGGCACTCTGGGTCGGGCGTGATGCGAATTTCCTCGGGCTGTTCGCCCACCAGATAGGTCAGGCCGATATCGGGCAGCGCCGAAACTTCAACCTGCACTTCGCGCGCGACCCGGGTCAGATCGGCGGCGGTCCAACGATCCGCCACCTCTGGCCGGGGCGACAGCGTGACAACCATGATCGACACATCATCAATCCCACGCCCAACGATCAGGGGTTCGGGGATACCATCGGGGATACGGTCCATATTGGCGCGCAGCTTTTCATGCACGCGCAAGATCGCCGTATCACCCGCAGTGCCAACGACGAAACGCGCCGTCACCATGGCGCCATCATCGCGGGTCTGGGAATAGACATGCTCGACGCAAGGAATGGATTTCACAATGGTTTTAAGCGGTTCCGTCACCAGCTTGACTGCATCTTCAGCCCGCAAACCATCGGCGCGGATGTGGATGTCCACCATAGGCACCGAAATTTGCGGTTCTTCTTCACGCGGGAGCGTGACCAAGGCCACAAGTCCAAGGATCAGCGCGGCCAAAAGAAAGAGCAGCGTCAGCGGGCTGGTGATGAAGACGCGCGTCAGGTTTCCGGCAATGCCGGAGGAGGTCAGGGTTTCCGGTGTTGTCTCAGGCTTCTTCATGGCATGATCACCGTGTCACCGGCGCGCAGGCCCGTCAGAATTTCGCGCAAGGCCCCTTCGGGACCCGCAATCTCGGCCCCAGGAATGACCGTGACCTGAACCGCACCCTCTGCGGTCTTGATCGTCACCATATCCAGACCCGCACGCTGTTCGATCGCCGCATCCGGAACCGCAAGGACCTGCCGCGACGCGACCGGCACCCGCACCAGAACCCGCTGCCCGATGAAGGCATCCGAAAGGCCCTCGACCGCCACATCGACGATCACGCGACCCTGTTCGATCTGCGGATAGACCTTCTCGATCGTGCCGCTGCCGCCCTCGACCTCCACGGTGGCACCGACGGTCAAGCCCTGGGCATGACGCTCGGGGATTGCAAGGCGCAGGAACACGCCGCCGCCGGTGATGGTTGCCACCGGCTCACCCGGCATAACAACGGCACCGGGCCGCACCGGGACCGACAACACGCGGCCATCCGCCGGGGCCAGCACATTGCCATCCTCGATCAAGGTCGCTGTCACCTGACGTGCGGCTTTCGCTTCGGCCACGGCATTGCGCGCCACCTCGACCGTCGTGTGCACCTGATCGACACGCTGCGTTGTCGTCGCACCTTTGGCCAGCAACTCCTCGTTGCGGGCCAATTCGGTTTCGGCATTTTCAAGCTGCGATTTGGCCGAGGCAATTCGCGCATCCGCAGCTGCCAGCTGCGCTTCGAGCTTGGGGTCGGTGATGCGCGCAATCACTGCACCGGCCTGTGCCTGCGATCCTTCGGTCACCTCCAGCGCTGTCAGCGTGCCACCAATGCGCGAGCGCGCAGGCACCACGAACTGGCTTTCCACACGGCCAAAAAGTGCTTTGGTTTCAAACGTTTCAATCGGCTGGATCACCAAATCCTCGGCAGCGACCGGCGCTGCCTGAAAGGCCGTCACAAGGCCCACCAAGATCAAAGAACGAAGTGCCAAAGCGCGCCCTTTCCTTTTGCATTTTGCCCCCAGTAGCACAACACATATAAACATTCAAACTCTTATATGTGTTTTGCACAGCCGCTGTGCAACCACCGACTTCCCCTTGTCGGGGGCCGGGGCTATCTTCGCGGGGACCAGAAGAAGGGTATCTACAGATGTCGCAGGTGGAGCTTGGCCTTGATACGTTCGGAGACGTGAGCCTTGGCGTCGATGGACAACCAAAGCCGATGGATCACGTCCTGCGCGACATCGTGGACGAGGCAGTTCTGGCCGACAGCCTTGGCATCCATTTCATCGGACTGGGGGAACATCATCGGTCGGATTTCGCGATTTCCGCCCCTGAAATGCTGCTTGCCGCCACTGCGGCCCGGACCACGCGGATCAAGCTGGGAACCGCTGTCACTGTGCTGTCCTCAGATGATCCGATCCGGGTGTTCCAACGGTTTTCCACTTTGAACGCGCTCTCGAATGGTCGGGCAGAGCCGATTCTTGGCCGGGGCAGCTTTACCGAAAGCTATCCGCTCTTTGGCTATGATCTGCAGGACTATGAACTGCTCTTCGAAGAAAAGCTGGATCTCTTCGCCAAGCTCGCCAGGCAGAACCCCTTTTCATGGCAAGGCCAGCACCGCAGCCCCTTGGCCAATCAGACGGTCTATCCACCGCTGGGCCAACCCATGACAGTCTGGGTCGGCGTTGGTGGCAGCCCGGAATCGGTGGTGCGGGTGGTGCGTCAAGACCTGCAGTTGATGCTGGCCATCATCGGCGGTGATCCGCGCCGCTTTGCGCCCTATGTCGATCTATATCAACGCGCCTGCGCCCAGCTTGGCCGGCCCCAGCGCCCCATCGGCATCCACTCACCCGGCTTTGTCGCCGCCACCGACGAAGAGGCGCGCGAGACGCTTTGGCCGCATTACGCCGAGATGTTCGGCCGGATCGGCCGCGAACGCGGCTGGCCCCCCACCACCAAGGACCGTTACCTTGACGAAATCGCCCATGGCTCGCTTTACGTCGGCAGCCCGGAAACCGTGGCGCGTAAGATCGCCGCAACTGTGCGCGCCTTGGGCGTGCAGCGTTTTGACATGAAGTATTCCACAGGCCCGGTGCCGCATGGCCAGTTGCTTGAATGTATTCGGCTTTATGGCGAGAAGGTCATCCCCATGGTGCAAGAGATGCTGGCGGGATGACAGACAAGATCACTCCGGCGATGCAGGCCTTCTGGGCCAATGACCCCGCGCCAATTGAAATGGGGGTAGAGCTGGTCGAAGCCCAAAACAACCGATCGGAACTGCGCCTGCGGCTTGAACCCCGCCACCTGAACGGCCATCAGACCGCCCATGGCGGCGTGGTGCATCATTTGGCCGATTGCGCCGCAGGATTTGCCGCAAACTCCGCTGGAGAGCAGGCCGTCACCCAGACCAACACCATCACCTTCATCAGCCCTGGTCGCGCTGGGGAAACCCTGACGGCCACCGGCGCATTCCTCGCCCGCTCTGGCCGATCGTCGATCTATGACGTTGTGGTGACCGGAGGGGATGGCCGCACGGTTGCCGTCATGCGCGCGCAGATGCGCCCCATCGCGTCCAAAAGCTGAGCCGACAGGCGCGCAGGCGTCCTTAGCCTTAGCCTTAGCCTTCGCCTTCAAGCTTGACGCGCATGTCGCGCAGGATCGGCAACACGGCCCGCACCTTTTCGGCGCCAAGGCTTTGAACCACGTCGGCAATCATCGGAATGACGGCCGCAACAGCAGCATCGCGGGCAGCACGACCTGCGGGGGAAATCGCGACGAACTTTTGCCGCGCATCGTCCCAATCGGGGCGGATATGCACATGGCCAGCCCATTCCAGCTTGGTCAGCGTATTGGTCATGGCCCCACGCGTAACATGAAAAGCGCGGGCCAACTGGGCGGGGGTGCGTTCCTCGTTCAGACGGGCCAGATGGTTCAGCACCGAAAAATGCGACAGCTCCATACCTTTGGGCAGCGCCTTGGATACGCGGTTACGCGCCAACTGGTCGGCCATGAACAGCTCGCCAAACAGGCTTACGGCAAGATCGTCGGTGCGGTCGTTCATGGCCCTGCAAACTCCCGGTCATGCGACAGGCTGGGAACGCGCGCGCGTGCCGCCTCGACCTCCGTCAGATCCAGATCCACCAGCGTGATACCCGGTTCGGTTCCGCCATCGGCGCGCACCTCGCCCCAAGGGGCAATCGCCAGCGAATGGCCATGGGTGCGCCGCCCCTTGCCGCCGGTTTCCGCGTGATATCCGGTTTGTGCCGGGGCAAGGACGAAACAACCCGTCTCAATCGCCCGGGCGCGTAACAGAACCTCCCAATGCGCCGCACCGGTGATGTGGTTAAAGGCGGCGGGCACGGTCAAGATCTGGGCACCGCCTTGCGCAAGGCGACGATAAAGATGGGGAAACCGCAGGTCGTAACAGACCGTCATGCCAATTCGGGCAAAGCCCGCATCGGCGAGAACCGCCGACGCGCCGGGACGATAGCCTGCGGATTCCCTGTAAATCTCGGTTTCAGATACATTCACATCGAACATGTGAATCTTGTCATAGCGCGCAGCAATGTCTCCACCCGGACCGATCAAGAAGGACCGGTTGGCAAATCGGCCGTCGGCATCATGGGTCAACAGGCCCAGAGAACCGATCAAGAGCCAGATCCCGGCCTGCGCTGCCTCATCTCGCAGGGTGGCAAGCGTCGGATCATCAGCCTCGTGGCGCAGAACGCTGCGCTGATGGGCGCGGTTCCCAGACAGGGCATTGGTGCATTCCGGTGTCAGCACGAAACCGGCCCCGCCGGCTGCGGCGCGGCGCACCAGATCGACCGTCACCGGCAAGTTGACCGCCGGATCATCGCCCACATTCAGTTGCACCAGCCCCGCGCGCATCGACGTCAGGCCAACAGCGGATCAAGCTTGCACGCATGATCAAGCGCATGCAGATCATCGCAGCCGCCCACATGCTGACCGCCGATGAAGATCTGCGGCACCGATGTGCGCCCCCCGGCGCGCTGGGTCATGGCTGCACGCAACTGGGGCTGACCGCCGATGTCAATCTCTTTGAAACTGACCCCTTTCTTGGTCAAAAGCCGTTTGGCGGCAATGCAATAGGGGCAGGTCTGGGTGGTATAGATCTCAACCGGCTTCATGGGCTTTCCTTGGTCTCGCTTGGGCTTTGGCGAAACTATAAGGATTTAGGCATCCTTCGCAACGCGTGCCATTGTCAGAACCGACACCGCCCGCGCGCCGCCTGCCACACAGGCCTCGGCCGCAGCCGCCAAGGTCGCACCCGAAGTCATTACATCATCCACCAAAAGCACATGCCGCCCGTCGGCCCGACCACCCCGGCGTGGATGCAGCGCCATGACCCCCTCGAGATTGGCAAAGCGCGCGTCACGGCCGCGACCCTCTTGGCTTGCCGTCGCGCGGCGGCGCACCAGAAGATCTGGGCAATGCTCCAGCACGGCGGCGCCGGCAATCGCCGCGGCCAGCAGGGCCGACTGGTTGTAGCGCCGCCGCAAGAACCGCATCCAACGCAGTGGCACGGGGGTCACCAGCATACCGGGTTCCAGGATGGGGGCGGCAGCCCGCAACATCCATTGCGCGGCCGGGCGCGCCAGATCCAGCCGATCGCCATGTTTCAGCGCCAGAACCATGGCCCGCGCCTTGTCCTTGTAAAGCAGGGCCGACCGGCCGCGCGATCAAGGCCGCGCAATCGTCAGGCAATCATCGCAATGCTCGGGCTTTCCCAGATCCTCACCCGGCATCGGCGTGCCGCACAGATCGCAGACCAGACCGCTGATAAAGGGCGTCTCCCGCCAGCAGGTACCGCACAGACCGAAATCGGTCGTCACCATCTTGCCGCAGGTCAGGCATTGCGGCGGATAGACCAGATGCAGCAGCGCCCCCATCACGCCCCTTTGCATTTGCCGACGCGCCCCCTATCTTCCGCCGCCATGAGCACCCCGCCCCCCCTCTTGACCGACCGCAAGACACTGGCGCTGCACCGCGCCCGGGCGACCGAGCTGTTTCTGCATCACGAGGTGATGGCCGAGGTTCAGGAAAGACTGCTCGAGGTTAACAGAACCTTTACAGCGCCGGTGGTGGTGACGGGTTTTCCTGCCTTGTGGTCGGAATATCCGGCGATTGCCGATGAAGAGACGCTGGCACTGGAACCCGGCGCGCATGATCTGGTGATTCATGCCCTTACGCTGCATTGGGCCAATGACCCGGTGGGCCAGCTTGTGCAATGCCGTCGTGCGCTGCGGCCGGATGGGCTGTTTCTGGGGCTGATGTTCGGCGGCCAAACCCTGCACGAGTTGCGCGCCTGTCTGGCCGAGGCGGAAACCGAGTTGACGGGGGGCCTGTCGCCCCGCGTCCTGCCGATGGGCGACATCCGCGATCTGGGCGGGCTTTTGGGCCGCGCGGGTCTGGCGCTGCCTGTGGCGGACAGCTTTACCAAGACCGTGCTTTACACTGACGCCCTGCATCTGATGCGCGATCTGCGGGCCATGGGCGAGGGCAATGCGCTTGCCGCCCGGATGCGCCGCCCGACACCGCGCGCCGTGCTTTTTCGCGCAGCCGAGATTTATCACCAGCGCTTTGCCACGGCTGATGGCCGCATCCCCGCGACATTTGAAATCATTTGCCTGACCGGCTGGGTACCGCATGAGGCCCAGCAAAAGCCCCTGCGCCCCGGGTCGGCGGCGGCGCGGCTTGCCGATGCGCTGAATGCCGCACAGGCCCCCGTTTCAACGCAAAAAGGTTGACCCCGCCGCGCTTAGGGTTATCTCGGGGTCAAGCAACACGAGGACGAATATGACCGATGTCATGCCCGGTGCCGGCCGCCTGGCCCACGCGCCTTCTGACCATCCGCGGGTGAAGACCGCCAAGGTGGGCATCCTGTTGGCCAATCTCGGCACGCCGGACAATTATGACTATTGGTCGATGCGGCGCTATCTGAACGAGTTCTTGTCAGACAAGCGGGTGATCGACATTCCGAACTGGAAGTGGCAGCCGCTGTTGCAGTTGATCATCCTGACCAAACGCCCCTTCACCTCAGGTGCGAATTATAAGCTGATCTGGAACCATGAAAAGGGCGAAAGCCCCCTGATGACCATTACCAAGGACCAGACGGCAGCCATCTCGGATGCCTATGGCGACAAGGTCATGGTGGATTTCTGCATGCGCTATGGCAACCCGTCCACGGAATCGCGCGTGCGCGCCATGGTCGACGCGGGCTGTGAGAAGATCCTGTTCTTCCCGCTCTATCCCCATTACGCCGGCGCCACTTCGGCCACAGCCAATGACGCGTTCTTCCGGGCTCTGATGAAGGAAAATCGCCAGCCTGCCGCCCGCGTGGTGCCCGAGTATTTTGAACATCCCGCCTATATCGAGGCGCTGGCCCAATCGGTTGAACGCGCCTATGCCGGGCTTGAGACGCGGCCCGATGTTCTGGTTGCCAGCTATCACGGGATGCCGATCCGCTATCTGATGGAGGGCGACCCCTATCATTGCCAATGCGCCAAAACCACGCGGCTCTTGCGCGAACGTCTAGGCTGGGACAAGGCCGACATCATCACCACCTTCCAGTCGGTCTTTGGCCGGGAAGAATGGCTGAAGCCCTATACGGTGGATCACGTGGCCGATCTTGCCAAAGAGGGGAAAAAGCGCATCGCAGTCATTGCGCCCGCCTTTTCGGCCGACTGCATCGAAACGCTGGAAGAAATCAACGGCGAGATCCGCGAATCCTTTGAACATGCGGGGGGTGAGGAGTTCACCTATATCCCCTGCCTGAATGATGACGCCGCCCACATCGACGCGCTGGTGCGGGTTATTCAGGAAAATCTGGTGGGTTGGGTCTGATCGCCTTTATCAGGCCGTCACGCCCGTCTTGCCCCGATGGATCAAAAGAAAAGAGCGACAGGTTTCCCTGCCGCCCCAATCTTGTTCCAATCCGGAAAGGATTAGTTCGAAGCCACAGCAGCGGCAACAGCCACCAGCAGCAGCAGCGGCAGGATGATGCCGCCCGACGACGAAGCGCCAGCTTCGACAACAGCCGGTTCCATCACGGGTTCAGCCATACCGCCAGCGAAAGCGGTGGTAGCAGTAACCGACAGAGCGGCGGCGAGAGCGATCTTTTTCATAGTGACCTCCAGTTATTGCGTGACGTCGAATTTTTCAGAGGCGACACCACACACCCAAGACAATTCCTCATGGTGCCTTCCTAATCAGCTTGCCGGGCAATTTGCAATCCACCCGTGCAACGTGATCGAGGCTCTGGCCAACATGTCGTCAAATAAGCAACACTTGCGTGCCCACTTTCGCCATATTGAAGAGTTCCTGAATGTGTTCGTTGTAAAGCCCCACACAACCATTGGACGAACGACGGCCGATCTTGCGGGTGTCGTGGGTGCCATGGATGCGGTAGTAGGTCCAGCTGAGATACAGCGCGCGGGTTCCAAGCGGATTGTCCGGCGCACCGCCCTCGACGACTTCGGGCCATTCCGGGTTGCGTTCGCGCATTGAGGGCGTCGGGCGCCAGGTCGGATTCACCACCTTCTGCACAACTTCGGTGCGGCCGCGACGGGTCAATTCCTCGGACAACGGCACCGAGGTGGGATACAGCCGATAGATCGACTGATCCTCCGACCAGAAATGCAGGGCGCGCGAGGTGATGTCGACCAGGATCGCACCGTTACGGGTATTGTCGAAATAATCCTGCCATTCCAGCATCCGAAAGCTGGAGACGTTGTTGCGCACCTGGCTCCCGGCCGCCGGAAGCATTTCAGTGCTGCCATCCAGTGTCTGACCAAAGGCAGGCAGGGCGGCGGCAGAGGTAAGAGCGGCTGCACCGCCAAGGAACAGGCGGCGGTTCAGCGACTTGCGATTTTCGGCGGTCATCCGCTGATCTCCGTGACAATGGAACTGCCGCCTTTTACACACAGGCCCGGCAGCGCGCAAATCAAAGCCCTGTCATCCAAGACAAGATCGGCAAGGTCACGCAGAGTTGGGTTTGCTCCTTGCCTTTTCTTTGGATAAAGACGGGCAAGCGCTGGCCCCGTCGGGCCCTTTCCTGGTGGCACGACATGAACAGACGGACAGTTTTCTTGATGGGCGGCGCAGCCGCAGTTCTGGGCGCCTGTGGTGTCGGAATGGGCGAGCCGCAGGTGGGGGCGGACGGGCGGCCCTTGCCGCGTGTCTACAAGATCAACGCCGCAACCGCCGACAAGATCCCGTTCCGGGTTCTGGATTCGGTCAATACCCTGCGGGCCGCCAAAGGCGCCGCGCCGCTGCAATTGAATGCAGAATTGACCGCCGCGGCCCTGACCCATTCGCGCGACATGTCGGTGCAGAACCGGCCCTGGCACTTCGGCTCGGATGGTTCCTCGCCGCTGGTGCGGGTTCAGCGTGTTGGTTATCCGAGGAAATTCTTGGGCGAGTTGATCTCGGAAACCTATGAGACCGAGATGGAAACCCTTGCCGCCTGGATGGCACAGCCCGACACCCGCAACGTCGTGCTGGACCCCATGGCGCGCAACCTGGGCTTTGCCTGGTTTCAAGAGCCGGGCGGCAAGATCTGGTGGACACTGTTGACAGGCAGCTAAGCCTATGGGAAATTGGCAGAAAATCGGGGGCCACGGCCCCCTTTTTCATGCATTCCTCAAGGCAGGATCAGGATGGGCGTGCCGACATTGACCATCGAATAGATGGTTTCCATCTGCTTGTCGGTTACCGCGACGCACCCCGCCGTCCAGTCACGCCGGCTGATCTTCTTGTTCGGCCCCCCATGAATGAAGATATCCCCACCCGGCGGCTTACCCTGTGAGGCCGCATAGGCACGGTCGGCCTCGTTGGGATAATTCACCTTGAGCGACAGATGAAATTCGGAATTGGGGTTCTTGTAGCTGATCCGATAAGCACCTTCAGGCGTCTTTCCGTCGCCTTCAAACTGCTTGTGCCCCGTGGGTGCGAAGCCAAGGCTGACGTTGTATTCCTTCAGCACCTTGTCGTTATGCAGCAGATACATCTTGCGATCAGCCTTATGGACCTGAATCTGCGTGACCTCTGGACCATCATATTTTTTGAACTTGCTAGGGCTGCCGCAAGCCGTCACCGCGAAGGCCGCGACCATCAGAAGAAGAACCCCGAAAAAGGCCATGTGATGCCGCTGCCTCGATCTGCCTGTGTTTTTTCGCGGAATAGCGGATTTCTGCCGGTCTGGCCAGCAGGGTTTGACGGTTCACAGGATGTTTATCACAGCACCTTGCGCCAAGCTCTCAACGGCTGAAACGGGCGGCCAGTTCCACATGGGCCGACCAACGGAACTGATCCACAACCTGCACACAGTCCAGCCGATAGCCCGCCTCGACCAGAACCCGTGCATCGCGGGCAAAGGTCGCCGGGTTGCATGAGACATAGGCAATCACCGGAACAGCCGTCTTGGCCAGAACCGCAACCTGCGCCTCGGCGCCCGCGCGCGGCGGGTCGATCACCACGGCGTCGACCCCCTTGAACTCATCAGGTTCCAGGGGGCGACGGAATAGGTCGCGTGTTTCGGTTGTCAGCCGCTTCAACCCCTCGGCATTGCGGGCGCCCTTTTCAAGCGCGGCGATCATCGCCGCTTCGCCTTCGACGGCATGGACCTCGGCCCGTTCGGCCAATGGGATCGAAAAGGTGCCAGCCCCTGCAAAAAGATCCACGACCTTGCGCGCCGAACCAATGGCCAGCGCGACCGCCTGCAAAAGCGCGGCCTCCCCCTCGGCCGTGGCTTGCAGAAAGGCCCCCGGCGGTGGAGCCACCAGCGCGCGGCCAAAGTGCTGCACCGGGGCGGCCCTCAGGGCCACCGTCTCGCCGTTCCAGGTCAGCCTTGCGATCTTGTGGGCCTCGCACAGGCGGGCCATTTCCATTTGCATCGGCGCATCCAGGGGCTTGCCACCCGTCACCGCGACATCGGCCCCGGCCAGGCTGCGGGTCACGGTCAACTGCACCTCGACCGTGCGAGAGCCGCCAAGCTTTACCAGCGCCTGAAGCGCGGGAAAGCTGGCCATCAGATCAAGATGCAAAAGCTGGCAATTCGGCACTGGCACCAGCGTGTCACTGGCGCGGGCATGAAAGCCCATCAGCACCCCGCCCTTTGTCTTGCGCGCCGAAAGCGTGGCCCGGCGGCGCGACTGTGCGGGCGAAATCGCCATAGGGCGGAACGTGGCCGAAAGGCCCTGAGCGGCCAGGGCGCCGACCACAATCCCCTGCTTCCATTCGGCAACAAAACCATCAGATGCGTGCTGCATGAGACACCCGCCACAACTGCGCGCATGGCTGCAGGGCGGCTTCACCCGGTTTGGCGAGGGGGTCAGGATGCGGATATTGGTCAGCGTGTCCTTGACCAGATCACCCTCGACCTCTTCGCCCGGCAGGCAACCCGGCGCATAGACAGGCACCAGCTTGCCAGCGCCCTCCCCGGCCATGGCAATACCGTCCCCATGGTGCCCCAGCCTGTCGATCGTCAGTTTCACGCGTCATCCTCGTCCGTGCCGATGAACCCGCCCGATTGGCGGCTCCAATAGCGCGCATAGACCCCACCCTTGGCCAAAAGACCAGCGTGATCGCCCATCTCGACGATGCGGCCCTGCTCCATGACGATGATCCGGTCCATGGCCGCGATCGTGGAAAGGCGGTGCGCGATGGCAAGCACGGTCTTGCCTTCCATCACGCGGGAAAGCGCCTCTTGGATACTGGCCTCAACCTCGCTGTCCAAGGCACTCGTGGCCTCGTCCAGCACCAGAATGGGCGCGTCTTTCAGAAAGGCTCGCGCCAGCGCAATCCGCTGCCTTTGCCCGCCCGACAGCTTGACACCGCGTTCGCCAAGGAACGCATCATAACCCCGGCGCCCTTGATGGTCGATCATGCTGGCGATGAATTCATGCGCCTCGGCAGCCTTTGAGGCTGCGATGATCTCGGCCTCGCTCGCCTCGGGGCGGCCATAGCCGATATTGTCGCGGGCCGAACGGTTGAACATCGCCGTTTCCTGCGTGACCATGCCGATCTGGCGGCGCAAGGATTCCTGCGTCACCAACCGGACGTCCTGCCCATCCACCAGAA
>VGDH01000072.1 GCA_016869835.1 Alphaproteobacteria bacterium
TACAAAGGCATCTGGCGGGTCAGCCGTTCGGCAATCCGCAGGGTGCTGTCGTAAAGCGACGGATCACCCCACACAAGGAAGGCAACATTTCCCGCGCCGGAAGGCAGGTTTGTGCGGATCGAGGCCGCCCAGACAGCTGCAATCTCGTCATGCCAGTCATTCACCCGCGTCAGATAATCAGAGGTTGCGGGGTCGCGGACCGGCAAATCAAAGCTTGCGATCCGTGTGGCCGGATTGGTAACAAAGGACCGGCAAATTTCGAGACGAAGCCCGGCGAGGTCTGCTTTGTCTTCGCCCTTCAGCGGGATCAGAACTAGGTCGGCGGCATTCATCGCCTTGATGGCTTCCATGGTCACATGGTTAGGGTTTCCGGTGCCAATGCCGATCAGGGACAGGTTGATCATGGCTCTAGTCTTCCATCAATGGGCCATACAGGATCAGCGCCGGGGCGGAGCTTACGGCGTCGGCGATCACGGCACCAAGAGAACCGATGGTCGCTCGGGTCAGGCGCTGCTCGGGGTGGCTGACGGCCTCTGCCATTAGCGTTGGGGTCTCGGCAGGCAAGCCGTGATTCATCAGTTCGGTGGCGAGCATGGCAAAGGTGCGCTTTCCCATGAACACCACCGTCGTCGCGGAAGGATCGGCCAAAGCGGCCCAGTTCAGCCCCTCTGGCAAGCCCCCGGTCACATCTGCGCCCGTCACGAACTGCACCCGTCGTGCAGCAAGGCGTCGGGTCAGGGGAATGCCCGCCGCCGCCGCCGCCGCACAGGCAGATGGGACGCCGGGCACAATCTCGAACGCCACTCCAGCGGCGCAGAGCGCGGTGATTTCCTCTTCAAGCCGCCCAAAGATGCCGCTGTCGCCAGATTTCAGCCGCACGACTCTGGCGCCGGTCAGCGCATGGTCGACCAGCAGGCGGCTGACATGATCCTGTTTCGGCGAGGGCCGGCCAGATCGTTTGCCCACGGCCACCAGATCAGCATCCGGGCGGCAATGCAACAGGATGGGGCCTGCTGAAAGATCGTCGAACAGGACAACATCAGCCTTTGCCAAAAGGCGGGCGGCCTTGACCGTCAAAAGCTCAGGGTCGCCGGGGCCGGAAGACACGAAAGAAACAAATCCACTGATGGGGAAACCAGTCATGGGGCAACCTCTGGGCTGGCGGGTGAAATCAGGTGAAAGAAGGTGCCACTGACCCGTCCACCGCCAGCAGTTTGACGACAAGAGCCGGTTTCCGGCACGGGATCACCGTTGGCATCTTCGACAGCGGCAAGCGGCTGGTCGGGCTGGT
Organism: Alphaproteobacteria bacterium; assembly: GCA_016869835.1. GTDB lineage: Bacteria > Pseudomonadota > Alphaproteobacteria > Rhodobacterales > Rhodobacteraceae > Tabrizicola_A. Next base: position 1,292 of record VGDH01000072.1, read on the forward strand.
CAAGAATGGTGGCATAGTGGAATTCGTGGCCGCGCAGTCGGGCCATGGACAATGCTCCCGGCAAGGGATGAAGCGGGCGCGCAAGCCGGTATCCAAGGTGCATCCGGCGCTTGGCAAAGCTGGTCTCCAGCCCCAAAAGCCCCACCATACGGTGCCGTGAGCCATCCGCCGCAACCAGCCCCGCGCCCAAGGCCATATAGCCGCCACACTCGCCATGGACCGGGCGGGTTTTGGCAAAACTGGTCAAGCCGGTGCGAAAAGCGTTTGCTTCAGCAAGGCGCGCAGCGTGCAATTCGGGATAGCCACCCGGCAGCCAGCAGCAATCCGCGCTTGCATCCGGGGTCTCATCCGCAAGGGGCGAAAAGGGAAGGATGGTGGCCCCCTGCGCCCGCCAATCCGCCAGAAGGTGCGGGTAGACAAAGGAAAACGCGGCATCACGAGCGAGGGCGATGCGGCCGCCGGGCGCGGAAACCGGGGCCAAAGGCGACGGCTGCGTCAGCCCGGTCCGTGCCACGGCGCGGATCGCGTCCAGATCGCAATGCGCGGTGACAAAAGCGGCGGCTTCGGCAAGAATGGCGTGTAGGCGCGGCAACTCTTCGGCCTGCACCAGACCAAGATGACGCTCTGGCAAGGCAATGGCTGACCGGCGCGGCAGGGCGCCCAGAACTGCTATGCCGGCGGCTTCCATCCCGGCCCGCACCAGGGCCTCATGCCGCGGCGAGGCGACCTTGTTCAGGATCACACCCGCCAGCCGCAGACCGGGGCGAAAGCCCCCAAGGCCTGCGGCCACCGCCGCCGCAGTTTGTGCCTGCCCTGAAACATCCAGCACCGCAATGACCGGCCAGCCCATCAGCCCGGCCACATCGGCACTTGCGCCTGTGCCCGTCTCGCCCACCCGCGCCACGCCGTCGAAAAGCCCCATCGACCCTTCGGCAATTACCAGATCTGCGTCGCTCGCCGCACCGCTCAGCCCCGCAAGGCGATCGGCAGCCATAGCCCAGCTGTCAAGATTGACCGAAGGCCGCCCGGCTGCTGCCGCATGAAAGGCCGGGTCAATGTAATCCGGCCCGCATTTGAAGGGCTGCACCGCCAGTCCTGCTGCGCGAAAGGCGGCAATCAGCCCCAGCGTCATCGTGGTCTTACCGGTGCCCGACGCGGGGGCCGAGATAAGAAGACCGGGAACGGTCATTCCGGAAACCGTGGCTCGGTGCCAACGGGGCGATAGCGCCGGTCATAGTCGCCAGCGTAAAGACGGCTTTCCGCAAAGCCCTCTGCCCCCAAGGCATGGCCGATAAGGATAATAGCCGTGCGTTCGCCATCGCCGATGCTGGTTTCCACCGTCCCAAGTGTGGCACGGATTACCTTCTGATCGGGCCAGCTGGCGCGAAAAACCACAGCAACCGGGCAATCGGCTCCGTAACTGGGCAGCAGACGCGCCACGACATCAGGCAACACATGCACCGACAGATGAATGGCCAGCGTCGCACCGGTGCGGGCAAAGTTTTCCAGCGTTTCGCCGTCGGGCATCGACGAAGCCCGACCCGAAGTCCGCGTCAGGATCACCGATTGTGCAACACCGGGCAATGTCAGCTCGGCCCCCAGAACGGCGGCAGCGGCAGCAAAAGACGGGACGCCGGGCGTCACGTCATAGGGAATGTCCAAGGCGCGCAACCGGCGCAGTTGTTCCCCCATCGCGGACCAAATCGACAGATCCCCGGAATGAAGCCGCGCCACATCCTGGCCCGCAGCATGGGCGCTGGCGATTTCGGTGATGATGTCGTCAAGGCTCATCGGAGCGGTGTTGATGATCCGGGCGCCGGGTGGGCAATGGGACAAAAGCGCCTCGGGCACCAGCGACCCTGCGTAAAGACAAACCGGGCAGGCCGCGATCAGATCGCGGCCGCGCAGCGTGATAAGGTCTGCAGCGCCCGGTCCGGCACCAATGAAGTGAACGGTCATGAAGTGGGGTCCTTTTTTTCGGCCATGGCACATGTCGCCATGCCATCCGGCGCGCAAATCCGCGCCACGGTTATCTTTGCTCCGGGGCCCGCGACGGCCAAAGCGGCGGCTTCGCTGGCTGATCCGGTGCCATGCAAGGCCTGAATCCTTGGGGATTGGGTGGGGGTTGCGATGCCGCGCACATCGGCAGAGATCAGAGGCAGGCCGCATTCCAAGGCCAATGCTTGCAAGAGCGGAGCGGCGACCTTTTCGGGCAGGCTGGCAAGCGCGTCCGCCCTGCCGCCGATGGCTTCAACCGCCATCAGCACAGCGCGCAGGCTGCTCAAGGGGGCGTCCTTGCGAAACCCGATGCCAGCCACTCTCATTTTACCCCCCGCCACTGCACGACGGGCCGCGAAGCGCGCCAGTCGCGAAAGCGGCCAAGGGGTGTGGCCTCGGCCAGATCCAGCCGCAAAAGCTGGCCGCCGTGGCGGTTGTGCAGGTCTGCCAGCACGGCCTCGGTTTCCAGCGTCACGCCATTGGCGACGATGCGGCTGCCTTTGGGCAAAAGGGGCCAAAGTGCCGCATGAAGCGCCGCATCACCCCCGCCTCCGATGAAAACGGCGTCTGGTGCAGGCAAGCTTTCCATACCCTCGGGCGCCATGGCATGCAGGGCGGTCAGCCGATGGGCAAGGCCAAAGTGTTCGGCATTTGCGCGAATATTTTTCACACGGTCAGTCCGTGCCTCAAGACAATAAGCCCGCCCGCCCGCCAGACACCATTCCACCGAAACCGACCCCGAGCCGCCACCGATGTCCCACAAGGTATCGCCCGGGCGGGGGGTAAGGGCCGACAGTGTCAGCGCGCGGATCGGCGCTTTGGTAATCTGGCCATCGGATTGGAAAAGATCGTCCGGCAGGCCAAAACCGCGCGGTAGACCTGCGTCGCGCGGCAAGTCTGATCCGTCGATTGCCAAGGCCACGGGCGCCTCAACATCTGACCAACCGGCCCCTTGACGTATCCGTTCGCGCGGCCCGCCAACCGCCTCGCAAACCGTCAAACGTGCCTTGTCAAACCCATTGGCCTGCAACCATTCTGCCAGCTCTGCAACCGCGGCCCCATCTCGCAGGGTGGCAATCACCCAAACGCCCCGCGCCAGCACCGGGCGAAGACGCGCAAAGGGCGCGGCATGCAGGCCAAGGCAGCGGCAGTCTTCCAGCCGCCAGCCGAGCCGGGCAGCGATCAGCGAAAACACCCCGGCGACCGGAAAGGCCTGCCATTCATCTGGCCGCAAATGTGCAGCAATCGAGCCCCCTGCGCCAAACCAGAAGGGATCTCCTGAAACCAGCATGGCGACCCGCGCCGTCCCGCGCAGCGTCAAAAGTGGGGCCAGATCAAACGGCACCGGCCATTCTCGCCCTCGACTGCCAAGCCCTGCCAATTCCAGATGGCGCGGCGCACCAAACACGACCTCGGCCTTATCCAAAGCGTCGCGGCTTGCGTTTCCTAGCCCCGCTGGTCCATCTTCACCCAGACCGATAATCGCAAGCCAAGGCCTAGTCATGACGCGCATCCTTGTTCTGGGTGGCACCACGGAGGCCAGCCGTCTGGCCAGGGCCTTGTTTGAGGCAAGGGTGGATGCGGTCTTTTCCTACGCCGGGCGCACCAGCGATCCGGTTGCCCAGCCGCTTCCCACCCGCATCGGCGGTTTTGGCGGGGTGAAGGGGCTGGAGGCGTATCTGACCCGCGAGGGTATAACCCATGTGGTCGACGCCACCCACCCCTTCGCCTCCCAGATGAGCCGCAATGCCGTGACCGCCTGCACCTCGACGGCCACACCAATGATCGTGCTGGAGCGCGCGGCATGGGCGGCCGGCCCCGGCGATGACTGGCACTCCGTTCGCGATATTGATGCAGCCGTTGATGCCTTGCCCGACATTCCGGCGCGGGTGTTTCTGGCCATTGGCAAACAGACACTGGCACCCTTTGCCGCTAAGCCGCAGCACCATTACCTGATGCGCCTTGTCGATCCGCCCTCTGGCCCCTTGCCCCTGCCAAGGGCCAGCGTGGTGATTGCGCGTGGCCCGTTTGACATTGCAACCGACACCGCGCTGATGCGGGCCCATTCCATCACGCACATTGTCGCCAAGAACGCAGGCGGCGCGGGGGCCGAGGCCAAGCTTTTCGCCGCACGAGCCCTGTATCTGCCGGTTATCCTGATCGACCGTCCCGCGATGCCGCCCCGAAAGGTGGTCGCCACGGTGGCAGGGGTGATGGATTGGATCGGTCATTTCGCAACCGAGCGCGGCGTGTAAACCCAACGACCGACGCGCCGGGTTGCCTGATTGCCAACGATGACGACGGTTTGCATGTCGGCCATCTCGGGCACCGCTTCGGCCAGGGGCACACAGCCAATCGCCTCATCCGGGCGGCTGACCGCCCGGGCGAAGAGGATCAGCCGCTCAGGCTCACACTCTTCGCGCAGGATGTCCAACACGCGCGCGAACTGGTGCGGGCGGGATTTTGAACGCGGGTTGTAAAAGGCCATGGCAAAGCCGCCTTGGGCAGCGTGGCGCAAGCGACGCTCGACCTCGGCAAAGGGCTTGAGGTTGTCTGAAAGGTTTATGGCGCAAAAGTCATGGCCCAAAGGCGCACCAGCCCGCGCGGCGGCGGCAAGCATGGCAGTGATGCCGGGCAGGATACGAATATCCGTTTCATGGGCGCCGGGCCGGGCCTCCAAGGCCTCGAATAGAGCAGAGGCCATGGCAAAAACCCCCGGATCACCAGAGGAAACGATAACAACCTTGCGCCCCTGCGCCGCGAGATCCAGCGCAAACTGGGCGCGGTCCAACTCTACGCGGTTGTCGGACGGGTGCAATGAAAGCCCCTCGCGCGGGGTGATACGGGCGACATATGGAATATAGCCGACCACATCGGTCGCCTCGGCCAGGGTCGCAGTGACTTCGGGTGTCACCAAAGCCTCGTCCCCCGGACCAAGACCAGCGACAGCAATCCACCCGGCGCTCATTCTGCCGCCTCTGCAACCGGACGGCGGCCGTGGCCATGCACCAGAACAATCGCAAAGTAAGGGCAATCATCCGCATCGAGTTCGGCCAAAGACTGCAGTCGCTGCCCCGGCATTGTCCCGCGCTCAACCAGCCAGGCATCCGCCAACCGCCCAGCAGTCGCCAAAGCTCGCCGCACGCGCGGCAGGTTGCGGCCGGTCTTCATGATCGCCAAGGCGTCCGAGCCTTTCATATGCCGCACCAGATCATCCTCGGGCAGCGTGCCCATCAGCACCGTCAGCACATCATCGCCCCATGTGATCGGCTGACCTGTGGCATGCCAGCAACCCACCATGCCGGGAATGCCGGGGATCACATCGACCGGCACAACATCTTTCAGCCGAACATAAAGATGCATGAAAGATCCGTAGAAAAAGGGGTCTCCCTCGCACAGGACAACCACCTCTTCGCCCGCCTCTGTCAGCGCCTGAAACCGCGCTGTCCATTCGTCATAGAAGGCAGCGAGAAGCGCGTTATACTCGGGGCAGTCGAAGGGAATTTCGGTCGTCACCGGGTATTCCATTGCGTGTTCGATGACGCCGGGGGCAAGCATCCCGTCTACAATGCGCCGCGCCTGACCCTGCCGACCGGCCTTGCGGAAATAGGCGATATGGCGCGCGGTCCGAATGGTCCGGTCAGACCGGACCGAGATCAGGTCCGGATCGCCCGGGCCAAGGCCTGCACAGATGATGCGTCCGACAGGGGCCATGGTCATTCCTTCCGGCTGGCAAGAGCGTTTACGGCAGCGACAGTGATGGCTGATCCCCCCAGCCGCCCCTTAACGATCACGGCAGAACACGGCGGCGCCGCCATCAGAGCATCTTTCGATTCCGCTGCCCCGATAAAGCCCACCGGACAACCAATGATCGCGGCGGGGCGCGGGCAATCGGGATCTTCCAGCATGTTCAGAAGATGGAACAGCGCAGTCGGCGCATTGCCGATGGCCACGATTGCACCGGCCAGATGCGGTCGCCACAATTCGACAGCTGCAGCCGAACGGGTGGTGCCGAGTTTCGCCGCCAATTCGGGAACCGAAGGGTTATGAAGCGTGCAGATCACCTCATTTTCGGCAGGCAGGCGGGGGCGGGTGATACCCTCGGACACCATCCGCGCATCGCACAGGATGGGCGCGCCGGCTTCGAGTGCGGCGCGGGCAGCAACCGCCATGCCGGGGGTAAACTGGACGTAACGCTCCAGCCCGACCATACCGGCGGCGTGGATCATGCGAACGGCGACCACCTCTTCTTCGGGCGTGAAACGGGTCAGATCGGCCTCGGCCCGGATCGTCGCGAAGGACTGGACGTAGATCGCCGCACCATCGGTTTCGTAGACATGCGGCATCAGAACTGTCCTTTCAGATGAAGCGCATCGGGGGCCAAGTCCCGCACTTCGGGGGGATCAAAAGCGTGGCCGTTGCGGATCAGGTCAAAGCCTGTGCCCGTGGCCACAAGGGTCAGATCGGCGCGGCCCGGATGGGCGCAGCCTTTGGCACAACCCGAGACATGCAGGCGCTTGCCAATTGGCACATCCAAAGCCAGCCTTTCCGCAAGGGCGCGCACAGGGGCTTGCGCCTGCAGACAGGCGGGCGCGCCCGTGCAGGCCTCGACCCGGCGGATCGGATCATCGGCGTCAAGAACCAGCCCCGGCAGATCGGGCAACGCGCGCAGACCCTCGATCAGCAGCATCCGCCAAGGCGTGATGCGCAGGGCCCCAAGCGGGGCGAGCTGGGCAAGCGTTTCGGCCGCCATCTGACCAAAGGCAAAGCCGACCAAGACGCCGTTTGACACCAGCCCCGGCGCAGCGGCAAAACAAGTGGCGGCAGGCGCGACACGGCCCGACAAAGCGCCCTGCGGCATGACGCGCTGACCAATCAGGGCCGCCATGCGGCCACGGCCACCCGTCACACCACCGGCAGACACAAACCAATGTGCCAGCTCAATCGCCGCTTTGACGGCGTCGCTTTCCGCCACTGGCGCGCCAAGCGCCGCTGCCTCGCAACGGATCAGCATATCTCCGCCCTCCGAGCGTTCCAGCCGGATATCGCCCGCAATGCCGCCAAAAACCGGGGCGGGGCCAGTGTCGACGACAAAACCGAACTTGCCCGGCAAGGGCGGCATTTGTGCCATTGCCGCCCCAAGTCGCGCGGCCAAGGCATCGGTACTTGCGTCGGCAAAAGGGGTAACAAGTATGTTCCGCCGCGCCTCATCGCTGGCGTCCGCGTCGATCAGACCCAAGGCGCGGAGGTCGGCAATCAGGCCGGGATGCGCCGCCTCGGCAACACCGCGCAGCTGAAGATTGCCGCGTGCCGAAAGGTCTATCAGCCCATTGCCATGCTTGCGCGCTGCCGCAGCGATGCCTGAAGCCTGCACCTGGGTCAGCCGCCCCCCCATCGGACGCACCCGCACCACTAACCCGTCGCCCGACATCATCGGCCGCAGGGCACCGGGGCACCAGCCTTGCACCTGGAAGACCGGTTTGGTCACATCCCGCCCTCCAATGTCGCCGCAATCGAATTGCGGCGCGTCACCCAAAGCCCGGCCTCGGCCAGGCGCTGGAACAGATCGCGCAAGGCAGCAAGGGCGGCAGGATTTTCACGCACCATAAAGGCCGTGAGATCTTCACGCCCAAGGGTGGCTTCGTGATAAAGATCGAAAAGATGCGGTGGCACCACGCCCGCAAGATGGGCAAAGGCCGCCATATGGTCAGCCGTAGCCGCAATCTCGGCGGCCCCCCGGAAGCCGTGGGTCATCATGGCGTCGGCCCAGGCCGGATCGGCAGCGCGGGCGCGCACGACACGGGCGATTTCTTCGGTCATCGACCGCGCGCGGGGGCGGTCGGGCTGGGTGGCATCAAGGTGGTAAAGCACCGGTTTCGCCGCCCCCAAGCGGGCAAGGGCGGCGGCAAACCCCGCCTCGTGGGCCGCGTAATCGGCGGCCATCAAAACATCGCTTTCGGGCAGGTCTTGCGCATGGACAAAGCTGTCGGCCCTGCGAAGCCGCGCCTCCAACCCGGCGCGATCGTCGCGGCTTTGACCGTCAAGGCCAATCGCCCAGGATGAAGCTGCAAGCCACGCCTCGCCCGCCGCCGCCCGCGCCTCGGGTGTAAACGCGTCCAGCGCGACACCCATCCCAAGCCCGTATTGGCCCGGTTTCGGCCCGTAAACCCGCGCCGTGCGGTTGGCGTAAGGGTTATCAGCCGCCGTTTCTTCGCGGTCAGCCAGCATCGCGACCCCGGTTTCAAAAAGGGTCGCCAAGCCCGGAAACACATCACGAAACAGGCCCGAAACCCGCAAGGTCACGTCAATGCGCGGTCGGTTCAGCAGGGTCAGCGGCACCACCTCGACCCCCGACACGCGGCTGGACCCGGCATCCCAGACCGGTGCCAGGCCTGCCAGATGCAGCGCCATGGCGAATTCTTCGCCCGCCGTGCGCATCGTGGCGCTGCCCCAAAGATCGACCACAAGGCCCTGCGGCCAATCACCCCGATCCTGCAACGCCTTTCGCAACAGCTCTTCGGCAAGCTTGACGCCTTGGGCATGGGCGGCGCGACTGGGCACTGCCCTTGGGTCAACGGCGTAAAGATTGCGCCCCGTTGGCAGCACGTCCGACCGCCCGCGCGCCGGACTGCCCGCAGGGCCCGCCGCCACGCGCTTTCCATCCAAAGCCGCCATAAGGCCCGCGCGCTCTTCTGCTCCACAGGCACCTTGGCCGTAAATATGCAGACCCTCGCCGTATTGGCTTTCCTTGATGTCGCAAACGAAACGGTCGATCTGGGCGATGGCCTCTGCCGCACTGGCGCCGGGCAACAGGCCCAGATCATCCTCGACCCCAACGCTTTTCGCCTCGGCGCGGATCGCGGCAATCAGTCGGATGCGGCGCGCAGGGTCAAGCCCGTCGGCGGTGGAGAATTCGTCAAGTAGCCGCTCCAACCCCTGCATTCCGCTGGGCAAGCTTGCCGCGCGAAGGGGCGGCGGCAGGTGACCCAGCGTCAGCGCGCCGATGCGGCGTTTGGCTTGGGCGGCCTCGCCGGGATCATTGACAATAAAGGGATAGATCACCGGCAAATTGGCAGTCAGAACCTCGGGCCAGCAGGTGTCCGATAGGGCGACAGACTTGCCCGGCAGCCACTCCAGCGTGCCATGCGCGCCCATATGGACCAGCGCCTGCAAGCCAAGTGACTGTAACATCAGGTAAAACGCCACATATCCGTGCCGCGGCACGCGGGCGAGATCGTGATACTCGCCGTCACGCGCGGCACGCTCTCCACGTTCGGGTTGCAAGGCGATCAGGGCGTTGCCAGCCCAGGTCGCAGCAATGCGAAAGCTGCCGTCTTCACAGGTCGGATCGTTTTCGGGGTCTCCCCAGGCGGCGTACAGATCTTGTTGCAGCCGTTCTGGCAAGTTGCAGAGTGCTTTGCGATAAGACGCCAAGGGCCAATCAATTTTCGCATGGCTCAGCGCGGCGGCAAGCGGTTTGCCCGTCACCGCATAGCCCTGCGTGGCCAGATCGACCAGAAGCGCTTCGGTCGAGGCCAGGGCATCAAGGCCGACGGCATGGGCCATTTGCCAGTCGCGACCGGGATAAGTCGACAAAACCACGGCCAACCGTCTTGCGACGCGCGGCGTCTCGGCAAGCCGCAGCCAACCCTTGACCCGTGCAACCACGGCGGCCAGCCGGGCCTCATCAGAGCGATGGGTAAAGCGGGAAAACTGCAGATCCGGGTCGCGCTTTCCGGGGGATTTGAACGAAAGAAGACCCGCAAAAAGCCGCCCGTCAACCTCGGGCAACACGACGTGCATGGCCAGATCGGCCGGCGAAAGACCACGGTCCGAAGCCAGCCAATCCCGCCGTCGGGCCGTGGTGAGCGCCACCTGAAAAACCGGGCATTCGGCCACGTCAAAGGGCGTCGCACGATCTTCTCCCCGGGCAGAAAAGGCGGTGGAATTAATGATGGCAAGGGGTGGGTTGGCGGCAAGCTGCGGGGCAAGCCAATCCGCAAAACCAGGGGCTTTGAGCGAAGGGGCAAAGAGGCCAAAGGCGCCGATCCCTTCGTTGCGGATGGCGCGGATCAGGGCATCTACCGGATCAGTATCTGCAGCGGTAAGGTAGCTGCGGTAAAAGCTGACAAGGACATGTGGCCCCTTGGGCGGGGGCGGAATCACGCCTTTGTCAGGATCGTAAAACCCGATGTCGGGCAAGCGCTTGTCACCCGGAACCGGGCCAGCATACAGCCCAGCAGCCAGTGCAAGCTGCGCCAGGGCGGCCTGCGCCGCCACAGAGCCGCCTGTGTCGCAAAGGGCCTGCAACCTCCGCAAAGTCGACACCGGCAAGGTCGAGAGCGCGTCGAGGTTTGAGTCCGGTCGTCCGTCGGCAGGCAACACCGCCAGCGCGATCCCCTTGCGCCGCGCCAGATCCTGGACCGATGCGATGCCATAGGGCCAATAGGCCTCGCCTCCGATCAGGCGGATCAGAATTGCCTTGGCACCGGACAGGGTGCGTTCGACATAGGTATCGATGGAAACCGGGTGTTTCAGGGCGACAATGTTCTGCAGCCGCAGGGAGGGCAATTTTCGCTCAGCTCGATGCCAGCCCGCCGCGAAAGCGCCAAGGTCACTGTCCGAAAATGACAAGACGACCAGATCAGCCGGATCCTGAGCGGGATCATAAGGCGCTTCGGCAGCTTCCAGGCCCTGGGTTTCGCGAAAGACGACATGCATCGCTATAAACCTAACCTTTTACCCAGGGGGCGGGACGGGAAGCCCACCCACCCCATCCCTTTGGCAAGGAAGGTGACCGCCAATGGTTCAGGTCGCGGGCACGGGTCACGGGTTAAGCACCCAGAACGGCGCGGATGGCGGCCGGGTCTATATCCTGATGTTCGGCAATAACCACCAGCTGCGTTTGACGCGGAGAAGAACCCCAAGGCCGGTCAAACTGATGGCGCACCCGGGCGCCCACCGCTTGGACCAGCAAACGCATCGGCTTGCCCTGAACAGCGACATACCCTTTGACGCGCAGAATGTGCTGCTCGTCCGCCAACCGCTGGATACGGGTGACAAGGTCTTCGATGTTGGCGATTTCGGGCAAATCGATCACCACACTGTCGAAATCGTCATGCTCGTGGTCGTCATGGCCGTCGTGATGGCTGGGGCGTGCCGCCAGATCATCCTCGGCAGCGGCGTTGAGCCCCAGAATGACACGCGGATCAATGGTGCCATCCGTGACGGTCAGAATGGGCAGCGCACGCGGCAGTTCCGCCTCGATCAGCGCACGCGCGGCGGCAATGCCAGCCTCGCCCGCAAGATCGGCCTTGGTCAAAAGGACAATGTCCGCGCAGGCGATCTGATCTTCGAACACCTCGGATAGGGGAGTCTCGTGGTCCAGACTGTCATCTGCGGCGCGCTGAGCATCGACCGCCGCAACATCGGGAGCAAACCGGCCAGCCGCCACCGCCTCGGCATCGGCAAGCGCCACCACCCCATCCACCGTAATGCGCGAGCGGATCGCAGGCCAGTCAAAGGCCTTCAACAGCGGCTTGGGCAAGGCCAAACCCGAGGTCTCGATCAAGATATGGTCGGGGCGCTGCGGCATGGCCATCAGTGCCTCGATCGTCGGGATGAAGTCATCGGCAACCGTGCAGCAGATGCAGCCGTTGGCCAGCTCGACAATGTTTTCCACCGGGCAATTGGCATCGGCACAGGATTTCAGAATGTCGCCATCGACGCCCATGGTGCCGAATTCATTGACAAGAATAGCCAACTGCTTGCCCTGCGGGTTCTGCATCAGGTGACGGATGAGCGTGGTCTTGCCCGAACCCAGAAAGCCGGTGATGACGGTTACGGGGATTTTGGTCAGATCGGTCATTCAAATCTCCATCGCGGGGAAAATCGGGGGAATCCGGGCAAGGCTTTGCTTGCGAAAGATGACGGGCCGGTCGCGCCATGGCACAAGGCCATCACTGGTGGCAGCATAAAGCCCCGCGCCACGAAGGATTTCGGCCGCATCAAACTCGGTCATCCGGCCGTAGACATAAGACCATCCCCCAGGCTTGCTCAGCGCGATGGAACAGCCGTGATCGCAGGCAGAAAGACATTCTGCGGCCCGGATGGTGACGCCTTCCGGCGCGCCTACGGCAAGAAGGCTGTCATGCAACCGTTTGCCGGGACAGGCCTCGCCCTCGGGCACCGGTTGACCGGCGCGGCAGGTGGTGCAGACGTGCAGTACAGTGCCCATATTGGCGTCCCACAAGGCGCAAGGGGATGGCCAACGGTTCGGACATCCCTGCCCAATACCAGAAGGCTACGGAACACCCCGTCCGCGCGTTTCAATCGTGGCTCTGGCAGGTCTCCCGGCTTGCGGATATCGGGGCGCGGCATCTGCCTTGCCCCGGCGCCCTGCCCGCCTTCCCGAACCTTGCGGCCAGTGGCATTGGACAGACCTTTCCGGTCACGGTCGCGGGGGCGGCTGCGCTTCGGTGCTGCAACGCAAGGCGTCGCAAATCCTGTCGCATTCCCTTTTGGCCTGCCCTAAGACAGGCACCAGCGCCTATGCCATCACCTGTGGCACATCGCAGGCGTTGTCAAGGAAAAGGAAGCGCCATGATGGATGATACAAACGACATCGCCGCCCCGGCCAAGGGCGAGGGCGAGGGCGAAGACCTTGCGCGCCACGCCGCCAAGATGGCCAAGAAAAAGGCCGCACGCGAAAAGATCATGGCGGGAAAATCTGGCGAAAAGGGCCTGGTGATCGTCCATACCGGGGCGGGCAAGGGCAAGTCGTCATCCGGCTTCGGGATGATTCTGCGCTGCATTGCGCATGGCATGCCCTGCGCTGTCGTGCAGTTCATCAAAGGCGCATGGGACACCGGTGAACGCCGGCTGATCGAAGGAAACTTCAGCGGGCTGTGCCAATTTCATGCGATGGGCGAAGGCTTTACCTGGGAAACCCAGGACAAGACTCGCGACATCGCCGCCGCGCGTGCCGGCTGGGAAAAGGCCAAACAGCTGATCCGCGACCCTGCCATCCGCTTCGTGCTTTTGGACGAAATCAACATCGCGCTGCGATACGACTATCTTGACCTGGACGAGGTGCTGACCTTCCTGCGCGACGAAAAACCACCGCTGACCCATGTTTGCCTGACGGGGCGCAACGCCAAGGAAGCCCTGATCGAGGCCGCAGACCTTGCCACCGAAATGACGTTGTTGAAACACCCGTTCCGCTCGGGCATCAAGGGTCAGGCCGGGGTCGAATTTTGATGGCGGGCCATTCCGTTCAGATTGGCGAAAACGACCCCGCCAGAGGTCAGCCATGAAAGCCTTGATGGTTCAGGGCTGCGGGTCAAACGTCGGCAAGTCGATGCTGGTGGCGGGGCTCTGCCGCGCGGCGCGGCGCAGGGGGCTTTCGGTCGTGCCGTTCAAGCCGCAGAACATGTCGAACAATGCCGCGGTATCGGCGGACGGCGGCGAAATCGGGCGGGCGCAGGCCTTGCAGGCCTTGGCTTGCGGGTTGGAACCGGTCACGGACATGAACCCTGTGCTTTTGAAGCCCGAGTCAGAGGTTGGCGCGCAGGTGATCGTGCAAGGCAAGCGACTGACCACGGCACGGGCGCGGGACTACGCCGCCTTGAAGCCACAGTTGATGGGCGCGGTCCTGCAGAGCTTCCAGCGCCTCAGATCCGCCCATGATCTTGTCATCGTCGAGGGCGCGGGCAGTCCGGCTGAAGTGAACCTGCGGGCGGGCGACATTGCC
>VGDH01000073.1 GCA_016869835.1 Alphaproteobacteria bacterium
CCACAGGCGACAGCTTGGCCAGAACCTGTTCGGCCTTTTCGCCTTCGACCCGGAACACCGCGCGGGCGTCCGAGACCACGGCGGCCAGATAGTGCGCCGCGCCCATTTCCTTGGCTATGGCGGCCATCGCGGCCCCGGTTTCGCCATAGGGAAGGATCAGCAGGTATTCATCCGGGCTCATCCAGCCGCAGGCCCGATCACCCGCCACCTCGATCCGGCGTTGGGCGGGAAGCTTGGTGCCCACCGCCGCCTTGACCGCCTTGGCAAGTTGCTTGACATCGGGCTTGGCGCGCAAGCTGATCATGCCAAGGGGGCCGATTTCGCGGATCTGGCAAAAGCCGTCAAAGCGGGCATTGCCCAATGGTGCAACCGCGTCAGACATTGCCCTTCTCCCCTTCCTTGTCATAGAAAACCGGGTCAACCACCCGCGCCTTGACCGTGCCGCCGGTGATAGTGTTGAACTCTACCACAACGCCCATCTGGTCCATGCCGCCCTTGATCAGGCCCATGGCAATGCCCTTCTTCAAGGTCGGGCTGTAGTAGGTCGACGTCACGCGCCCTTGGGTGTTGCGCTGGCCATTGCCGTTGAAACCCTCGGCGATGATATAGCTACCATCGGGAATGACAGAGCCATCCAGCGCCTCAAAGCCCGTCAGCTTCCAGCGGTCGGGGCTGGCCAGATGGTTGCGTTCCTGCCCCCGCTTGCCCAGATAATCCGCCTTCTTCTTGGAAATCGCCCAGCCAAGGTTCAGGTCCTGCGGGATCACCGTGCCATCGGTTTCATCGCCGATCATGATAAAGCCCTTTTCGGCCCGCATGATGTGCATGGCTTCAGTGCCATAGGGCATGACGCCAAATTCGGCCCCCGCCGCCATCAGCTTTTCCCAAAGTGCAAGGCCATGACCCGCCGGGGTGGCGATTTCATAAGACAACTCACCCGAGAACGAGATGCGATGCACCCTGACCGGCAAACCGCCCAGCGTGCCATCGGCAAAGGTCATGAAGGGCAGCGCTTCCTTGGACACGTCCATCCCGCCCAGCTTTTCCAAGACCTTGCGAGCCTCGGGACCAGCGACGGCGATCTGGGCATATTCCTCGGTGACATTGGTGGCATAGACCTGCCAATCCCACCATTCGCACTGCAACCAATCCTCCATCCAGGCATGGATGCGGTCAGCGCCGCCGGTGGTGGTGTGGCACAGCCAGCTGTCCTCGGACAGGCGGATCACCACGCCGTCATCAGACAGGAAACCCTGTTCGTTGCACATCAGACCATAGCGGCACTTGCCGATGCCAAGGTTCGACATGACGTTGGTGTAAAGCATGTCCAGGAAGCGCCCCGCATCCGGGCCCTTGACGATGATCTTGCCCAACGTCGAGGCATCCAGCATGCCCACATTCTCGCGGGCATTCAGGATCTCGCGGTGAACCGCCTGCTCATGGCTCTCTGACCCACGCGGATAGCAATAGGCGCGGCGCCACAGGCCGACCGGCTCCATATAGGCGCCGTTGGATTCGTGCCAGCGGTGGATCGGGCTCATCCGCAGGGGCTGGAAGATCTCGCCCCGGCTTTCGCCTGCCAGCGCGCCCAAGGTCACGGGCGTGTAGGGCGGACGGAAAGTGGTGGTGCCGACATTGGGGATCTTGTCATTCAGCGCCCCGGCCAGCACGGCCAGACCGTTGATGTTCGACAATTTGCCCTGATCGGTCGCCATGCCCAGCGTCGTATAGCGCTTGGTGTGTTCGACGGATGTATAGCCTTCGCGGGCCGCCAGTTGGACGTCAGACACCTTCACGTCGTTTTGGTAATCAAGCCACATCTTCGATTTCAGCTGCACGCCAGCGCCCTGCGGCATGATCCAGACGGCCTCCATCGGGGCCTCGGTCACGGCAGCGGCGGTCGATGCCTTACCGCCCATCTGCGCGGCGACATCGGCCAAGGCAGCCGCAGCCGACAAATGCCCATTGGCAGACCCAACGGCCATGACCATGGCCGCGCCATCCTGATTGGTGGGCGGGCGCGCGGCGTCGGGGCGGAAATGGGCCTGCGCCTCGTCCCAGGTCAGCTTGCCGCCGCAATGGCTCCACAGGTGCACCACCGGCGACCAGCCGCCCGACATGGCGACGACATCGCAAGCGACCTCTTCCAGAACAGCGCCTTCACCCGCCTGAAGGCCGATGGAGACGCCGGTCACCCGCTTGCCCCCCTTGACCTTCACAATCGCACGGCCCGCCTCCACGCGGATGCCCATAGCCTCGGCCTTGGCGGGCAGATCGCCCGTCACAGTGCTGCGCGCATCGACAACCAAAGGCACTTCAAGCCCCGCCTCTTTCAAGGCAATGGCGGTGCGGTAGCCGTCGTCATTGTTGGTGGCAATCACCGTGCGGTCGCCCGAAGAGACTGCGAAGTTCACCACATAATCACGCACGGCCGAGGCCAGCATGACGCCGGGAATGTCATTGCCGGCAAAGGACAAAGGCCGCTCGATTGCGCCGGTCGCGGTCACGATCTTGCCCGCCCGGATCCGCCACAGCCGGTGCTTTGGCCGTCCGTCGCCGGGGGTATGGTCGGCCACCTTTTCATCGGCCAACACATAGCCGTGGTCATAGACACCCGCCGCCATGCAGCGCAGGCGCATCGTGACATTTGACATCTTTTCAAGCGCTTGAATGGCGTTTTTCACCCATTGATCTGCCGATGCCCCGTCGATCACATCGCCATCCACCGGCGCGCGGCCACCCCAATGGGCGGTTTGCTCCAGCACGATCACGCGACGACCCGCCTGCCCGGCCATCAGGGCTGCCTGCAAACCGGCGATCCCGCCGCCCACGATCAACAGATCGCAGAAGGCATAGGTCTGCTCATAGCGGTCCGCGTCCTGACCGACCGGGGCTTTGCCGAGGCCAGCCGACTTGCGGATGATCGGTTCAAACACATGCTTCCATGCAAAGCGCGGATGGATGAAGGTCTTGTAATAGAAACCCGCCGGCAGGAAGCGCGCGGCATAGTTGTTCACGACGCCGACATCAAATTCCAGGCTAGGAAAGTGGTTCTGGCTTGTGCAGGTCAACCCATCGAACAGCTCGGTCGTGGTGGTGCGCTGGTTCGGTTCAAACCGCCCGCCCTCGCCCATGTTGACAATCGCGTTCGGTTCTTCGGCACCGCTGGCAACAATGCCACGCGGCCGGTGGTATTTGAACGACCGACCCACCAGCATCTGGTCATTAGCCAGAAGCGAGGCCGCCAGCGTTTCGCCGGCAAAGCCCGACATGCGCTTGCCGTTGAAGGTGAAATGGGCGGGGCGGGCGCGGTCGATCAGACGACCGCCCTTGGACAGACGGGTGCTCACTTGTAGCCCTCCCAGTTGGGCCGCTTGGCCTTGATCTTGGCCTGCAGATCGGCGGGCGGGGCAGAGGATTGCGCAGGATATGTCCCGAACACTTCCAGCGTGGCGGTGCAGCGCGCGGCCAGGAACCACTTGCCGCAGCCGTAAGCATGACGCCACCGTTCGAAATGCACGCCCTTGGGGTTTTTCCGCGCGAACATATAGGCTTCGAACTCTTCCGGGGTCGAACCCGGTCCATAGCGCTTCAGATGCGCCTCATAGCCGGGGGAAAGTTCGGTTTCTTCGGCTTTGACGCCGCAATAGGGGCATTCGAGGATCAGCATTTGATCTCTCCCTTGAATTCAGTGTTCCCAGCCATCAATGCGCCACCCCGGCAGCCACCGACTCGTCGATGAACTTGCCTTCCTTGAAGCGCCACATCGAGAATTCCTCGGCCAGCGGCCCCGGCTCGCCCTTGGCCATCAGCTCGGCCATGGCCCAGCCTGACCCCGGAATGGCCTTGAAGCCGCCCGTCCCCCAGCCGCAGTTGAAGAAGCAATTGCCGAGGGGGGTCTTGGAAATGATGGGCGAGCGGTCGCCGGTCATGTCCACGATCCCGCCCCACTGGCGCAGCATTTTCAGGCGCGAGATCATCGGGAAGGTTTCCACCAGCGCCCGCAGCGTCTCTTCGATATGGTGGAAGCTGCCGCGCTGGGTAAAGTTGTTGAACCCGTCGGTGCCGCCACCAATCACCATCTCGCCCTTGTCGGACTGGCTCATATAGCCATGCACGGTGTTGGCCATGACGACCACATCCATGCAGGGCTTGATAGGTTCGCTGACCAGCGCTTGCAGCGCGACCGCTTCGATCGGCAGACGGAAGCCCGCCATTTCGGCCAATTGTCCGGAATGCCCGGCAACCACCACGCCCAGCTTGTTGCAGCCGATAAACCCTTTCGAGGTTTCAACGCCCTTCACCACGCCGCCTTCAGAGCGCACGGCGGTCACTTCGGTCTGCTGGATAATGTCCATCCCCATGGCCGAACAGGCCCGCGCATAGCCCCAAGCCACGGCATCGTGCCGCCCGGTGCCGCCGCGCGGCTGATAAAGCGCGCCGAGGATCGGATAGCGTGGCCCGTCGTTGTTGATGATCGGCACCAGCTCTTTCACCTTGGCCGGGCTGATGTATTCGGTCTGCACGCCCTGCAGCATGTTGGCATGCACCGTGCGCAGATAGCCGCGCACCTCGTGGTGCGTCTGGGCCAGCATCAACAGGCCCCGCGGGCTGAACATCACGTTGTAGTTCAGGTCCTGGCTGAGGTTTTCATAAAGCTGCAGCGCCTTGTCATAAATGGCGGACGATGGGTCTTGCAGATAGTTCGACCGGATGATCGTCGTATTCCGCCCGGTGTTGCCGCCGCCAAGCCAGCCCTTTTCAATGATCGCCACGTTCTTGATGCCGTGGTTCTTGCCCAGGTAATAGGCCGTGGCCAGGCCATGCCCCCCTGCCCCGACGACGATCACGTCATAGTGTTTTTTCGGTTCGGGTGCGGCCCAAGCGCGCTCCCACCCCAGATGGTAGTTCATTGCCTGCTTGGCGATGGCAAAGACCGAATAGCGTTTCATGACAGGCCCCTGTGCGTCACCCTGTGCGTCCTGCCTGCTTGTCGGATGGAACGCCCGAATTTCCCTTCCCCCCAGCGGCACAATCGGGAAAATTGCGACATGTTGACGGGCCTGCCCTCCTGCGGCGGCTTGGCCCCTTTTGCGGACGAGGGGAAAGGTCTACATGAGCGACAAGGTTTGTTGGGGATGAACATGGATCTTTGGCTCTTCTGGGCAATCGCCGCTGCGCTGACCGGAATGGTGGCCATGGTCATGGTGCAGGCGCTGCGGCGGGGAAGCGATCTGGCCGAAGAACATCCCGATCTGAAGGTCTATCGCGACCAACTGGCCGAGGTGGACCGCGATCTTGCGCGCGGGACGCTGTCGCAGGACGAGGCGCAACGACTGCGGCTTGAGGTTTCGCGCCGACTGCTTGAGGCAGACCGGATCTTGCAAGCCGAGGCGCGGCCCGTGGCGCGCGGCAGCCTGATCGGGGCCGCTGCGGTGGTGTTTGCGGTTCTGGCCGGGGCGCTGTGGCTTTATGACCGGCTGGGCGCACCGGGCTATGCCGATCTGCCGCTTGCAAGCCGGCTGGAGGCCGCCGAACTGGCCTACAAGACGCGCCCGTCACAGGCTGAAACCGTGGCCACGCTGCCGCCCACCCAACCCGTTGATCCCGGTGAGGAATTCAGCGGCCTGATGGACAAGCTGCGCGCCGCCGTCGAGGCGCGACCTGACGATGCGATGGGGCTAGAGCTTTTGGCGCGCAACGAAACCGCGCTTGGCAATTACGATGCCGCTTATGCGGCGCAAACCCGGCTTATGGCGGCGCTGGAAGACTCGGCCAGCCCCGACCAACGCCTGATCGCCGCACAGATCCTGATCGCCCAGGCGCAGGGCTATGTCTCGCCCGAGGCCGAGGCCCATCTGATCGACGTGCTGCGACGCGATCCGAAACACGGCATGGCGCGCTATCTGACCGGCTTGATGTTCGCCCAGTATGGCCGCCCCGACCGCGCCTTCGACCTGTGGAAGGCGCTCGTCGATGAAGGCCCGGACGAGGCGCCCTGGGTCGTGGCCGCGCGTGCCGATCTCGAAACCGCGGCCGCCCTTGCAGGCATCCCCTTTGACATGCCCGATCAGTCCGGGCTGAGCGATGCCGACATGGCCGCCGCCGCCGAAATGACCCCCGAAGATCGCGCTGCGATGATCGAAGGCATGGTCGGCCAGCTGGAAACCCGGCTTCTGGCCGATGGCGGCCCGGCGGAAGACTGGCTGCGCCTGATCAACGCGCTGCAGGTGTTGAACCAGACCGACCGGGGCACGGCCGCCCTGCGCGCGGCCGAGGTGGATCTGGCTGCCGATCCGGGCGCGCTGCAAGCCGTGCGCGAGGCGGCAGCGGCGGCGGGCTTTGGCCCATGATCCTGACGGACATCGTCGAGTTTCATGGGCTTTTGCCCCCCTACCGGCCCATTGTCGGGCTTGATCTGGGGGATAAGACCATTGGTGTTGCGGTGTCGGACCTTTCCCGATCGGTCGCCACACCGATCGAGGTGATCCGTCGCGAGAAATTCACGCTGGACGCCCAGCGGCTTTTGGCCATCGTGACCGGCCGCAACGTGGTGGGGCTGGTGCTTGGCCTGCCGCTCAACATGGACGGCAGCGAAGGCCCGCGCGTGCAATCGACCCGCGCCTTTGCCCGCAATCTGGAAAAACTGACCGATCTGCCAATCACCTTCTGGGACGAGCGTCTGTCGACCGTGGCCGCCGAACGGGCGCTCTTGGAGGCGGATACGTCCCGAAAGCGTCGCCGTGAGGTCATTGATCAGGTCGCGGCGGGTTATATTCTCCAAGGCGCACTGGACCGGATGCGCGTTCTGGGCGGGGGCTTGAGGGGATCATGACCGACGAGATCTGGAAACGTGCCGAAATCGAAAGCCCCTGCGTCAAGGTTTGCGTGGTGCATCCCGAGGCCAAGATCTGCATCGGCTGCTATCGCAGCATCGCCGAAATCGGCGGCTGGTCGCGGATGAGCCCGGATGAGCGTCGCCACCTGATGGCCGAATTGCCCTCCCGCGCCGCAACCCTGACCAAGCGGCGCGGTGGCCGCATGGGGCGCGATCTGGGGCGCGGCGCGATCTAAGTCGGGTCAGTCCAGTAGCAGCCAGTCGCGGACGCTGTCCATCAAGGGGCGGAAATAGGCCACCACCCGCCCCTCGGCCGGGGCACTGTCGCCTTTCGCCCAAGGCGCAACCCCATGGATCAGGTGGCGGTGCAGCAAGACCGCTTCTCCGGGCCCCCCGGGCAGTTCAATACGGGGACACGTCTGGAACACCCGCGCCCGCGCGGCCTGATAGGCGTCGGTAATGTCGATGTCACCCCAGAGTTCCGGCGGATGGGGGGCCAAAGCCGCGCGCAGCGCGTCTTGCATGATAAGGTGGCTGCCCTCCCAGACCACCAGCGGGCTTGCCTGCGACGCCGTGAGCGGCAGGCCCAGAATCCACGCATGCGGTTCCTTGATCATGCGCTGACGATCCGGGCCAATAGGCAAAAGCCCGTCCAGATGGGCCGCGTCCCGTTTCAGTCGAAAGCGGAAGGCGGCCTCGCTTTCCTCGGCCGATGGGCGCGGATAACCGGGGTGGATGGTCGAAAGCTGTGCGGGATGCAGCGCGCATGCCTGCAGGCCCAGCACCTCCCAGGGCAGTGGAACGCCGCCGATGCCGCCATCGGGTGCATTGGGCAACAGGTCCAGTCCCACCGCCCATGTGCCGCCGCAGCGCAAGGGCTGGTCGGTGTCGCGCAGCGCCCGCACCGCAAGCGGATGGGCCGCCTTGGCCCAGTCCAAAAGCAAGGGATGCGGCCCGATCCGACGCCAGCCGGTCAGCATGACAGGCCACGGTCTTGGCGGGTGGCCGTGGATGCGTCGTCGACCAAAGGCAAAGGCACCGGCGACAAAGTCATTGAAAACTCCGATGAATTCCAGGAAGAATTTAGGCGAGACCCGGAACTCGTCAAGCGCAGCCAAAAAATTGCACATCCGTGCAACACACCTCAGGCCGCCACGGAAACCTCCGCCAGCGCCTGATCTAAAAGCGCAAGCCCCGCGCCGGGGCGGCTTGCCCCTTCCGACAGCACCCGCCGCCAGCCCCGCGCGCCGGGACGGCCGGTGAACAGGCCCAACATGTGCCGGGTGATCTGATGAAGCCGCCCGCCAGACTGCAGATGTGCCGCGACATAGGGCTTCATCGCCTCGACCACAGTGTGCGGGTCTGGCGCATGATCCTCGCCCCAAAGGGCATCGGCCCCGATCAGCACGGACGCCGGATCGTGGTAGGCGGCTCGGCCGATCACCACGCCATCAAGCCCTTGATCCAAAAACGCCTTCGCCTGATCCAGCGTGGTCACACCGCCATTGAGACAGATGGTCAGATGCGGAAACTCCGCCTTCATCCGCAGCACCAGATCATAATCCAGCGGCGGGATCTCGCGGTTTTCCTTGGGGCTTAGCCCTTGAAGCCAGGCTTTTCGGGCATGGATGATGAAATGCCGCACACCTGCGGCCGAAACCGTTTCCAGAAAGCTGGGCAGCACCCTGCACGGGTCCTGATCATCCACACCAATCCGACATTTCACCGTCACCGGCACATCGGCCTGATCCTGCATCGCCTTGACGCAATCGGCCACCAGCGCGGGACGCTCCATCAAGACGGCCCCGAAACAGCCCGATTGCACCCGATCCGAGGGGCAACCGCAGTTCAGGTTGATCTCATCATAGCCCCAGGGTCGGGCGATCTGCACCGCCTGCGCCAGTTCGCCCGGGTCCGAGCCGCCGAGTTGCAGCGCCACGGGATGTTCAACCGCCGAATAGTCAAGAAGTCGCGACTTGGGTCCATGAACAATCGCCGGTGCCGTCACCATTTCGGTATAAAGCATCGCCCGACGCGTCATCAGCCGGTGAAAGACCCGACAGTGACGGTCAGTCCAGTCCATCATGGGCGCAACCGACAGGCGGTGCGCGGTTTGGGGCGTTGCGTGCATCATGCGATCCTGTGGCACGCGGGATAGCCTGATTTGACCGCGCCGTCCACTGGCCGGGGGACGCCCCAAGCGCAGCCCTGCCCGCAATTGCGGCGCAATCGCCACAAAGCGCGGATCGGGCCACATTCCCTTGCGGCCAAGCCTTGCGGGACCCCTAAGGCTGGTTTAATTAGAAGGGCAGTGAAAGGCCCCGACCCCATGCGAATTCTCATTACCAATGACGATGGCATCAATGCGCCCGGTCTTGCCGTGCTGCATGCCATCGCGACCGAGATTGCCGGGCCGGGGGGCGAGGTCTGGACCGTTGCCCCGGCCTTCGAGCAGTCGGGCGTGGCGCATTGCATCAGCTACACCTATCCCACGATGATTGCCGAACTTGGCCCGCGCCGCTTTGCCGCCGAGGGCAGCCCGGCCGATTGCGTGCTGGCAGGCATCTATCACGTGATGAAAGAAGGTCCGCCCGATCTGGTGTTGTCCGGGGTGAACCGGGGCAACAATTCGGGCGAGAATGTGCTTTATTCCGGCACCATTGGCGGCGCAATGGAAGCGGCCCTGCACGGGATCAAGGCGATCGCGCTGTCCCAATTCTATGGCCCGGCCAATGTGAACATCGACAACCCGTTTGACGCTGCCGCCCAGCTGGGCGTGGGCGTGGTGTGCGGGCTTCTGGACAAGGGGCTGTGGGACGAGGCCGATTACCGTCTGTTCTACAACGTCAACTTCCCGCCCCTGCCTGCCGCCGCCGTGAAGGGAACCCGCGTGGCCTCTCAGGGCTTCCGCCGCTATGCCGGCTTCCGCATCGAGCCGCATCTGTCGCCCACTGGCCGGCAGTTCCTGTGGATCAAGGGCGGCGAGCAGGGCAGGCCCACCCTGCCCGGCACCGATGTGACGGTGAATGTCGAGGGCTATATCTCGATCACGCCCTTGCGCTGCGACATGACGGCCCATGACCGGCTGGCCGAACTTTCCACGCGGCTGGATACGGCCCTGCCATGATGGACAACGGCCTGCCCGACGATGACGAGACGGCAGCCGAACGCAAGATGCGCTTTCTGTTTTCCTTACGCAGCAAAGGGGTGACCGATGCCCGGGTCCTGTCCGCCATGGAGCGGATCGACCGGGGCCATTTCGTGCGCGGCCTTTTTGCCGAGCGCGCGCATGAGGACATGCCCCTGCCCATTGCCTGCGGCCAGACCATCAGCCAGCCCTCGGTCGTGGGGCTGATGACGCAGGCGCTGGCAGCGCAGCCGCGCGATACCGTGCTGGAGGTGGGAACCGGGTCGGGCTATCAGGCGGCGATCCTCAGCCAGCTTGCGCGCCGGGTCTATACGGTTGACCGCCACAAGCGGCTGGTGCGCGAGGCGCAGGATCTCTTTCGCGAGCTTGGGCTTGTCAATGTCGTGGCGATGACAGCCGATGGCAGCTTTGGCCTGCCCGATGTGGCGCCCTTTGATCGCATCATCGTGACAGCCGCCGCCGAAGACCCGCCCGGCCCCCTGTTGTCGCAATTGAAGATCGGCGGTATCATGGTGGTGCCGGTCGGCCAGTCGGACGCGGTGCAAAGCCTGATCAAGGTAACGCGCCACGAGACGGGTTATGACTATGAAGAACTCCGGGCGGTGCGCTTTGTCCCACTGATCGAAGGTCTGGGCACCGAATGACGGCAAGAGCCGGGGCTAACCCGGGTGCAACATGAATGAGGCGGTTATGAGCGGTTCTGGTAAGGCGGTGCTTGGCGTGACGGCGATGTTGCTGCTGTCGGCCTGTGGCGGAGAGGCCCTGGATTGGGACCTGCGCAGTGGTGCGGGCGCCCTTGATACCTCGGATGCGGCCTTGCAGGCCACAGGCCCGCGCCCCGGCGCAGATGGCCGCGGGGTAATCTCATACCCCAGCTATCAGGTGGCCGTGGCGCGCAATGGCGATACGGTTTCTTCGGTCGCCCAGCGGGTCGGCCTGCCGCCGGCGGAACTGGCGAGCTTCAATGCCCTGCAACCCGGCGACAGCCTGCGCGAGGGCGAGGTTCTTGCCCTGCCAAGCCGCGTAGCCGCCGCCCCTGCGGGCAGCGGCGCGGTCATCGGCTCGGCTGCGGCACCGGGTTCGGTCGATGTCTCGACCATCGCAACCACCGCGCTGGACCGGGTAGACAGCACGGCCCCTGCGGCACCAGCCGCAGCCCCCGCCCCGACCGCCGCCCCGACAGCCGCCAAGACCATCGGCGGAGCCAGCGGCATGGAGCCGACGCGCCACCGTGTTGCGCGTGGCGAAACGGCGTTTTCAATCGCTCGCAGCTACAATGTCTCGGCCAAGGCACTGGCGGACTGGAACGCGCTTGATGCCGAGCTTTCGGTGCGCGAGGGCCAGTATCTGTTGATCCCGACCCCCAGCGGTGCCCCGCCGGCCGAACCCGCCGTCGCCGAGGTCGCCCCCGGAACCGGCAGCCCGACCCCAACCCCGCCTTCGGCCAAGGAACCCTTGCCCGATGAAAAGGTGAAGCCCGCCGTCGAGGTGGCCAAGGCCAAGCCCGCCGAAGAGGATATGGCCAGCCAGCGCACCACCGGATCTAAATTCGCCATGCCGGTTTCAGGCAATATCATTCGCGGCTATGCCAAGGGCAAGAATGACGGGATCGACATTGCTGCGGCCCCCGGCATCCCGGTGAAGGCCGCCGCCGATGGCAGCGTGGCCGCCGTGACCAAGGACACCACCGGCACGCCCATCGTGGTGATCCGCCATGCCGACGGGCTTTTGACAGTTTATGCCGGGGTGGATGGGCTCAAGGTAGCCAAGGGCGATGCGGTGAAGAAGGGGCAGACCATTGCCTCGGTCCGCAATTCCACCCCCTCTTTCGTGCATTTCGAAGTGCGCAAGGGCGTCGACAGCCTCGATCCCCTGCCTTACGTTCAGTAGGGCCGGGGTCGTCGCCAGTTCAAACCGGCGTGACCAGCACCTTGTCAATCCGCAGACCGTCGAGATCGACCACCTCGAAGCTGTGGCCATGGGCGATCACCGTCTCGCCCAAGGCGGGCAGGCGGCCGAACTTGTGCAAAACCAGCCCCGCCACCGTGTCATAACCGCCCGACGCCTCACGCGGGAGGCCGAGATGATCGCAGAATTCATCCGCAGGCATCCAGCCTGCCACCAGAAGGCTGCCATCTGGGCGGGCCAGCAGGGCCGGCTCGCCATCATCAGGCGCGCCGACCGCGCCGGTGATCGCCTCCAGCACATCGCCCGAGGTGATGATCCCCTGAAAATGCCCATACTCATCATAGACCAGCGCCAGATGATGCCGTGCCTTGCGCAGCACCTCCAGCACGTCAAAGGCATCGCTACGGTCCGAGACAACCGGCACTTCCTCGATCAAGGCCGCCAGATCCAGGCTTTCGCGCCGCGACACGGCCTCGAAGGCGGCGGCCAGGGTCACCACGCCCAGCACATCCCCGCTCGCGCGGTCTTGCACCGGCACGCGTGGGCGGGCGATGCGGCGCAGGGCAGCAATGGCCTCGGCGCTGGTCATGCCGATCTCAAGCATCTCGACATCACGGCGCGGTGTCATAAGCGCACGGGCCGAACGGTCTGACAGGCGCATGATACCGGTCATCATCTGCGGCTCTTCGGGTTCAAGCACGCCACTGTCATGGGCCTCGGCCAGAAGGCTGTGCACCTCTTCCTCGGCCACGCGGTTCGCACTGGCCCCGCGCTGACCCAAAAGCCACAAGACCGCACGTCCCGCACGTCCCGAACGTTCCAGCATCCAGACCAAGGGGGCTGCGACGCGCGACAACAGAAGCATCGCCGGGGCCCTCGCGACCGCAACCTTTTCCGGATTGCGCAGAGAAAGTTGCTTTGGCACCAGCTCGCCCACGATCAGCGAGACATAGGTGATCGCCACCACCACGCCGCCCACGCCCAGATTGGTTGCCCATTCCGGATCAACCCCCCGCGCCACCAAGGCCTGCGACAGCCGCGCCCCAAGTGTCGCGCCAGACAGCGCACCCGACAGGACACCCACCAGTGTGATGCCAATCTGCACGGTGGACAGAAAGCGCCCCCGATGTTCCGCAAGCCGCAAAGCCGCGGCTGCCCCCCGGCTTTTGGCCTCAAGCGGTTTCAGACGGGCCGGACGGGCGGAAACGATGGCCAGTTCCGACATGGCCAGCACCCCGTTCAGGCAGATCAGGCCAAGGATTATCAAAAGTTCCAGTAACATCAACGCCGGGATATGGCGCTGCGCCCGCTGTCAGACAAGGGGGTGAAGGCCCATGACGCCCCGAAAAGCGCAAGATGGGTCATATCCGCACGCCCTCCCGTGCGGCCAGGTCACAGAAGAACTGCCAGGCCACCCGCCCCGACCGACCGCCCCGCGTGGCCTGCCATTCGACGGCCTCGGCGCGCAGCCGATCAGGCGCAACCTTGATGCCATGGGCCGCGCAATAGCCCGAAATCATGTCCAGATACTGATCCTGGTCACAAGTGTGGAAGCCCAACCACAAGCCGAAGCGATCCGAAAGCGACACCTTTTCCTCAATCGCCTCGGTCGAGTGGATCGCCGCCTGGGTCTCGTTTTCGATCATGTCGCGTGGCATCAGGTGGCGGCGGTTTGATGTGGCGTAGAAGAGAACATTCTCAGGCCGCCCCTCGATCCCGCCATCCAGAACCGCCTTCAGCGACTTGTAATGCTGATCGTCATGGCTGAATGACAGATCGTCACAAAAGAGGATAAAGCGGTCAGCCGCGGCGCGCAGATGGGCCAGCAGGCGGGAGACCGAAGGCAGATCCTCGCGGGAAAGCTCCACGATCTTCAAGGGCAACCCCTCGGCCACAACCTTGGCATGGATCGCCTTGACGAGGCTGGATTTTCCCATGCCGCGCGCGCCCCACAAAAGGGCATTGTTGGCAGGCAGGCCCTTGGCGAAATGCCGGGTGTTTTCCAAAAGCGTATCACGCGCGCGGTTGATCCCGACCAGAAGCGACAGATCCACCCGGCTTACCCGCGCAACGGGCTCAAGCCGGTCGGGGCCGGTGTGCCAGGCAAAGGCTTCGGCCGATGTGAAGTTGGGCGCAGGCATGGGGGCAGGCGCCAGACGCTCCAGCGCCTCGGCAATACGAAGAAGCGGGTCCGTCATGCCTTGGTCTCGTCCTTCGTACCGTCAGCGCCCTCTTCCTCATCCTCCCACAGACCTTCGGCACGCAATTCGGCCTCGCGCCGCTTTTCGATGCGGCGGATCAGGAAGATCGACACCTCGTAAAGCGGATAGACGGCAAAGAACAGGATCAGCTGGCTCATCACGTCGGGCGGCGTGACCAGTGCTGCGACGATCAGGATCAGCACGACCGCATATTTCCGCATCCCCGCCAGACCCGCCGAAGAGACCAGCCCTGCCTTGCCCATCAGCGTCAGCAGGACCGGCAACTGAAAGCACAGGCCAAAGGCGATGATGAGTTTCAGCGAGATATCCAGCGTTTCGTTGACCTTGCCCTGAAACACGATGTCGATCCCGGTATCGGCGGCCTCGGCCAAGGGTTCGGCGGGAATGTCAGAGGGTAAATCGGTCAGCGCCGGGATGATCGCCGCGACCACCGAAGAGGCATCGGCAAAGCCAAGGAAGAAGTCCATGGCAATGGGTGTCACGACGTAATGCGAAAACGCAGCCCCCGAGAGAAACAACACGGGCGAGGCGATGAGGAACGGCAGGAAGGCATTCTTTTCCGACCGGTAGAGCCCCGGCGCAATGAACCGCCACAGTTGATAGCCGATCACCGGGAAGGCCACGGCAAAGCCCGCCACCATGGAAATCCGCACAAGGGTAAAGAAATACTCTTGCGGCGACGTGTATTGCATCACCGGGTTGGGGTCGCCAAGCGCCCGCATCGACAGTTCAATCGGATGCAGCATGAAGTTCAGGATCGGCTCGGCCACCACGAAACAGGCAAGGATGGCCACGATATAGGACACCACCGCATAGATCAGCCGGTTGCGCAGCTCGGCCAGATGTTCGATCAGCGGCGCGGCCGAATTATCGATGTCG
>VGDH01000074.1 GCA_016869835.1 Alphaproteobacteria bacterium
TACCTTCCCGCGCTCGACAAGCTCTACACGGCCACCGAAAACGGGCCAGCACTGTGCAACGGCGCTGCGATATCCTGTGCGAACCGAAAAAGACTTTCAGGCGCGAAACTTCTGATGTCGAAGAGTTTTCTGAGCCCTGATCATTGGCGAAGACCGCCGCCTGACCTGAAGCGCAGCTTTCGCTCCTCGATCGCCTATCGGCTCTGTCTCGTCGCGGAAGGCGCGTTTGACGGCATGATCTCGATCCGTGATGCCTGGGAGTGGGACATCGCAGCCGGCAGCCTGATTGCCGCGCGCGCCGGGGCTGCGGTGAGCGACCGTCATGGCGGGCCGTTGCAATTCAATTCAAAGGACGCAAAGGCAGCCGGAATTCTGGTCGCGCCACCGGGGGTCCACGCCGAGATTCTGGCAGATTTTCAGCCCTGAACCACCGCAATCCCAAAACCCTCCCCACGCAAGTGGAGAGGGGGCGGAAAGATCACGAATGAACGTTCATAAATCGACGCTCATTTCTTCTTTGGCGGCACAAAGCGCTTGGACGTGTCGCGCGCATCCGATTTCGGTGCAGCTGGTTTCGCTTTGGCAAAGGGCTTTTTGCCCTCAGTTCCGTGGCTCTTGAACCCAGCGACGGAGCCCGACTTCTTGGCAAAGGGCCGAGCCTCGGCGCCATCCTTGCGCGGGGCATAAGGGCGCTTTTCCTCGCCATATCCCTCACCGCGCGGCTTTACGGTCCCTTCTGTCCGATGGCTCTTGAAGCCTTCGGCGCGGGCCGGGCGCTCACCATGCGACTTGAAGCCAGCCGATTTCGGCGCGGGTTTGTCTCCTGCGGCCCAGCGCGGCTTGCGCGGGGCATCCTCATCACGTTTGGCAAAAGGCTTGGCATAGGGCTTTGCGCCATCTTCGCTGCGCTTGGCATAAGGACGCGGAGCCGCTTCATCGCGCTTGGCGTAAGGCTTGCGCTCGCCACCCTCACGGGGGGTATAGGGCTTGCGCGGACCATCTTCGCGGGGCGCATAAGGTTTGCGTTCGGGTGCCTCTCGGGGAGTGTAGGGCTTCTTCTGCCCGTCTTCACGCTTGGCATAGGGCTTGCGCTCGGCCGCCTCACGTGGCGCGCGGGGCGGGGCGGCGGGGTTATCCGCCTCTTCCTCGACAAAGCGCGGCGGTTTCGGGGAATAGGCCGGTTTTTCGGCGCGCAGCGCACGCGGGGTTACTGGGCGCGGGGCAACCGGACGCGAGCCATCCGACCGCGTGGTGCGCGGGGCAGCCGCACGGGGGCTGCGTTCAGGACGTTCCAATTTCGGTTCGCCCGCGATCTTTTCCATGGTCAGTCCAGATTCCAGCTCTTGCGCATCCGGGAAACGGCCAGCGACCGCCTGTGCGATCTGCACAAAGGTCTCGTCCTGCTGCACCCGGATCGCGCCGATGCTGTCACGGGAAATCCCGCCCGCATCGCAGATCTTCGGCAAAAGCCAGCGCGCTTCGGCGCGGCCGGTATGGCCAACCGACAGCTTGAACCAGGTCGAAGGACCGAATTCGCCCCTTTCGCGCGGTGCGCGCGGTTCCGACGGCGGCAGGGCATCGGACAGCACCTCAGGCGCAGACCGCCCCTCGCGCCACAGACGCACGAAGGCCGCAGCAACCTGTTCGGCACCAAAGCGGGCCAAAAGCGTGTCGGCCATGGCGGCCTCATCCCCGGGCGCGCTGGCCAGGGCCGGATGTTCCAGAATCCGCAGGTCATCCTTGGCCTGCACATCATCCGCACTCGGCGCCGGGCCCCATTCGGCGACAACCTTGGCACCCTGGAGCAAACGCTGCGCCTTGCGGAACTCTGACGCCGTGGCGATCAGCGCCGAGACGCCCTTCTTGCCCGCCCGCCCGGTGCGGCCTGAGCGGTGCAGCAGCGTTTCCGAGTTCTGCGGCAAATCGGCATGGATCACCAGTTCCAGCCCCGGCAGGTCAATGCCGCGCGCCGCCACATCGGTGGCAATGCACACGCGCGCCCGACCATCACGCAACGCTTGCAAGGCGTGCATCCGTTCGGTCTGGGAAAGCTCTCCCGACAAAGCCACAACCTGAAAACCCCGGTTGCCCATGCGGGCCAGAAGGTGGTTCACATTCGCCCGCGTCTTGCAAAAGACAATCGCCGTGCGGGCCTCGTAGAACCGCAGGATGTTGAAAATCGCATGCTCCCGGTCGCGCACGGCCACGGTGATGCCGCGGTATTCGATATCGGCGTGCTGCTTTTGCTCGCCCTGCGCCACAATCCGCAGCGCGGCCTTCTGGAACGTCGCGGCCAAGGTGGCGATTTCCTTGGGCACTGTGGCCGAGAACATCAGCGTGCGGCGGGTTTCGGGTGCCGCCGCCAGAATGAATTCCAGATCTTCGGCAAAGCCAAGGTCCAGCATCTCGTCGGCCTCGTCCAGAACGACGGCCTGCACGCCCGACAGATCAAGGCTGTTGCGTTCGATATGGTCGCGCAGACGGCCCGGTGTACCGACGACGATATGCGCGCCGCGATCCAGCGCGCGCTTTTCCGTGCGATAGTCCATGCCGCCAACGCAGGTGGCAATCTTGGCCCCGGCTTCGGCGTAAAGCCACTCCAGCTCGCGCGCCACCTGCTGCGCCAACTCGCGTGTCGGCGCGATGATGAGCGACAAGGGCGTATCGGCATAAAGAAGCCTGTCCGCACCGTTCAGGATTTCCGGGGCAATCGCAAGGCCAAAGGCCACCGTCTTGCCCGAGCCGGTCTGCGCCGACACCAGCATGTCGCGACCCTCGGTGCCCGGCACCAGAACGGCCTCTTGCACGGGGGTAAGCGACCCATAACCACGTGTGGCAAGGGACGCCGCGAGCGGCGCGGCGATCGTCAGATTCTGCATGTTCTTTTCCAAAAGCGGGGCGGTCCTGCCGCCCGATGGTACCCAATTCGGCACCCTCGCCCTTGCCGGCAGTCGGGCCTCCCTGCCCATCCACTGCCATCGGGAATCTTGCGCCGATGCGCGGCCAATAGAGCAAAACCTGCCCCCTGTATAGCCCGCAAAGCCCAAGGTCAGGGGCGCACAAGGTTTCTACCGGAA
Organism: Alphaproteobacteria bacterium; assembly: GCA_016869835.1. GTDB lineage: Bacteria > Pseudomonadota > Alphaproteobacteria > Rhodobacterales > Rhodobacteraceae > Tabrizicola_A. The sequence continues at coordinate 3,078 of VGDH01000074.1, forward strand.
TTTGATGATGAAGAATGGTGATGTTTTGTGACGTTTGATTGATCGAGATCACGTCTACCGAATGATCCTTCAGCCAAGCTGCAAAAAGCGATGGGCCGGGGCGTGGTGGTTTGCCCTTGTGCGTGGCCTTGCCAAGCAGGGCAGGGCTTTGGGGGGCCATCGTCCGAACCTGACATGATCGAAGGGTTTGAAGATGAGGAACATTCTGGTTGCGACTGACCTTTCGGCCCGTTCTGACCGCGCCGTGCAACGCGCGGTCAGGCTGGCCGCTCAGCTTGGCTTGCCTTGTCACGTTCTGTCGGTCATTGACGATGATTTGCCTGTCGACATGCTGGCAACGCTCTTGAAGGATGTCGAGGATCGGCTGGCGCAGTTCGTCAAATCGGTTGCGGCAAAAGGCCAGACGGTGACCAGCGCCGCTGTGGCCGGTGACCCGCAAGAGGTCTTGCTGGGCATGGCCGAAGAGCTGGATGCGGGTCTTGTCGTGCTGGGACTGCATCGGCGGCGGCCTCTTTTGGATCTGGTGCGCGACAGCACGATGGTGCGGATCGTGCGCGCCTCGCGACGGCCGGTGCTTCTGGTCAAGGATCTTCCCAATCAGGACTATGCCAAGGTTCTGGTTCCGGTCAGCTTTTCCCCGGCCTGCGCCGCAACGCTGCGCGCGGCAAAGACCATTGCGCCCAAGGCCGAGATCCGATCCTTTCACGCCGTTCCGGTGCCCTTTGCCGGGCTCACGGGTGATTGATCGGGCAGCGCAATAGCGCAGGATCTTTGCGCCGAGGCTGCGCGGGAACGCGATCTTTGGCTGGCGGGGCTGGGCCTTGCAGGCAAGGTGCCCGAGATCGAGATCATCAGTGGTGGCCGCACGGTCACCATGGAACGGCTGGCGCAGATCAAGCCCGATCTTGTGGTGCTGGGTGCCCATACCCGCAGCGGCTTTCTGCCCAATGTGCTGGGCAGCTTTGTCACCGACCTGATCCACTCGCCGCCCTGTGACCTGTTGGTTAGCCGGGGCTAGCGATAGCCAAAGGCGCGCAATGGTCCCGAATTGGGGCCAATGCGCGCCAGCTTGCCCCTCCAGCGCCTTAGCTTTCACGGAACGCGGCCGAGAAATAGTCGGTAAAGGGCTTCAGAAGATAGGCCATCGGGCTGCGGGCGCCGGTCTGGATGAAGGCTTGCACCGGCATGCCGAGGATCAGGGTCAGCCCGTCAAGGCGGTCGATCTCGCCGGGATCCAGCGCGATTTCGGCCTTGTAATAGGCGATCTGGGCGCGTTCATCGACCAAGGCATCGGCCGAGACGATGACGACATGGCCATTTAGCTCGGGCGTGGTGCGTGCTGAAAAGGCCGGGAACATCAGCCGCACCTTCTGGCCGACAAAGACCTGATCGACATCGATGGTCTGCACCTGAGCGGTGATGATCAGCGGGCGATCCTGCGGGATCAGGAACAGCAGGGGTTCCGCCGGGCGGATCACAGATTGCGGCGTGCTGACGGCAAGGCCAAGAACCGTGCCCGAAACCGGGGCCCGAATGTCCAGCCGGGAGATCTGCTCGCTCAGTTCGCGGCGGCGCTCGGCCAGTTCCAGCACGCGGGCGCCAATGTCGCGCAACTGGGTATTGGCCTCTTCCCGGCGCACCGCAGCAAGACGCAGCACCTCAAGCTCCACTTCGGTCGCCCGCCCCTCGGCCTGCGCGCGCGACGCCTGCAACTCGCCCACCGACCCTTGCAGCCGCGAGGCCTCACGCTCCAGCGCCAGAACGCGGGAGGACTGGGCAAGACCTTTTTCCAAAAGCGTGCGCTGATCGGCCAGTTCCTCTTCGATCAGGGTCAGCTGCTCGCTCAGCGCGGCCACCTGCGCATCCACCCCCTCGATCTGCGAGGCAATCTGGCCCGCGCGCTTTTTCAGCTGTTCAGACTGTTTCAGAACAGATTCTCGCCGCGCGGTGAACAGGCTGCGCTGACCTTCGATCAGCTCGGCCACTTCGGGTCGGGCCTTGGCCAGCTCTGTCAATTCTCCCGAGAAATCTGGCTGAGCGGCATCATTGCGTTCAGCCTCAAGCCGGGCACTGCGCGCCATGAGTTCGAAAAGCTGGCCCTCGACAATTGCAAGTTCCGATTTCACCAAGGCCCCGTCCAACCGGATCAAAAGATCACCGGCCTTCACCGTCTGCGCCTCTTTCACCGCGATTTCGGCCACCACCCCGCCATCGGGATGCTGTACCACCTGACGGTTCTGCGATACCTCGATCTGGCCCGAGGCGACCACCGCCCCGGCAATTTCCGAGGCGACCGACCAAATGCCAAAGCCCAAGACCAGAATGGCGGCGGTCACACTGCCCACAATCACCGAAGGGCGGGCCGACAACAGGCCCTGCACCTCGGCGGCGCCGCGCGGAACAGGGGCTGCCACATCGGTCTTGGCGGGTTTGTCGGGAAGCTTTGCCTCCTTGGCGGCGGTCTGCGGACCTGGCTTCTTGCGCAACAGGCTCATGACACACCTCCGGCTCCGGTGGAGCGGACAATCTCGTTATGGTTCTTCACCATTTCCTTCAACACCTGATCGCGCGGACCAAAGGCCCGGCGCATGCCATCCTCCAGCACCAGCAAAAGATCACATTCCTGAATCGCTGCGGGCCGATGCGCCATGTTAAGAACCGACCCCCTCGCCGCCTTGAGGCTGCGGATGGCGATGTTCAGCGCCACCGTCCCGTCATTGTCGAGGTTGGAGTTTGGCTCATCCAGCACCAAGAGCACCGGGTTGTCATAAAGCGCGCGGGCAAGACCGATGCGCTGGATCTGACCACCTGACAGCCGCCCGCCCAGCGTGGAAACGCGGGTATCATAGCCTTCGGGCAAGCGCAGGATCATGTCATGCGCGGCCGCTTTCTGTGCCGCCTCGACGATCTTGGCGCTGTCGGCATTGGGCTGCAGGCGGGCGATGTTTTCGGCGATCGTGCCCTCGAACAAAGTCACGCGTTGCGGCAGATAGCCGATATAGCTGCCCAGAACGTCGGGCTCATACTGATCAAGCGACGCCCCATCCAGCCGTAACTTGCCCGCCGCCGGGCGCCAGACGCCGATCAGCGCGCGCGCCAGCGTCGATTTACCCGCGCCCGAGGGGCCGATCACGCCCAAAGCCTGCCCTTCGCCCAGTTGAAAGGTAACACCCCGCAGAACGGCCTGACTTTCGCCCGGCGGCACGACGGAAAGCGCCTGCACATCCAGAATGGCGCGCGGGCGCGGCAGCGCGATGCGGGGCGGTTCTGGGGGAACGCGGGTCAGAAGCTCGGCCAGACGTTCGGTCCCTTGCTGCACACGGGTGACAACGGCCCATTGGCCGACCGCCTGTTCAATGGGCTGCAGCGCGCGGCCCATCAGGATAGGGCCCGCAATCATCGCGCCAGGGGACAACTGGTTTTCCAGCACAAGCCAGGCCCCGACCCCCAGCATCGCCGATTGCAGGAAAAGCCGGAATGTCTTGGAGATGGACCCAAAGCGCCCCCCGACATCCCCGGCCTGCAACCCCTCGGCCAGGGCGGCGCTGCGGGCTTTGTACCAACGCTCGAACGCGGCCCCAGTCATGCCCATCGCCTGCACCGCCTCGGCCTCGGTCTTGATAAGGTCAGACATCCGTTCGGCATGTAGGGTCAGGCCATTGGTGCGGTTGATCGGCACCTGCGTCATGCGCTGGTTCAGAACGGTGATTACAATCACAAATAGGCCACCCGCGACGGCAAGCCAGCCCAGAAGCGGGTGAAAGATGAAGATCGCGGCTATGAAAAGCGGCGTAAAGGGAATGTCGAAGATCGACATCAGGACGGGCGAGGCCCAAAGCCGTTGCACTGCCTCAAGATCACGCTGCGCCGCCAGACCGACCTGATCGGTGGGCACCAGCGTGAGCCGCTTCAGCGCGGCGGCAAAGACGCGACGATCCAGTTTGTCCTGCATGGCCGCGCCAATGCGAGCCATTACCCGGCCGCGCGCATGGTCCAAGATCTCCATGGTCAGAAAGAGGAATGTCACAAGCACCGACAGCGCGACCAAAGTCGCCTCTGACCGGCTGCCCAGCACCCGGTCATAGACCTGAAGCATGTAAAGCGGACCGGTCAGCATCAAAAGATTGACCAGAACCGAAAAAACCCCAACCGCCTAGAACAAGGGCCGATGGTACGCCCGGGCCGCCTGCAATTCGGCATGGCCCCGGGCAAATTCCCCTTGAGACATACGTCCCCCTAATCTCAACATGCCGATGCTGCTGGGCATCGGCGGAAAATGTCTTGCGTCACTTGTCGGTCACGGTTTGGCAATTGCCTTGCCGGGAGCGTCACCTTATCCCTTGCCTTCCCGACACCCAGCCTGTGTTTGCTGAATATCGCGGATAGCTTAGAAACAACTCCTCTGTGATTCCACCCCATCCATGACCCTGACGCCAAAACATTTTCGTTCCGTGATCGTCTGTTGCCTCATTGGCGCGGTTTTGTCGGGTTGCGCGCGCCAAGATGTGCCACAGGGGGTGAATGATCCGATCGAGCCGTTCAATCGCAAGGTTCATGACTTCAACAAGGCCGTCGATCAAAATCTGTTGAAGCCGATGGCAGGCTCGGGCAGCGGAAACGTCGAGTTGGGTGAACGTATTGGCGATTTTGCCGACAACCTGGGCAAACCCGCCGACATTGTGAACAACGTCCTGCAGCTGCGCCTGGTCAAGGCGACCGAAAACCTGATGCGCTTTGGCGTGAACACGGTCTTTGGGGTTGGCGGCCTTTTTGATGTCGCAACCGCTGCGGGGATGCCGGAAAACGATACCGATTTCGGCGAAACCCTGCATGTCTGGGGGGTGGGCGAAGGGGCCTATCTGGAATTGCCCCTGATCGGCCCATCGACCGAACGCGACCTTGCGGGGGCACTCGTGGATATGGTGATCGACCCGTTGAACCAGCTGCCCCGCATGGAGCGGCTGGCAGCGACAGGGGCCAAGATCGCTGGAAGGGTCGCAGATCGCGGTCGCTATTCCGATCTGACTGATTCCGTCCTATATGAGAGTGCAGACAGCTATGCGCAGGCCCGGCTTTTGTATCTGCAAAACCGCCGGTTCGAGCTTGGCCAGACTTCCGGCGAAGGCAACTTCGTCGATCCCTATGAGGACCCCTATGCTGAATGACACCTCCTCGCTTTCGCGCCGCCGCTTTGCCGCCGGGCTTGCCCTTGGCACGGTGGCCTTTGTCCTGCCGATGCGGGCTGCGGCGCTTAGCGTGGAACAGGCGCGGGCGCTGATTGACCGGGCGGTGGGTGACATCAACGCGGTCATCTCCTCGGGCAAGTCCGAAGGGGCGATGATCGGTGATTTCGAGCGCATCTTCGCGAAATATGCCGATGTGCCGGTGATTGCCCGTTCGGCCCTTGGCCCGGCGGCCAAACAGGCCTCGAAGGCACAGATGACCGCCTTTACGAAGGCGTTTCAGGGCTACATCAGCCGCAAATACGGCCGTCGCTTCGGTGAATTCATCGGCGGCACGATTGAAGTGACCGATGCCAAGCCCTTGAAAAGCTATTACGAGGTGATCTCGGTCGCGCGCCTCAAGGGCGAGGCGCCTTTTGATCTGCGCTGGCATGTCTCGGACAAGTCGGGCTCGCTCAAGTTCTTCAACCTCATCATCGAGGGGGTGAACATGCTGGCCAGCGAGCGCGCCGAGATCGGCGCGATGCTGGACAAGGCAAAGGGCGATGTCGACGCGCTTACCGCCACGCTGAAAAACGCCTGATCCGCCAGATCGCGCATTTATCCGTCTGACAGTCTTTCCCAACCGGGTTTGGCGCGGTAATCAGACCCATGCGCATGAGCCTGACCGAAATCTACGATGCCCGCGTCGCCGCCGGGCAGTTGCGGCCCGATCCGGCCCAGCACGCGGTCTTGCAACAGCTTGAAACCTTGCGCCTTTGGCTCGAAGCCAATGCCAACCGCCGGGTTGGCCTTTTTGCCGGCCTTTTTGCCAAGCCGGTAACCCCGCCAGCAGGGCTTTATCTTTGGGGCGGAGTTGGCCGCGGCAAGTCCATGGTCATGGACCTGTTCGTCGACCACACCGCTATCAGCAAGAAGCGCCGGGTGCATTTCCACGCCTTCATGCAGGAAATCCACAAGGGCATGCACGAGGCCCGCAAGACGGGGGTTGATGACGCACTTGCCCCGGTGGCCGAGGCTGTGGCGCGCGATCTGCGCCTGCTCGCGTTCGACGAAATGCAGATCACCGACATCACCGATGCGATGATCGTCGGGCGGCTTTTCGAAAAGCTGATGGAGGCGGGGGTGGTGATTGTGACCACGTCGAACCGCGCGCCGGAAGAGCTTTACAAGAACGGGCTGAACCGGGTCCTGTTCCTGCCTTTCATCGCCATGCTGCGCGAGAAATTGCAGGTGGTGGAGTTGGAAAGCCCCAACGATTATCGCCAGCACCGCCTTGCCGGGGCGCAGGTGTATTTTCACCCGGCGGGCAAGGTGAAGGGCGAGATTCAGGCGATCTGGGATGATCTGACAGGCGGCGCGGCGGGTGCACTATTGGTCTTGCCGGTGAACGGGCGCAGCATTGACCTGCCGCGCTTTGCCAATGGCGTTGGACGGGCGACGTTCTGGGACCTGTGTTCGCGCCCGCTTGGCCCCGGTGATTTTCTGGCCATCGCGCAGGCGGTGCGGCTGCTGATCCTTGAAGATATTCCGCAGCTTTCATCTTCCAACTACAACGAGGCCAAGCGGTTCGTCACACTGATTGATGCGCTTTATGAGGCGAAGGTGCGGCTGATCTGCTCGGCCGCCGATGTGCCAGAGCGTCTTTATCTGGAAGGCACGGGCGCCTTTGAATTTGAACGAACCGCCAGCCGCTTGCGCGAGATGCAGGGCGCGGATTGGGGTTCAGACGCTCATCCCGCCATCGACCGATAGAGTGAGCCCGGTGGTAAAGGCCGACTGGTCTGATGCCAGATAGAAAACCGAAGCGGCAATCTCTTGCGTCGTTGCATGGCGGCCCATCGGAATGGCCTCATCAAAGAACTGCGTCGCATTGCGGCCCAGAAGCGGGGTCAGATCATCCTCGACCCTTTGCTGAAACCCATTGGCCACAGGGCCGGGGTTGATGGTGTTGACCCTTATCCCACGCGGGGCCAGATCCTTGGCCAAGACCCGCATCAGCCCGGTCTGAGCGTGTTTGGCGGTGATATAACCATAAACCCCCAGATCGCCCCGCAGGCCCGCGACCGATGAGGTGATGATGATGCTGCCCCCGCGCCCCATATGCGGCACGGCATGTTTCGCCGCCAGGAAGGCCCCGCGCACATGCACGGCCATGACTGCATCAAAGGTCTCGGTCGGATAGGACTCGATCGGCGCAACCGTGCCGAAATTGCCCGCATTGGAAAACAGAACGTCAATCCGGCCAAAGCGCGCCACGATAGCAGCGACATAGCGGGCGGTGTCGCCCTCATCGGCGACATCGGCCATGACGGTCAGCACATCAGGGCCAAGGCTGCGCGCCGCATCTGCCAAGCCTTCCGCGTCTTGGTCGACAAGGACAAGGCGCGCGCCGTGTTCTTGCAACAGCCGCGCCGAGGCCAGGCCAATCGACCCGGCCCCGCCGGTAATGAGACAGATCTTGCCGCCCAGTCCGAACATCGCCCTAAACTCCGAAATAGGCGTCATGCAAAAGCTGGGAATCCCTGGCCAGATCGCGCGCCGGACCGCTATAGCGCATCTTGCCACCCCGCAGAACCACGGCGCTTTCGGCAATCCCCAACGCCATATCGGTGAACTGTTCGATCAAAAGGATGCCCACACCCCGCGCCTTGAGATCCGAAACCACGCCCAACAGGCGCTTCACGATCAACGGCGCAAGGCCAAGCGACATCTCGTCGATCAAGAGATAGCGCGGGTTGCACATCAGTGCATGGGCCAGTGCCACCATCTGCTGCTGGCCGCCCGACAACGTGCCCGCCAGCTGCCCGTTGCGCTCGGCCAGTTCGGGAAAGACCGCATAGGTCTCGGCCAGCCGCTCGTTCAGCCCGGTCTTTATCAGACTGCCCGCCGCGCGCAGGTTATCGTCGACCGAAAGATCGGTCAGGACGCGGTGGCCTTCGGGAATGGCAGCAATACCGGCCCGACGAATGGCCTCAGGCCCTCTGGCCGAAAGGGGCGCACCGTCAAGCTTGATGTCGCCAGCTACCATCGGCAAAACCCCGGCGAGGGCCAGAACAAGCTCAGACTTGCCGGCACAATTTGCGCCAATGACGGCGGTCACCTCGCCCGGCTTGACCGTCAAGGACACATCCTGAACAGCCAATCGATTTCCATCGCGCACGGATAATCCCTGTACCTGCAGCGTCACTGCCCCACCTCCTCGGTTCCCAGATAGGCGGCCTTGACGCGGGGATCGGCCAGCACCTCGGCCGTGGGGCCAAAGGCAATGCGGCGGCCGAAATCCAGCACCAGTGTTTCGGCGCAGATCCGGCGGATCAGTTCGACATCATGGTCGATGATGACGGTCTGTGCCCCGACGTGCCGATGGATCTGCAGCACAAGATCGCCCAGCCAGTCAGTCTCTTCGACAGAAAGCCCGCCTGCAGGCTCGTCGAGCATGATCAGGCGCGGTCCACCTACCATGCAGCGCGCAACATCGGTCAACCGCCGTTCAAACCCCGAAAGGGCAGCCCCGATCTTGCGCGCGCGGTCGGCAAGGCCGATAAGCTCAAGCATCGCCATCGCCTCGGCCCGCTTGGCGCGGGCATTGGTCAGCGACCAGTCGGTCTGCACCAGCACATTGTCCAGAACCGTCAGATCATCGGCAATCTGCTCTTTCTGGAACGAACGGCGCAGCCCTTTCTGCGCACGTTTGTGCGGGGCAAGCGGCAGAAAATCCTGCCCTTCGATCATCACACGCCCAGACCGGGCCGTGATAAAGCCCGAGACCACATTCATCAGCGTCGTCTTGCCCGCGCCATTGGGGCCGATGATCCCGGCCACGGGGGCGCTGAGCGTTGCGCTGACCTCGTTCAACGCGATCAGCCCGCCAAAGCGGACGGTGACGGCATCAATCTCGATCATGGCCTGTCCCCCTTGCCACGCAGCCTGGCCACAAGGTCATGGATTTGCCCGGCAATGCCGTTCGGGGCGGTGATCAGGGCGTGCAGAAGCCCGGCGCCAAAGATCACAAAGGCCAGATCGGTATCGACGCCCCAAGTGTTCAAAAGCCCCGGCAATACGCGGAACAACAGGGCCGCAATCACCGCGCCCAGCCAGAACCGCGCCCCGCCAACGACTGCAAGGGCGAAGAGCATGATGGATTCGGATGCTCGGAAGGTGCCGTCGTCCAAGAGCCCAAGGCTGCCCGCCAGAAGCGCCCCCGACACCCCCGCAATCGCCCCGGCAATGCCAAAGGCCCAAGTCTTGTAAAGCGTCACATTGATGCCCGCCGCCATGGCCGCTGCCTCGGACCGCTGGATTAGCGCCTAGGCGCGGCCGGGAAAAAGGCGGCGATGTGCTTCGATGAAAAGAAACCCCAGCGTTGCCAGGACGATGCAATAGCTCAGATAGGCTTCGGGTGTTTGCCCAAGCATGGGGCGCCGGAAAACGTCGCCCGATCCGGTCTTGACGCCCCAGAACCCCTCGCCCCCGTTCGGGAACTGATAGGTGGCAAACAGGATCTCCAACCCACCCGCCGCCACAAGCGTGACCAGCGCCAGATAAAGCCCCCGCATCCGCAGCGCCGGAAGCGCCAGGATCCAGCCGCAGATCATTGTGGCCAGCGCGGCGCACAACATGTTCACCTCAAAAGGCATGTCCCACAGGTAATTCAGCCGCAAGGTGACCCAGCCCCCGATCCCCATCAACCCGACCTGGGTCAGGCTGACCATGCCAAGGCGGGCATACATGAAGGCGACACCCGAAATCGCCATGCCAAAGATCGTGGTCGAGGTGAAGATCGACAGCCAGTAGGACCCCGCAAGCATCGGCAGGAAAACAAAGCAGATCACGGCAAAGATCAGGCCGCTCGCCCCCGAGGGGGTAAGGTGAAAAAGACCCCGGCCCATCAATCGCGCCCTCCGAAGGTGAGCCTTGTACCGCGTTGGGTCCACAAAAGGACAAGCGCCGCGATGACAAACGGAGCAATCGGCCGGGCACCCTTGAGCGTGGGCGAGAGCGTCAGCAAGCTTTCGATCACCCCCATCGACAGACCGCCCACCAAGACCAGCGACAGGCTGTTAAGCCGCCCGACAAGCGCCGCGGCAATCGAAGGGATGACCATGAAGGTGATGACAACCGGCTCAAGCCGGATCAGGGTGGCAAACATCAGCCCGGTAAAGCCCGCAAGAAGGCCAGCAATCCCCCAGGCGATGGTTTCCACCCGGGGAATGGGAATTCCCAAGAGCGCCGAAAGATCGCGCGAATTGGCGACGGCGCGCATCTGCAACCCGGTTTCGGTGCGGCTCAGGAACAGCCAGATCGCGACCACAATGCCGATGGCGGCGGCAAAGGCCAGAAGGCGCGTCGCAGTCACCCGCAGGCCGAAAAGGCGGACCCCAAGCTGATCGGTTGGCAGTTCAAGGCTGCGCGGATCGTCAATCCAGATGAATGACACCAGACCCAGCACGATCAGCGCAAAGCCCAATGTGGCCACCGCCTTGACCACGGTTTCGCGCCAGGCAAGCAGGGGTGCGATCAGGCGGCGATAGAACAGGGTCAGCGCCATGGCGACCGCGATGCAGGCAAGCCATGCGGCCGGCGGCCAGATGCCCCATTGCACCAGTTGCCATGCGGTCATGGCCCCCGTTGCCCCCGCCGCCCCGGCCGAGAAATTCAAGACGCCCGAGGCACGGAACAGGACCACCATCCCGATCCCGCCCAGCGCATAAAGCGAGCCGATGGCAAGGCCCGAGGCAAGGAACATGCCCGTCACCTTGAAAGGCTTGTCACCCGCAAGCCAGATCCATGCGCCCAGCATGAGGACAGCATAGACCAGCCAGTTAAAGTAAGCGCCACGCGTCATTCCGCCCTGCCCCTTGCGTGCAACGGCCCCGGCCTGAAATCTCGGGCCGGGGCCTGTGGCCTCAGTTCAGGCCAAGCTCTTTTTCCACCGCCTTGTGACGGTCGAAATAGGCGCTTTCGTATTCGTAGCAGTCCCGCACCAGCTCGAACCCGCCAGCAACCACCTTGACCATCCGGCCCGCGCGGTTTGGCTGATGGAAGTCAGCATCGCCCACATAGAAGGGACCGCACATCAGATCCGAAGTATAGCCTTTGATGCCCCGGATGGCCGCAGTGACCGCTGCCCGGTCATCCAACTGGGCCGGATCCATTGCCAGCATGGCGTCGGTAAAGAACCGCGCGGAGAGATAGCCCGCCTGGCCGAAAGTGTCGCGCGGATCGTCGGCCTTGCCGAAGGCATCCATCACGGCCAGCCAGTTTTGTGCATCCGGGCCGCCCATGGTCACAGGGGCAAGCTCGGCGTTCACACAGATCTTGCCATGCCAGTATTCGCCCACCGCATAGGGCACGGACAGGTCATAAAGCGGAGTCGGCGCGATCCAGATGTAGCTGTCGCGCAGATCCTGCTCTTGCGCGGCTTTCAGCACAGCCAGCGCAAGGCCGGCAGGCAGGTTCATCAGGATGGTTTCCGCGCCCGAGGCAACGGCCTCCAGCAGAGCCGAGTTCACGTCCGGCGCGCCGGGGTTCAGCATGGCCATGGAACCGGTGCCACTGGAGTGCCCCCACTGAAGTGGTCCACCAACTGGGATATGATGATCCCACTTTTTGGAGGACCAGAAGATGGCTGGAAAGCGAGATAAGCCGGAAG
>VGDH01000075.1 GCA_016869835.1 Alphaproteobacteria bacterium
CGCGATCATGAAAACCTTGGGCGAGGCCACGCCCGACCGCCTGCGCGTCATCGCCCAGGCCATGCGCCACGGGCTGACCAATGACGAAATCATCGGGGCCACCTCTTTCGACCCGTGGTTCCTGAACCGCATCCGCGAGATCATCGACACTGAGGCCGAGGTTCGCAAATCCGGCCTGCCCGTCACCGCCGAAGGCTTGCGCAAGCTTAAGATGATGGGCTTCACCGACAAGCGTCTGGCCACCCTCACCGGCCGGGATGAGGGCCAGATCCGCCGCGCGCGGCGCAACCTTGGCGTCACCGCCGTCTTCAAACGCATCGACACCTGCGCCGCCGAATTCGAGGCCCAGACCCCCTATATGTATTCCACCTATGAGGCCCCCGCGATGGGCGATGTGGAATGCGAAAGCCGCCCGACTAATGCCAAAAAGGTCGTCATCCTTGGCGGCGGCCCGAACCGCATCGGTCAGGGGATCGAGTTCGATTATTGCTGCTGCCATGCCTGCTATGCCCTGACCAGCGCGGGCTATGAGACCATCATGGTCAACTGCAACCCCGAAACCGTGTCGACCGACTATGACACCTCGGACCGGCTTTATTTCGAACCGCTGACGCTGGAACATGTTCTGGAAATCCTGCGGGTCGAACACGAAAACGGCACGCTCCACGGTGTGATCGTGCAATTCGGCGGCCAGACGCCCTTGAAGCTGGCCAATGCGCTGCATGACGAGGGCATCCCGATCCTTGGCACCACACCCGACGCCATCGACCTTGCCGAAGATCGTGAGCGTTTCCAACAGCTTCTGCAATCTCTTGGCCTGAAACAGCCCCACAACGGCACCGCGCGTAGCCGAGATGAGGCCTTTGCCGTCGCCAAAGAGGTCGGCTACCCCTTGGTCATCCGCCCCTCTTTCGTGCTGGGTGGCCGCGCCATGGAAATCGTCCGCGACGATGCCCAGTTGGAGCGTTACATCTCCACCGCCGTGCAGGTGTCCGGCGACAGCCCGGTGCTGCTGGACAGCTATCTGTCCGGCGCCGTCGAGGTGGACGTGGATGCGCTTTCCGACGGGAAAAACGTCCATGTCGCGGGCATCATGGAACATATCGAAGAGGCGGGTGTCCATTCGGGCGATAGTGCCTGCTGCCTGCCGCCCCACCAGCTTTCGTCCGAGATTGTCGAGGAACTGAAGCGCCAGACCGTCATCATGGCCAAGGCGCTGAATGTCGTCGGCCTGATGAACGTGCAATTCGCCATCAAGGACGGCACGATCTATGTGCTCGAGGTGAACCCCCGCGCCAGCCGCACCGTGCCCTTCGTGGCCAAGGCCACCGACTCTGCCATCGCCTCCATCGCCGCCCGCCTCATGGCGGGTGAGCCTTTGTCGAACTTCCCCGAACGCGCGCCCTACCCCGCAGGCGTTGGCCCCGACAGCGCCTTGCCGCTGGCCGATGCCCACACCCTGGCCGACCCCATCACACCGTGGTTCAGCGTGAAAGAGGCCGTGCTGCCCTTCGCCCGCTTCCCCGGCGTTGACCCGGTGCTTGGGCCGGAAATGCGCTCAACCGGTGAGGTGATGGGCTGGGACCGCACCTTTGCTCTGGCCTTCCTGAAGGCGCAGATGGGCGCAGGCGTCACCCTGCCGACCGAGGGCCGCGTCTTTGTCTCGATCAAGGACATGGACAAGACCCCGACCTTCGCCTCAGCCCTCCGCGACCTGATCGACCAGGGCTTTGAAATCGTCGCCACCAAAGGCACCGCCCAATGGCTGACCGCCGAACGCATCCCCGCCACGCAGGTCAACAAGGTCTGGGAAGGCCGCCCGAACATCGTGGACCGGCTGAAGAACAACGACATCGCCCTGGTGATGAACACCACCGAAGGCAAGCAAGCCGTGTCCGACAGCCGCGACATCCGCCGTGTCGCGCTGATGGACAAGATCCCCTACTTCACCACCGCCGCTGCCAGCATTGCCGTTGTGGCGGCGATGAAGGCCCGGGGGGATGGTTATGGGGTAAGAACGCTGCAAGGGTAAGGCGCGACCCCGGCCCTTGGCCCGCGAACGCTTTCGCGGGCGGGTCAACCGCGCCGCCCCTTCGCGCCTTGATTCCGGGCTTTCACGGCGCGAGCGCCGTTAGGCTTTGATCGGCTCCCGCCCACGCGCCCCCACCCGTTCGATTTACCCTTTACCGATCGATAACTTCAACGCGGCCCAAAGCCCGGATAGGCTTGGGCACGAGGTATCCATGTCCCGCCAAGCCCCCCTCATCCGGCCCACGCTGATGCGGCTTTGTCTGGCGCTTGCCGCAGCGCTGGCGCTGGCCCCACCCCCTGCCACCGCCCAAGGCCCGGTGATCTCGGGCGTCGTGCTGCGCGTGACCGACGGGGATACCTTCCGGCTTTCGGGTCTGGATGTGGCCATCCGCATCTGGGGGCTTGATGCCCCTGAACGCAAGCAGCGCGGCGGTTCGGCCGCCACCCAAGCGATGCGCGACCTGATCGACGGCCACACCCTGACCTGCGTGCAACGCGACACCGACCGCTATCGGCGCGTCGTGGGTCAGTGCTTTCTGGAAGACGGGCAGGACATTGCCGCCGCGATGATCGCCGCAGGCGTGGCGCGGGAATACTGCCGCTATTCGCGCGGCTATTACGGCACCTGCTAACCCCGGCTAGACGCCTTGATAAAGCCACGCCACGCGGCCCCGCAGTGCCAAGACGGTGTCAATCGTCGGGGTTGATGCGGCCCGACTCCTGCACCGAGGTGACAAGCGCCTCAATCTCCATCGGCCGCCCGGCGTCGAGATCCTACAGCATCGAGGTCCGATGCGCCCCCACCGCCGCCCCGCCCTCGATGCGGCGATCCACATCTATCGGAAAGCTCACACCCCGCTTTTCGGCCACCACCTGCGCCTCGATCATCATGCGCCGCGCGACCTCACCCGTGCCCGGATCGGTGCAGAGCACGTCCAAGGTTGCATGGGTCAGCGCCGAAATGGGGTTGAACGCCAGGTTGTCCCACAGCTTGACCCACAACTCATCGCGCAGGCGCGGGCGCACCGGAGCCTTGAACCCTGCGGCTTGCAAGACCTGCGAAAGCGCGGTCGCGCATCACACAGAGAGCGGCCATTTCATCTGACGGCGGATCGGACAGCGTGACGCGGATGGTTTCAGTCTTGGCCGCGGATACAAGCACAGTGGGCGCCAGCGCGACGCTTGCCAGTTTAGCAAAGACAGCCGTCTTGATCCTCCGCCTCAAGAAGGCGGGTTATCTCCACTCCCGACGGAACAGGCTTCTTCGCGTCCCCTCTGTGGTGGTTCCGTCTGTCTTGCCTGCGTCACCCCTCGTCAAAAAGCCGCTTGGCGATCGAGCCCAGATGCCGACGCATTGCCTCATAGGCGGCACCCGCATCGCGGTTGGAAATCACGGCAGCAATCGCGTCATGCTCGGCAATGCCAGGATGGTCCGCCGTGGGCCGAACGCTTTCGCGCGCCACGCCGCCCCAGGCCACGGCACGGCGCACTTCGTTCAGCTGGTCAAACAACGTCAGCAACAAGAGGTTGTCACTCGCCTCGGCCACTGCACGGTGAAAGGGATCGTCCTGCGTTTCATATTCCTTCCAGGTGGTGGCCGCCTTGGCCCGGTCGATGGCCAGCTGCATCCGCCGAAGCGCCTCGCCCGAGGCATTGACCGCCGCCTCGCGCGCAATGGCGGGCTCGATCGCCAGACGCGCGCGCATCATGCGAAACGGAGTCAGATGGCGCCCCAACTCGGACAGGGCGGAGCTTGGCGCCTTGGGCAGGGTCCCGTCCGAAACGAAGGTGCCCTTTCCGACATGCCGCCAGATCAGACCGTCACGTTCCAGTGAATCAAGCGCCTTGCGCAGGGTGGCGCGGCTCATGCTTAGCGTTTCGGCCAAATGCCGTTCCGGCAGCAACCTGCCACCGCGCGGATGCCCGGCCTCTACAATGAACGACCAAAGCCGCGCCACGGGATGCAGATCTTCAGATGCCTGATCGGACATCAATCATTCCCTACATTGGCTAACCAATTTCTACCAATCAATGCGCTGTTCCGCCTAGAGCCAGCAGTCAATCATGAATTGGTCTGCACAATCCAAAAAAGTGCGACAGGATCAAAATTGATTTGGACCAATCGCCTCGGTAGGATCTGCCGCACCCCATCCTGCAAGAGGCAAGACATGCCTGACTTTGTAATCCCCACCCCGCAAACGCCCTAGATTCCCGTCAGCGGGGGCGGCGCATTTCCCGTGCGCCGCGTCTATTGCATCGGCCGCAACTATGCCGCCCATGCCGTTGAGATGGGGCATGATCCGGACCGCGAACCGCCGTTCTTCTTCCAGAAAAACCCCAACAACCTCGATTCGACCGGCGAATTCCCCTATCCACGCCACAGCTCTGATGTGCATCACGAGGTCGAACTGTTGGTGGCGCTGAAGTCGGGGGGCCCCAATATTTCCATCGATAAGGCGCTCAATCATGTCTGGGGCTATGCCATCTCGCTGGATATGACCCGGCGCGACCTGCAGGGCGAGGCGAAAAAGCTTGGGCGGCCGTGGGAAATCGGCAAGGCCTTTGAACGCTCGGGTCCGGTCGGTCCGCTAAATGCCGCCGACAAGATCGGCCACCTCAGCCAGGGGCGAATCGCGCTGAAGGTCTACGGGGCGCTGAAACAAGAGGGCGATCTGAACCAGATGATCCGGAAAGTGCCCGAAATGATTTCCTATCTGTCGGAATACTTTGAACTTAAGGCCGGCGATGTCATCATGTCCGGCACCCCCTCGGGCGTTGGTGCGGTGGCGCGCGGCGACATGATGGAAGCCACCATCGACGGGCTTGGCAGCCTTGTGGTCAAGGTCGTCTGATCCGATTCGCGCCAAAGATCATTGCGGCGCGCGCCTTTCGCGCAGCAATGTCGCACAGGAAATCCATACTGTCGCTTTCGGTCTGCCACCGATCGCTTTAGGGTAGCGCTGTTCTTTTGCGCCGCGATGCGGCAAAAGGCGCCGAATCCGCACGACCACCGCTCTTTGGACAAAGGCCAGACCATGACCAACCCGACCCAGCCCGATATCATCGTCACCAAAGTTGACGAAGCGCCGCAACTCGCTTCGGCGTCGCTCTTGCCGATCATCCGCACCTTTGCGGCGGCCGCCGGGGTTTCGGTCGGGACGCGCGACATCTCGCTTGCCGGGCGGATCATCGCGGCCTTTTCCGATCACCTGCCCGCCGACAAGTGTCAAAGCGATGATCTTGCGGAACTCGGCACGCTGGTCACCACGCCTGCCGCCAATGTCATCAAACTGCCGAACATCTCGGCCTCGGCCCCGCAGCTGATTTCTGCCGTCAAGGAATTGCAGTCGCAGGGCTATGAACTGCCAGACTACCCTGAAAACCCTACCACCGAGGCGGAAAGGGAAATCCGCCGCCGCTATGACGCCGTCAAGGGCTCGGCGGTGAACCCGGTCCTGCGCGAAGGCAACTCGGACCGCCGCGCGGCGGTGGCCGTGAAGCACTATGCCAAAGCCAACCCCCATTCGATGGGCGCATGGTCGGCTGACAGCAAGACCCATGTCTCTACCATGTCGGCAGGCGATTTCCGCTCGAATGAAACCTCAGTCACGCTGAGCGAGGCTCAGGCCGGCCCGGCGCGCATCGAACATGTGGCCAAGGATGGCACAGTCACCGTGCTGAAAGACGGCATCAAATACCCCGCCGGCACCGTGGTGGATGGCACCTTCATGTCGGCACGGGCGCTGCAGGCGTTTCTGGCCGAACAGGTGGCCGCGTCCAAGGCCAAGGGGGTTCTCTTCTCGATCCACCTCAAGGCCACGATGATGAAGGTTTCGGACCCGATCATCTTTGGCCATGCTGTAAAAGCCTTTCTTGCCCCGGTCTTCGAAAAGCATGGGGCCGCTCTGGCCGCCGCCGGGGTTGATGCGAACTCTGGCATCGGCGTCATGATGGACCGCGTGGCCACCATGGCAAACCGCGCCGAGGTTGAGGCCGATATCGCCGCCACCATGGCTGATCACGCGCCGATGTACATGGTGAACTCGGACAAGGGCATCACCAACCTGCATGTTCCCTCGGATGTGATCGTCGACGCCTCCATGCCCGCCCTGATCCGCGCGGGCGGCAAAGGCTGGGGCCCCGATGGCAAGGCCGCCGATACCAACTGCGTCATTCCCGACAGTTCATATGCGGCGGTTTACGAAGAGACGGTCAGCTATTTCAAGAAAACCGGCGCATTGGACCCGGCGACTGCAGGCACCGTGCAGAACGTCGGGCTGATGGCGCAAAAGGCCGAGGAATACGGCTCTCACCCCACCACGTTTGAGATTGCCGCCGACGGTGTCGTGCGGATGATCGCGGCGAATGGCGATGTGCTGCACCAGCACAGCGTCGAGAAGGGCGACATCTGGCGCGCCGCCTCCACCCGCAAGGCCCCCATCGAGGACTGGGTGCGTCTTGCGATTGACCGCCAAAGGGCCGAGGGCTGTCAGGCGATCTTCTGGCTGGACGCCACCCGCGCACATGACGCCGCGCTTATCAAATACGTCAAGCCGATCCTGGCTGCCGCGGGCGTGGCCGACAAGTTCCAGATCCTCGCCCCGCGTGAGGCGACGCGCCTGTCGCTGGAAACCATCCGCAAGGGCGAAAACTCCATCGCCGTCACCGGCAACGTGCTGCGCGACTATCTGACCGACCTCTTCCCGATCCTGGAACTGGGCACCTCAGCCAAGATGCTGTCGATCGTCAAGCTGATGAACGGCGGGGGCCTTTTCGAAACCGGCGCTGGCGGTTCGGCCCCGAAGCACGTGCAGCAGCTCGTCGAAGAAAACCACCTGCGCTGGGACTCCTTGGGCGAATTCTGCGCGCTTGGCGAAAGCCTGAAGTTCCTTGCCGACGTGAAGGGCAACGAGAAGGCCCGCGTTCTGGGCAAGGCCGTGGATGCCGCGACCCAAGGGGTCTTGGACCACGACAAATCACCCAAGGGCCGCGTGGGCGAAACCGACAACCGCGACAGCCATTTCTTCTTTGCGCTTTACTGGGCCGAGGCCCTGGCTGCGCAAACCGAAAGCGCGGAACTCGCCGCGCATTTCGCCCCCATCGCCAAGGCGCTGGCCGCGAATGAAGTCAAGATCCTGGCCGAACTGGCCGCCGGTCAGGGCAAGCCCGTCGATCTGGGCGGCTATTACCACACCGATGAGGCCAAGACCGTCGCCGTGATGCGGCCGTCGAAAACCTTCGTCGACATTCTGGGTTGACCAAAGCGCCCGACCCTGATGCAGCATGCCTCAGGGCCGGCGCCTGTCGGTGGCCTTCATGACAGGAGGTGACATATGGCTTGGGGCCGTGTCCAAACCGCCGATGGGCGTATTCTTTCGGGCCTTGTCACCGAAACCACGGTGCAGCCGATGGCAGATTTTGCCGGATCAACCCCGGCCGGACCTGCCGAAAGCCTGACCGGGACCCGGCTTTTGCCCCCTTGCCAGCCCGGCAAGTTCATTGGGCTTTGGAACAATTACCGCGCCGCCGCCGAAAAGAATGGCCACGCCATTCCCGCCGCGCCCCTGTGGTTTCTCAAACCAGACAGCTCGGTTGTCGGCCATGGCGCGACCGTCACCCTGCCGCCCCATGCGGGCCGGGTGATCTATGAAGGTGAATTGGGGGTGGTGATCGGCACCCCCTACCGCAACGCCACCCTGGCCGAGGCTGAGGCTGCGATTTTCGGCTATACCTGCATCAACGATCTGACATCGCTGAATATTCTGAACGCCGACCCCAGCTTTCCGCAATGGAACCGGTCCAAGGGGCTTGACGGCTTTGGCGTCATCGGCCCGACCATCGCCACCGGGCTTGACTGGCGCGATCTGACGATCCGCACGCTGGTGAACGGGCGCGAGCGTCAGTCCTACCCCGCCGCCGACATGATCTTCTCGCCTGCCGAGATTGTGCATCATCTGTCGCAGGACATGACGCTGATGCCCTGCGATGTGATCGCCGTCGGCACCTCGCTTGGCGCGCGGCCGGTAAAGGCGGGCGATGTGGTGGCCGTGTTCATCGACGGCATCGGCAGCGTTGAGGTTACGCTGGCCTGACCGCGCCCGGGGGTGGTCAAACCAGACGGTCAAACCTCAAACCCACGCCCGTCCGGGCATCACCCGCACTTCGAATGGCCGCAATCGGTGCAGGTCATGCAGCCCTCTTTCATCTGCATGGCAAGGCTGCCGCAAGACGGGCAAGCCGCCCCGCGCGGGCCGCCGCCCACCACCATCACCTCGGCCTTGGGGTCGGATTTCAGACCCAGCCCCTCGCCCTCGATAAAGCCGATGGCGATCAGGTGGCGTTCGATCACCCCACCGATTGCCGCCAGGATCGACGGGATATAGCGCCCTTCCATCCAGGCCCCGCCGCGCGGGTCGAACACCGCTTTCAGCTCTTCCACCACGAACGAGATATCCCCGCCGCGCCGGAACACCGCCGAAATCATCCGCGTCAGCGCCACGGTCCAGGCGAAATGCTCCATGTTCTTAGAGTTGATGAACACCTCGAACGGGCGACGATGGCCCGAGATCACCACGTCATTGATGGTGATATACAGCGCATGTTCCGACCCCGGCCATTTCACCTTGTAGGTATGGCCTTCCAGCGCCGCCGGGCGTTCCAACGGTTCGGAGAGATAAATCACCTCACCGCCGTGCGCTTGCGCCGGGGCTTCGGAGGGGGTCTTGTCGCTGGACTCGCTGACCGACAGAACCGAGCCGGTCACATCATTCGGCCGATAGGTAGTGCAGCCTTTGCAGCCTTGGTCCCAAGCGGACAGATAGACCTCTTTGAAGGCATCGAACGAGATATCCTCGGGGCAGTTGATGGTCTTGGAAATGCTGCTGTCGACCCATTTCTGCGCCGCCGCCTGCATGCGCACATGGTCCAAGGGCGGCAGGGTTTGGGCGTTGACGAAATAGTCGGGCAAGGGCGCGTCGCCCTTCAACTCGCGCCACAGCCGCACGGCGTAATCGACCACCTCTTCCTCGGTGCGCGAGCCATCCTTTTGCAGCACCTTGCGGGTGTAGGCATAGGCAAAGACCGGCTCGACCCCCGACGAGACGTTCCCGGCATATAGCGAAATCGTCCCGGTCGGCGCGATCGAGGTCAAAAGCGCGTTGCGGATGCCGTGGGTTGCGATGGCGTCGCGCACATCGGTGTCCATCTGCATCATGCTGCCCGAGGCAAGATAGCCCTTGGCGTCAAACAGCGGGAAAGCGCCCTTTTCCTTGGCCAGATCGACAGATGCCAAATAGGACGCCCGCGCAATCGCGTGCATCCATTTTTCGGTCTGCGCGGCGGCCTCGGCGCTGCCATAGCGCAGACCCAGCATCAAAAGCGCATCGGCCAGACCGGTGACGCCAAGGCCAATGCGACGCTTGGCCCGCGCCTCAGCCTCTTGCTGGGGAAGCGGGAAGCGGCTGGCATCCACCACATTGTCCATCATCCGCACGGCAAGGCGCACCAGATCATCCAGCGCCTTGGGGTCAAGTTCCGCCTGCGCCGAGAAAGGCGCGGTCACAAGGGTGGCAAGGTTGATCGACCCCAAAAGGCAGGCACCATAGGGCGGCAGGGGTTGCTCGCCGCAGGGGTTGGTCGCGGCGATGGTTTCGACATAGCCAAGGTTGTTGGCCTTGTTGATCCGGTCGATGAAGATCACGCCCGGCTCGGCGAAATCATAGGTGTTGCGCATGATCTTGTTCCACAGATCACGCGCCTGAACGGTGCGATAGACGCGGCCGTCAAACACCAGTTCCCACGGACCATCGGCCTTGACCGCATCCATGAAGGGATCGGTCACCAGCACCGAAAGGTTGAACATCCGCAGGCGCGCAGGGTCTTTCTTGGCCTCGATGAACGCCTCCACATCGGGGTGGTCGCAGCGCATGGTGGCCATCATGGCCCCCCGGCGCGAACCGGCTGATATGATGGTGCGGCACATCGCGTCCCAGACATCCATGAAGGAAAGCGGGCCAGAGGCATCCGCCGCCACGCCCTTCACCTCGGCCCCGCGCGGGCGGATGGTAGAGAAGTCATAGCCGATGCCACCGCCCTGCTGCATGGTCAGCGCGGCCTCTTTCAGCCCGTCGAAAATGCCGCCCATGCTGTCGGGGATGGTGCCCATCACAAAGCAGTTGAACAGCGTGACATTGCGCCCGGTGCCCGCCCCTGCGGTGATGCGCCCAGCGGGCAGGAACTTGAACCCTTCCAGCGCGCCATAGAACCGCTCTTCCCAGACCTTTGGTTCTTTCTCCACCTCGGCCAAGGCGCGCGCGATGCGGCGCCAGCTGTCCTCGACCGTGCCGTCGATCGGGGTGCCATCGGCCTTCTTGAAGCGATACTTCATGTCCCAGATGGCTTCGGCAATGGGGGCAGAGAAGGGCGACATCGGGCGGTCCTATGGCAAAATCTGTTGTGGTGGTCGGGGGGCGAACCCGCAAGATACGCCCATCAAGAGGGGTCGGCAAGACTTGAGACTGCCGCCCACGGCCCTATTCTCTGCCAAGGCGCATCGCCGGGGGAATCGTGGACCATCTCAATATCATCAAGCTTTGTGTGGGGGCGGAGTCGGTCGAGCATCTGATCGACTGGCAAACCCAGAATACCCGGCTCTGGGCCCCCGGCACGGCGGAACATGTCACCCGCATGTGGCCCAAACGCGCCGACGAAATCCTCGCGGGCGGGTCGCTTTACTGGGTGATCAAGGGGGTCATTCTGGCCCGCCAGCGCATCCTTGCCCTGGACGAGCGACGTGGGTCCGATGGCATTGCGCGCTGCGCGCTGGTCTTGGATGCCGAGGTGATCCGCACCGAAGCGGCGGCGCGCCGCCCCTTTCAGGGCTGGCGCTATCTTGACCTCGCCGACAGCCCGCGCGATCTGCCAAAAGGCCGGGCGCTGGACGACAAACTGCCGCCTAGCCTAGCCCAGGCCTTGGCCGAAATCGGGCTGAGATAACCGGCGGGCTTGGCTTAGAAGTCGTTCGGATTGCCCGCAACGATGGTGCCGGTGCCGCCTTCGGCACCATCCTTGATCCAGACCACCTGATCGGCATTGATCCGCACGCCCCAGCAATCGGGTTCCGCGCCTTCATAGGTAAAGCACATAGTATCGCCGTCGATCGACCAGGCCGCGGTATAGCCGTCGCCCTTGATGGTGCCGTCTTCAGCATAGAACTCGGCGTACGGGCCGGAACTCGTCATGCTTCCCTGAATGGTATTGCCGGACACCGCCGCCTTGATGGCCTCGCCGGTGGCAAGATCCTGGGCAAAGGCGGGAAGGGCAAAAAGGACGGCAGAAAGAAGGGGCAGAGTGCGCATGGCTGTGTGATCCTTGTTAAGGTCAGCTGGAGCTAGATCGCCGCTGCCGCAGGTCAAGACGCCTTCCCAAGACACCTTGTCATTTCGCAGGCTGCGCGCCAAACAGGCGCCATGACCAACCGCCCCCTCTGGCTGAACGCCGCCCCTGTCGTCTTTCTGATCCTGTGGTCGGCAGGCTTTGCCGTGGCCAAGATCGCCGTCACCCATGCCGCGCCCCTGACCGTGCTGGCGCTGCGCTATTGTCTTGTGCTGGTCCTTCTGATCTCGGTGGCGCTGCTCTTGCACCCGCCGATGCCCTCGCGGCGCGGGGTGCTGGATGTGGCGGTGGTCGGCTTTCTCATTCAGGTGGTCTATTTCGGGCTGTGCTATGTCGCCTTCAAATCCGGCACTTCGGCAGGCGCGGTGGCGATCATCGTCTGCCTGCAACCGATCCTCGTGGCCCTCGTCGCGCCGAGACTGGTGGGCGAACGCATCGGCCGCTTGGGCTGGCTGGGCCTTGCCTTGGGGCTTACAGGCGCGGCGCTGGCGATTTTCGGACGCTCAACCGTGGCGGTGGAGAATGCCTTTGGCGTGGTGATGGCCGGTCTGGCGCTTTTGGGCATCACGGCCGGCACGCTTTATGAAAAGCGCTTCGGCGTGACGCATCACCCGGTTTCGGCCAATCTCATCCAATATGCTGTGGGGGCCGGGGTTTGCCTTCCCGCGGCTTGGGCCAGCGAAAGTATGGTGGTGGCATGGGACGCCGAGTTTGTCTGGGCCATGGCCTATCTGGTGCTGGCCAATTCGCTGCTTGCGATGTCGCTGCTCCTCGCCATGATCCGCGCCGGAGAGGTCGCCCGCGTCTCCTCGCTTTTCTACCTTGTTCCCGCGCTGGCCGCCCTTTGCGCCTGGCCACTTTTGGGCGAAGAAATGCCGCCCCTCGCCTGGGCCGGCATGGCGCTTGCGGGTCTGGGCGTGGCGCTGGTCAGCCGAAAACCGGGTTAAAGCCCTTCGGGAACCACCAGGCCCAGCTGCTTGGCTAAACGGTGCAAGACGGCACCGGCCTCGGCCCAATCGGCAGCGCGGGCGGCGTAAAGCGTGGCCTGGCTTTGGTGAATAAGCCCATCCGACAGGATCTTCAGATGGTTCGCCCGAAGCGTTTCCCCGGTCGAGGTGATATCAGCCACCGCCTCGGCTGTCAGGTTTTTCACCGTGCCTTCGGTGGCGCCCTGACTGTCCACCAGCTGATAATCGGCCACGCCATGCGTCGTCAGGAACTCGCGCACAAGACGGTGATACTTGGTGGCAATCCGCAGGCGCAAACCATGGGCCGCCCGAAAGGCCCCAGCGGCAGCATCAAGATCATCCAGCGTATCGACGTCGATCCAGGCATCCGGCACGGCGATGATCAGATCGGCATGACCAAAGCCCAGGGCCGACAGCTCTGCCACCTGCTTGTCCCAATCGGCCAGCTTGTCGCGCACAAGGTCCGACCCGGTGACACCCAGGTGAATGCGCCCCGCCGCAAGCTCACGCGGGATCTCACCCGCCGACAGCAGCACCAGCTCCACCCCCTCAACCCCTTGAACTGCGCCGGAATACTCCCGTTCATTGCCGGTGCGGGCCATGGCAACCCCACGCGCGCCGAACCAGTCAAAGGTCTTTTCCATCAGCCGCCCCTTGGACGGCACGCCGATCTTCAGCATCACGCGGCCCCTTTGAGTGCGGCCACCAGATTGGGCCGGATGATGCCCCCCACCGCCGGGATGGACTTGCCCTGCCCAAGAACCGCCGTCAGCGCGTCATAGCGCCCGCCCGAGGCGACAGGCGGCAGATCGGCCGGGCCGACAAAGGCAAAGGTGAAACCGTCGTAATACTCCATCGTGGTGCGGCCAAGGCTTGCCTCAAAGGCCAGCGTGGCGGTATCGACCCCACGCCCGTCCAGCGCGTCAAGCCGGGCGGCAAAGCGGGTCACCGCCGGTTCGATGGCCGGCAACAACGGCGCATTGCCGCGCAGATGGTCAAGGGCGGCGCGGGCCGGGGCCTGCAAGGACAGAAGATCATAAAGCATCGCCGCCTCGGTGGCGGCAATCGGCTTGGCGCTGGCATCCTCGATCAGCGCAGCGGCGCGGGCGGCGATCTCCGCCTCGCTGCGCAGACCGATCAAAGGGGCGGCCTCGGCGATCAGCGCCGCCGGGCTGCCCTTGGCAAGCTTCTCCAGAAGCTGGGCCCGGGCGGGAGGCATGGTCGCGCGACCGGCAAAGCGGTCAAGCAGCGCGCGGAACCGCTTTGGCCGCCAGATATGGCGCAACAGCGCCGCCTTGCGCCGCGCGGTGGTGTCCAGGCCGCGCACCGCGGCCATGAGGATGCCAATGTCTCCGGTCACGGCACGCAAGGGAAGCCCCTGCAAACATTGGCAAAACAGCGCAAAAACCTCGGCGTCGGCTGCCTCGGGCGCGGCGCGGTCAAACACCTCGAACCCCACTTGCAGATATTCGCTGGCGCGGTTGCCAAGGTGATCCTGCTTGCGGAACACCTCGCCCATATAGGCATAGCGTGCAGGGTCGGCACCATGGGCCATATGGGCCTGAACGACGGGCACCGTGAAATCGGGCCGCAGCATCATCTCGCCGCGCAGGGGGTCATGGGTGACATAGGCCCGCGCACGGATATCTTCGCCGTAAAGGTCCAACATGGTGTCGGCGGGCAGCAGGATATCGGCCTCGACCGGCGCGGCGCCTGCGGCAAGGAAGGCGGCATAGAGGCGCGCGGCCTCGGCGCGGATGGCGGGTTTGGTGGTCATTGCCCCAGCATTTTCCGCACTTCCGCGACCAGATCGGCGCGGGGGATTTCCACTTGCGCCGGGCGGTCCTTCCATTCCTCAAGCGTGGCGTTCTCGGCGATCTTGGCCCCAAGGATCAGGTCCTTCAGAATGATCGTGCCCTTTTCCGCCTCGTTCCCGCCCTGGATGACGGCCACCGGGCTTTCGCGTTTATCCGCATATTTCAACTGGTTGCCGAAATTCTTGGGGTTGCCGAGATAAACCTCGGCTCGGATGCCCGCATTGCGCAGGTCGGCCACCATGGCCATGTAATCGGCCATCCGGTCGCGGTCCATCACCGTCACGACGACCGGACCCGCCGAGGAGCCACCGACGCGCCCCTTGGCGCGAAGGGCCGCGAGGAGGCGATCAACGCCGATCGACACGCCGGTTGCGGGCACCGACTGGCCGGTAAAGCGCTTGACCAGATCGTCATAACGCCCCCCCCCGGCAACCGAGCCGAACTGCCGCTTGCGGCCTTTTTCGTCAAGGATTTCAAAGGTCAATTC
>VGDH01000076.1 GCA_016869835.1 Alphaproteobacteria bacterium
TGTTGATTTCCAGTGAGAAGTGACCCGTGTAGGCGCATAATTTCCATTGAGATTTGACCCATGTGACCCTCCCCCGAGCGAAGAGCGAGGGGGTCAAAGGAGTGATCGACATGGGACTACTTAACGTGATCCGGAAGCTACGCCTGCGTCAGGGTTTGGCGATACGGGAGATCGAGCGCCGCACCGGAGTGTCGCGCAATACCATCAAGAAGTATCTGAAGGCTGATGTGATCGAGCCACAATTCGCGACGCCGGAACGGTCGAGCAAGCTTGATCCATTTGCCGAGACGCTGACGGGCTGGCTCAAGACCAATGCGAAGAAGGGACGCAAAGATCGGCACACGCTGAAGAAGATGCATGCCGATCTTGTCGCTCTGGGTTTTACCGGTTCCTACAACCGTGTGGCGGCTTTTGCACGGCAGTGGCGTGCCGATCGTCAGCGCGAGGAACAGACAACCGGGCGTGGCACCTTCGTCCCCCTGGCTTTCCGCCCCGGCGAGGCGTTCCAGTTTGACTGGAGCGAGGACTTTGCGGTGATCGGTGGCGAGCGGATGAAGCTCCAGGTCGCCCATATCAAGCTGTCGCACAGCCGGGCCTTCCTTCTACGGGCCTATCCCTTGCAGACCCACGAGATGCTGTTCGACGCGCACTGGCATGCGTTCCGGGTGTTCGGTGGTGTGCCTGAACGCGGGATCTACGATAATATGAAGACGGCGGTGGATCTTGTGGGCCGTGGCAAGGTGCGGCAGGTCAATATCCGCTTTCTGGCGATGGCGAACCACTATGTCTTCGAGCCGGACTTCTGTAATCCAGCGGCAGGTTGGGAGAAAGGGCAGATCGAGAAGAACGTCCGCGACTCCCGTCATCAAGTGCTGCAAGGCATGCCGGACTTTCCCGATCTTGCCGCGCTGAATGACTGGCTGGAACAACGTTGCATCGCGCTGTGGCATGAGACCGCCCATGGCACGTTGCCCGGGACCATTGCCGATATCTGGGCCGCGGAACGAGCAGCCCTGATGTCCCTGCCGGTGGCCTTTGACGGCTTCGTCGAGGTGAGCAAGCGCGTCTCGCCCACCTGCCTGATCAGCTTTGAACGCAATCGCTACAGCGTTCCGGCGTCGTTTGCGAACCGCCCTGTCAGCCTTCGGGTCTACCCCGACCGACTGGTCGTGGCGGCGGAAGGCCAGATCCTGTGCGGACATACCCGCATCATTCAGCGCAGCCATAAGCTGCCCATGAAGACGGTCTACGACTGGCGGCATTATCTGGCAGTCGTGCAACGCAAGCCGGGCGCGCTTCGCAACGGCGCACCCTTCCTGGAATTGCCGGAGGCCTTCAGGCTGTTGCAGGACCATATGCTGCGCAAGCCCGGCGGCGATCGCGAGATGGTCGATATCCTTGCGCTTGTGTTGCACCATGATGAGCAAGCCGTGCTGACCGCCGTGGAGCTGGCCTTGGCTGAGGGCGTGCCCACCAAGACCCATGTGCTGAACCTCCTACACTGCCTTGTCGACGGCAAGGTGATCGGTGGTCCGCCACTGGATACTCCACAAGCGCTGGCCCTGCAGCGCGAGCCCAAGGCCAATGTCGATCGCTATGACGCTCTGCGCAGCCAAATTGCGGGAGGCCGCCATGCGTCATGACCCCGCCGCCGCGGCCATCGTCATCATGCTCCGCAGCCTGAAGATGTATGGCATGGCCCAAGCCGTAGAGGATCTGATCGAGCAGGGGGCCCCGGCTTTTGAAGCCGCCATTCCGATCCTGTCGCAACTTCTGAAAGCCGAATTGGCTGAACGCGAGGTGCGCTCCATCGCCTATCACATGAAGGCGGCACGCTTCCCCGCCTACAAGGATCTCTCGGGCTTTGACTTCGCAGCCAGCGAGATCAACGAGGCCACTGTCAGGACCCTGCATCGCGGTGAGTTCATGGACGGGGCCCAGAACGTTGTCCTGATTGGTGGCCCAGGCACCGGAAAGACCCATGTCGCGACGGCCCTTGGCGTTCAGGCCATCGAGCATCATCGCCGCAAGGTCCGCTTCTTCTCCACCATCGAACTGGTCAATGCCCTCGAACAGGAAAAGGCCAAGGGTAAGGCAGGGCAGATCGCCGAAAGCCTGACCAAGCTCGACCTCGTCATCTTGGACGAGCTCGGATACCTGCCGTTCAGCGCCTCGGGCGGGGCGTTGCTGTTCCACCTGCTTAGCAAGCTCTATGAACGCGCCAGCGTCGTGATCACCACCAACCTCAGCTTCAGCGAATGGGCCACCGTCTTTGGTGATGCCAAGATGACCACGGCTCTACTCGACCGCCTCACCCACCGCTGCCACATCCTCGAGACCGGAAATGACAGCTTCCGCTTCAAGGCCAGCTCAGCCGCAACAGCCCGAAAAAAGAAGGAGTGAAACTCGCCCTTGACCCACGACTGACCCGAAATCCATAATCAAAGGTGGGTCAATTCTCGATGGAAAAACCGGCTCAGTTCTCAGTGGAAATCAACAGTTGACGGGGTCGAACAGCAGGATGGCCGCACAGTCATGCCTGACCACCTGGTCGACCATCCGCTGCTTGCGATAGGCGCGGGCCGCGGCGACAGTTGATTGTGGCAGAGGACTTCTCAGCGGTTTTTCGGCGCCTTCGGGATTCAGGTAGGTGGCCTTGCGAGGATCCTTGAAGACGCTGACCATGTTCACCATGCTCCGCAGCGACGGGCTGGAATCCGCCGCTCACACCAAAGCGGTCGAATAGTTGGGGCGGTCTCCACCGCGCTGAGCCTGACGTCTTGCCCACCCGCGCTCACATCGAGCGTTTCTGGCGCAAGGCGCGGGCCATTCAAGGTCGATCCCGTCTTGGTCTTCAATCAGGCCCCGCTTTCTCTGCTGACGCCTCGCTCTTGGGCATTTACACCGAACACTTCTGATTCTTGCTGAACAAGCGTATAGTGCGGCGAGACCGCGTGTCAACCGTCTGCAGTGGGCGCCTGGTGCTCGCCAGCGAGAGAGCGCCATTCTCAATTCGATCTGGCACCTCCTTTCGGCGGAACCTACATCGACTCCTCCTGTCGCTCGACAATCGTTGACAAGCTGTCGGCATTTTGTTGTATGCTTGTTCAGCAGCGAGCTTCCAGACGAATGCAGTCCGGAGACTTAGAACTCAGTTTTGTCACTTCCTTCGGCATAGGGCACCTCTGACTATGACAGCGCCAGTTCCCGGGATAGAGCATCGTTACTCGGCGCTGCGGCTGTTCCGCGAAGGGTTGCGCGGCCAGCGCGGCTGGACCCCGGCCTGGCGGTCGCCGGAACCGCGCAGGCGCTATGACGCGGTGATCATCGGCGGCGGCGGGCATGGGCTTTCGGCGGCCTGGCATCTGGCGAAGGATCACGGGATCACAGATGTCCTGGTGATCGAGAAGGCCTGGCTGGGCGGCGGCAACACGGGCCGCAACACCACGATCATCCGTTCCAATTATTTCCACCGGGAAAGCCAGGTGATCTATGACGCCTCGCTGAAGATCTACGAGGGCCTGTCGCGCGAACTGAACTACAACATCATGTTCTCGCAGCGCGGCAATATCGAGCTGGCCCATGCGCCGTCCGAGATGGAGGGAATGCGCCGCGTCGTGAACGCGATGCAGGTCGCAGGGATCGAATCCAGCCTCCTGACCCGCGACGACGTGCTGGCGATGGTGCCGCTGCTGGACCCTTCGCCCTACTGTCGCTGGCCGGTGTTTGGCGGGATGATCCAGCGGCGCGCCGGGGTCGCGCGGCATGATGCGGTGGCCTGGGGCTATGCGCGGGCGGCGGACGGCATGGGCGTAGACATCGTGCAGAACTGCGCCGTCAACGGGTTTCGCATCGAAGGTGGGCGGGTTCGCGCCGTGGAAACCTCGCATGGGGTGATCGAGGCCAGTGTCTTCGGCATGGCTGTCGCCGGGGCCTCGCCCGAACTGGCGCGGCTGGCCGGGTTCCGGCTGCCACTTCTGTGCATGACCCTGCAGGCCATGGTCAGCGAGCCCCTGAAGCCCTGTCTGCACCATGTCGTCGCCTCGACCCCCAATAGTGCCTATGTCAGCCAGTCCGACAAGGGAGAGTTGGTGATCGGTGGGGGCCTGGAGCCGGTGCCTTCATACGCGCGGCGTGGGGACCTGGCGAAAACGCGCGAGGTTCTGGCCTCGGTCGTCGAGATGTTCCCCGCCTTTTCGACGCTGAGGCTGATGCGGCAATGGGGGGGGACGGTCGACACCTCGCCCGACAACTCGCCGATCCTGGGGCCTTCGCCGCTGACGAACCTGTATCTGAATTGTGGCTGGGGAACCGGAGGTTTCAAGGCCATTCCCATCGGCGGCAAGATGCTGGCGCATCTGATGGCGACAGGGCGGCACCATGATCTGTCCGCGCCTTTCGGGCTGGAGCGGTTCGCGACGGGCCGCCTGATTGATGAGGCGCATGCAGGGGTGGCGCATGACTAACCCCATGATTAAACCCGGACCGATGATCTGCCCATTCTGCGGGCCTCGGGATGCAAGCGAGTTTCGCTATGGCGGCGATCCTTCGGTTGCGCGCCCCGGCTTTGGCTGCAGCGATGCCGATTGGGCGGGGTATCTGTATGTGCGCGAGAACCCTCGGGGGCTTGCACGGGAATACTGGGTGCATTCCCAGGGCTGCGGGCAATGGCTGGTGGCTGAACGGGACACGGTGACGCATCTCGTCCTGCGGGTGACGGAGGCCACGCCATGACCGGGCCTTCACGCATCGGGGGCAGCGCCGGGGAAAGCCTGCCCTTCGCCTTTGCCGGTCGCCGGTTGCAGGGGAAGGCGGGGGACAGCATCGCCTCGGCCCTTCTGGCCAACGGGATCGTCACCATCGGGCGCAGTTTCAAGTATCGCCGCCCGCGCGGGATCCTGTCGGCGGGCGAGGACGAGCCGAACGCGATTGTCGATGTCACGCTGGACGGAGTGCGCGTTCCCAACGTCCGGGCGACCACACAGGCCTTGCAGGCAGGGATGGAGATTTCCCCTGTGCTCGGGCGCGGCGCGGCCTTCCTGACGCGGGTACTGTCGCCCTTCATCGCCTCTGGCTTCTACTACAAGACCTTCCTCTGGCCGCATTGGCACCTGTTCGAACCTGCAATCCGGCGCATGGCCGGGCTGGGGCGGGTCGATCCTGCCAGCCGGATGACAGCGGCGGCGGGGGGCAGTCTTTCGGTGGACCTCTGCGTCGTGGGCGGCGGCCGCTCGGGTCTTTGCGCAGCGATCACGGGCGCGCGTAGAGG
This sequence comes from Alphaproteobacteria bacterium, assembly GCA_016869835.1. Classification (GTDB taxonomy): domain Bacteria; phylum Pseudomonadota; class Alphaproteobacteria; order Rhodobacterales; family Rhodobacteraceae; genus Tabrizicola_A. The sequence goes on from VGDH01000076.1 coordinate 5,270, forward strand.
GCAGAAGGTTCTGCTGGTCGACCGGCAGGACAGCTTGGGCGGATCGTCGCTCTGGCGCGGTGAGGGCTGCGCCGATCTGGTTGCCGAAGTGCAGGCGCTGGGGGCCATGGTCTGGACCGGTGCCACCGCCTTTGGCGCCTACGAGAACGGGCGGCTTGGCGTTCATCGGCAGGGTGAGGGGCTGGCCTCTGGTGGTAGCCTGTGGGTGGTGCAGACCGGGGAAGTGGTGCTGGCCACGGGGGCAATGGAGCGTCCGTTGCTGTTTGAACGGAACGACCTGCCGGGGGTAATGCTTGCCGATGCCGCGCTGCACTACCTGCGGCGGCATGGGGTGCTGTGTGGGTCGCGTCCGGTGATCGCCACAAACAACGACAGCGCTTATCCGGTGGCTTTGGCGCTGGCCGGGGCCGGGGCGCAAGTAATGGTGGTGGACAGCCGTCCGGCTTCGGCTCGAAGCAAGGCGGTCAACGGGGTCCGCGTGATCACCGGGGCATGCATTGCCCGTGCCCTTGGCCGGGGCCGTGTCAGCGCGGTCGAGTTGGACAGCGGGCAGCGGATCGCTTGCGACCTGCTGGCCGTCTCGGGCGGCTGGACGCCGACCTTGCATCTTTGTTGCCAGGCGGGCGGCAAGGCAGTCTGGGACGAGGACCGCGTCATTCTGGTGCCTGCCTTCCCGGTGCCCTGGATTTCGCTGACTGGCCGGGTGGCGGGCGACTGGGCCGCGCCGGATGATCTGCCGTGGGAGTGGGCGGTTGCGCCGGAAATCCCCAGCAGCGGAGCGACGCGGAAGATTTGGGTTGACCTGCAGAACGATGTGACCCTGGGCGATGTGGAACTGGCTGCGCGGGAGAATTTCACCAGCGTCGAGCATCTGAAGCGTTACACCACGCTGGGGATGGCCACCGATCAGGGCAAGAGCGCAAACCTTCTGGGCGCGGCGGCCATGGCGCAGGCGACGGGGCGGCGGGCGACCGACCTTGGCCTGACAACCTACCGCCCGCCATATGCTCCGGTGCCGATGGCGGCGTTGGCGGGCCTGTCCCGCGGCGCGCTGCAATCCCCCCTGCGCCGTCTGGCGGCCGAGCCCGCGCATCGGGCGATGGGCGCGCATTTCCGCGACTACGGCGGGCTGTTGCGTCCGGCTTTCTATGGCACGGACGAAAGCTCCATCGCCGCCGAATGTATCGCCGCGCGGCAGGGGGCGGTGGTGTTCGATGCCTCCTCGCTTGGCAAGGTCGCGGTGATGGGGCCAAGGGCGGGGGAGCTGCTGGACTTCCTGTTTGCCGGGCGGATGTCGAACTTGGCCCCGGGTCGCGTCCGCTATGGCCTGACGCTGAACGAGGCGGGAATCGTTACTGATGACGGGGTGGTCCTTTGTCTTGGGCCGGAGCATTTCCTGGTCTCGTGTTCCTCCTCTCATGTCGGCGGCTTTGTCGCGAGTGCCGAGGAATGGCGGCAGACGCGGTTCGGTCGAGATCAGGTCTTCATCCATGACCGCACGGCGCAATGGGCGACGATGTCCTTGTCGGGTCCAACGTCCAAGGCAGTGCTGGCGGGGTTGGGAATGGTCGCGACGCTGGACGATCAGGCTTTCCCGCACATGTCCTTTGTCATGGGACAGTTCATGGGCAAGCCAGCCCGAGTCGCGCGGGTCAGTTTCACTGGCGAGCGGGGCTATGAAATCTCGGTCCCCTCAGGGCTGGCGGTGCCGCTGTGGCAAGCCCTGATTGCCGCCGGGGCTGCGCCACTTGGAATCGAAGCGCTGGGGTGGCTGCGCGCCGAGAAGGGTTTCCTCTATGTCGGGCAGGATACCGATGGCGAAACGATGCCCCACGACCTTGGCTTTGACGCGCCGCGGTTGAAGCGCAAGCAGGGCTTTGTCGGGGACCGTGCGCTGCAGTTGCCCGTGGCGGGGGATGCAGAGCGCAAGCAGTTGGTCGGTCTTGCGCGGGCCGATGGCGGGCTGATCCCGACGGGGGCACATCTGGTAGAGGGAAGCCCACGGCGGAGCATCGGCTTTGTCACCTCCAGCCACCTCAGCCCCACACTGGGCCGGGGCATTGCGCTGGCGCTCGTGGAAGGCGGGCGCGCAAGAATTGGTGCCGAGGCGACCTGGTTCGACCTTGGCCAGACCGGGCGCGCGACGGTGACCCCGGCTTGCGCCTATGACCCGGAAGGGGGGCGGCTGCATGTCTGATCGCAGCACATTCTGGCCCGCCAACCCCGACTGGGCGACGGCACGGATCGAAACGCCGGGGGTTACGGTGACCGCCTCTTATGGGGATCGCGGGGTGGTCTTGCTCTCGGGTCCGCGCAAGGCGATAGCCGAACTGGCCAAAGACCATCCCGGCACGCTTTTGCAGATCGCGCCGGATCGGGCGCTCTTGGTGACCAAGACCGATACGGGGCTGCAGGATGGCTTGCAACCCGCAGGCATCGCAATCAGCGCCCTCTCGGATGCCCATGTCCGCTTTGACATCCGCGGTCCCGCTGTGGCGGCGCTGCTGGCGCTTGGCAGCCCATCGCTGGCGCTCAACCCTGCCCCAAAGGCGGCGGCGGTCGGGTTTGCCGGGATGACGCTGCTGGTCGAACCCTTGGCCGATGGCGCGCGGCTGCATGTCGATGTGCAACAGGCAACCCATATCTGGCACTGGCTTGCCGCTGCCCTTTCCGTAACGGAGGATCACCCATGACCCAACATTACCGCGCCGTTGTCATCGGGGGTGGGATTGTCGGGACGGCAATCCTGTATCACCTGGCGAAATATGGCTGGACCGATGTCGCCCTGATCGAGCGGGCGGAACTGACCGCGGGATCGACCTGGCACGCGGCGGCGGGCTTCCACGTTCTGAACGACAACCCCAATGTGGCGGCGCTGCAGAGTTATACGATCAATCTGTACAAAGATGTCGAGGCCGAAAGCGGCCAAAGCGTCGGCATGCACATGATCGGCGGGATGAGCCTTGCGACCACGACGGCCCGGTTCGAGATGCTGAAGGCCGAGAAGTCGCGCTTTGACGTCATGGGCATGGACACCCGCATCATCGGGCCGGATGAAATTCGCGCCCTGTGCCCCATCGTCGACACGACCGGGGTGATCGGGGCGCTTTATGACCATCAGGAAGGCTATCTTGACCCCCATGGCACCACCCATGCCTTCGCGATTGCCGCGCGCAACCGGGGGGCCAAGGTCATCCTGCGCAACAGGGTCGTGGAATTGCACCCGACCGCGGATGGCTGGCGGCTGGTGACGGAAGCAGGAGAGATCACATGCGACCATGTGATCAACGCCGCCGGTCTGTGGGCGCGAAAGGTCGGGCAGATGGTGGGGCTGAACCTGCCGGTCATGCCGATGTCGCACCATTACCTTGTGACCGAGGATATCCCCGAACTTGCCGCCTTCCAGGGCGAGATCGCCTGCGTGACCGACCTTGAAGGCTTTACCTACATGCAGCCGGAACGGAAGGGCATCCTTCTCGGCGTCTATGAACGCGAGCCGCAACACTGGATGCCGGAAGGCGCGCCCTGGGATTATGGCATGGACCTTCTGCCCCCGGACCTGGACCGGATCATGCCGGAACTGTCGATCGGGTTCGAGCGTTTCCCCTGCCTGCGTGACACCGGCATCCGCAAATGGGTGAACGGGGCCTTCACCTTCACCCCGGACGGGAACCCCCTGGTCGGGCCGGTGCCGGGGCTGCGCAATTATTGGGTCGCGTGCGGCTGCATGGGCGGGTTCAGCCAGGGCGGTGCCATCGGCAAGGTGCTGGCCAACTGGATGATCCACGGCGATCCGGGCGGCGACATCTTCGGCATGGACATCGCGCGCTATGGGGCCTTTGCCTCGAACGAGGATTACCTGCGCGCCAAGACGGCGCAATTCTATGCCCGCCGTTTCGTGATTTCTTACCCGAACGAGGAACTGCCGGCCGGGCGGCCAATGAAGACCTCTCCCAGCCATGACATCCTGGCCGCGGAAGGCGCGGTCTTTGGTGTCACCCATGCGATGGAAACCCCGCAATACTTCGTCCCCGGCGGCGAAGCCTTCACCGAAATCCCCACGCTGCACCGCCCGAACGCGGGCCGCTTTGTCGAGGCCGAGGTCAAGGCGGTGCGGCAGGCGGTGGGTGTCTTCGACAGCTCCGTCTATGCCCGGTATGAGGTGTCGGGGCCGGGGGCGGAAGCCTGGCTTGACCGGCTGGTGGCAAGCAGATTGCCCGCAGTTGGCAAGGTCCGGCTGGCGCCGATGCTGGGCCACAACGGCAAGCTGATGGGCGACCTGACCGTCAGCAGGCTGGAGAAAGACCGGTTCTGGCTGGTCGGCTCCTACTACCTGCAGGAATGGCACATGCGCTGGTTCGCGGGCTTCCTGCCTGCGGCGGGCGTGACGGTGACGAACCTGTCGGACACCTGGACCGGCTTTGCCATTTCCGGACCTAACTCGCGGCAAATGATGGAGCGGCTGACCGACGAGGACATGTCGAATGCCGCCTTCGGGTTCCTTGCCTGTCGCGACATGAAGGTGGCGGAGGCGAAGGCCATGGTCGCCCGGATCTCGCTGACGGGCGAGCTGGGCTATGAGATCAACGTCAAGGCCCCCGATCATCGCGCCGTTTATTTGGCCTTTCGCGAGGCGGGGCGCGATCTGGGGCTGGCGCCCATCGGCAACCGGGCGCTGGACAGCCTGCGTCTGGAGAAAAGCTATGGCATCTGGTCGGCCGAGTTCACGCAGGATGACCGTGCCGATGAGGTGGGCCTTGGGCGGCATGTGGACCAAGGCAAGGCCGACTTCATCGGCCGCGCGGCGGTTCTGGCGGCAGGCCCCGCCACCCGCCGTCTGGTGAGTTTTGCGGTGGACAGTGCCGACGCCGACGCCGCGCCTTTCACCGCTGTCCGCAAGGCGGGCAAAGTCGTGGGCCATGTCACCTCGGGTGTCTATGGCTATCACCTGAAGCAAAGCCTTGCCATGGCCATGGTCAACGCCGAGGCGCTTGAAAACCCGGAGGGCATCACCGTCGATGTGATCGGCGAGCCCTGCCCTGCCCGCCTCTTGACCGAACCCGCCTATGACCAGAAGGGGTTGCGCCTGCGCGGCTAGAGCTTTCAGAGGAAGATCGGCTTACGGTCTTCCTCTGATCTTTCCGACCGTCCCGGCCACTTGACTGATACTGTCGCTAGTTCATCGGGGCCCCGCCCTCAGCCTTGCGGCGGGCGACGAAAGCGTCCAGCGCCTCGGCTCGGGCCGTGTCCAAGGGCGGCGCTTCGTAGCTTGCCAGAAGTTGCGGCCAGAGTTCCGCCGCCCGCGCCGTGGCATCCACCGAGCCGCGTTCCTGCCAGGTGGTCCAGTTGTCCCAATTGGCCACCATGGGTGTGTAAAAGGCGGTCTCGTAGCGTTCCATCGTATGGGCCGTGCCGAAGAAATGCCCCCCCGGACCGGCCTCGACAATCGCATCTGCGGCCAAGGCCGCAGGGCTGGTGTCGATCGGCACCAGATAGGACTGCATCATCTGCAGCATCTCGGCATCAAGGATCAGCTTTTCGAAACTCGCCGTCAGCCCGCCATGCATCCAGCCCGCTGCATGCTCGATCAGATGCGCCCCTCCCATGATCGACCCCCAAAGCGCCATCTGGCTTTCCCATGCAGCCTGGGCATCCACAGCATTGGCGGCAGTGACGTTCGAGGACCGGAAGGGCACGCCGATATGGCGGGCAAGTTGGCCAGAAGCCTGAGCAGCCTTGGCATATTCCGGCGTACCAAAGGCCGGCGCGCCCGAACGCATGTCAACATTCGAGGTAAACCCGCCATACATCACCGGCACCCCGGGCCGAACGATCTGGGTCAGCACGATGCCAAGGATCGCCTCGGCATGTTGCAGCACAAGGGCACCCGCCAGAGTGACCGGCGCCATGGCCCCAGCAAGTGTGAAGGGGGTGATCACATTCACCTGTCCATATTCGGCCATGGTAATCAGCCCTTCAGCCATGGGAATATCCAACTGGCGCGGCGAATTGGTGTTGATGATCCCTATCAGGGTTGGGGTGGTCTTCATCTCCTCGGGCGTCATACCAAGGGAAATGGCGGCCATCTCGATCGCATCCAGGGTGCGGGCGCGTCCCAGCGTCTGGCATTGCCAGGTCTTGTCCAGAAGGCCGATCTGGGCGCGGTAGATGTCCAGATGGCGGGTGTTGGCGTGCAGGTCCATCGGCTCGAACGGGCAGCCGCCTTCCTGGTGGATGACGTTCAGACATTGCACCAGCTTGAGAAAATCGCACATCTCGTTATAGGTGCCAGTCCGGCGGCCGCGAGCCTGATCCATCACATAGGCCGGGCCGCCGGTCGAAGCGAAGATGAAGTCTCCGCCCCCGATGCGCAAGGATCTTGCCGGATTTCGGGCCGTCAGGGAGAAGTGCGTCGGAACCGTCGCCAGCCTTGCGGCTATTAGCTCGGGATCAAGACGGACTATATCACCCTGGACCACTGCCCCGGCAACCCGATAAAGACTCCGAGCGCTGTCATCCAGAACGCGCATCCCTTCCCTGGCCAGAAGCTCAAGCGCCGCCCCATGGATCGCAGCAACCTGATCGTCAGAAATGACCCGGATCGGCTCGTACAGAAGCGGCCGCTGCCCGAAGGGAACCTGCGCAATTTCCCCCACGCTCCGCGCCGCGCGAGATCCCCGCCGGCTCATGCCCGTTTACCCGTAGTCGCAAGCATGCCGTGGGCGCCAAGCCCCCGGCCATGGGTCAACGCGAAGCACACCCCAGATATGTTCAGGCTCATCCACTCACCCATTCTTGAAGTGCCGGCAAGGGTGCCGGGCCTTGCCGCCGGGCACCAAGAGGTATCCGGCCGAAGTGACAGGCTCGGACGGCTACCATCTTCGCCCATCTTTGTTGAACGGTCGTACAGTGAAGAACCGCGTCGTGGATGTCAAGTGCGATGATCGGTGCCGCTGGCGTTGATTGCGAAATGGCCGAAGAATCGTATAGAGATGATCGAAAGAACAAGAAGCGTTGGGTCGGCGGCAACCGCGCCCAGGGCAAGGGCAATCTGGAAGTTCCAATGACCGAACCGCGATTCCGACGCTACACTGCCGAAGCCAGGTCAGCCATGCTGATCGATGCCGGCCTTGCCTGCCTGGCGCGCGGTGGGCTCCAGGCCTTCACAATTGACAACATCTGCCGTGAATCGGGGGTGTCGCGTGGGCTGGTCTCGTTCCATTTTGGCAGCAAGGATGGCCTACTGTCCGAGGTCTATGTTGCGGCTTACCGCAATTTTCTTGCGATACTCATGCCCGATCATGTGACCGATCTGCGCGCGTTGATCAACGGCGCCTTTTCGGAAGAGCTGTACCGGCACGATCCGCTGAACATTTGGCTGGCGCTCTGGGGCGAGGTAGCAGTGAATCCGACCTTGCGGCAAGCTCACAGGGCGCAGTACACCGCCCTTCTGTCACGGATCGAGAACGCCATCGCCCGCCATGCCGCTGAGCACGGGCTGAAGATTGACCCGGCCAGTCTCGCCTTGCCAGTCATGGCCCTGATTGACGGCCTCTGGCTCGAGGCCCAGATTGACCCTGAGCTCTTCTCGCCAGCCCGCGCCCGCGCGGCGGCTCTGGCGCTTCTATCTCATGCGCTGGGGCCCATCGACCCTTGAGTTGACCTGGCTGGCTCAGGTGCCGCGCCAGTGCCTGATGACCGTGCGCGCCACGTTGCGACCACTGGCGCAGGCCGCGCCAGCATGGGGTTGCGACAGGTAGTCGCCGCAAAAGTACACTCGCGACCGGTTGCGATCTTGCGCCTCAAGGAAGGCCGCCGCCTTGACAGCAAAACCAGGATACCACACCGGAATCATGTCCTCCCACCATTGCTCGGCGCAGGAGACGATCCGCGAATGCAACTCGGGCGCAATCGCAGCCACGTCGCCGCGCACGCAGGCATCAAGCTGACCCTGCAGCCCTTGCCGTTCAATCTCCTCCGAACGCTGCGGCGTCATCTCGCATTGCCCGTAAGCAGGCTGCTCGAACCCTTCCGGAACGATCGTGTCGTTCGACCAGGCGGCGAACAGCGACAGCCGCGAAGAGGAGCCGCGCGTGTACCAGACGGAGCGATCCTCGAAGTTTCGGTCAGAAAGCGAATAGTAGACCCTCGCTCCGCGCGTATATCGGACGTCGCCAAACACGGCTGGCAGATGCTGCTTTGGCAGGAGTGCGGCAACACGTGACCCCTGGACGGCGCAGACGACTAGATCGTATGCCTCAACCCGCTCGCCGCCGCCGGTGGCACTGATCCGGATGCTGCACCCGGCCTCGGATGGCTCGATAGCAAGGACCTTCTCGTTCAACCGGACGTTTAGGCGTTGCGCCAGCCTGCGTGTAAGCTGGCCAATACCGCGGCGAAAGAACACTTGTTTCGCTCCAACCACGTTCCCCAAAAAGGACAGGAACAGGCCACGTGATAACCATTCCGGCTCCCAGTGACCGGGGGCGCGGAAATAGGGCTCGACATAGTTTTCGAGGAACTCGGAGGACACCTTGCGCGTGATGTAATCAGTTACCGACTCATCGTCGAGGTGGATGGCGGTCTGCATGAGGCAGGGATCTGTGCGCCTAGCGCGGAGTATGTCGGGCAGCATCCGCGCGAGGCGAAGCTTGGTCCGAAGGCCAAAGGCCGGGTGGCCAAGCATATACCAGGGATTGAACGTCATCCTCAGGCCGTAAGTCATCTTGCCATTGTCCACGAGCGTTCCGAAGGCATCGTCCTCGACAGTCATGAGGTCATCACCCATGCCGACCTCGTTTACAAGCGACAGAAGTTCACGATTGAACGAGAATAGCCCTGAAGCGCCAGTGTGAGTGCAGATGCCGTTAACGATACGGTCCGCCATTCGCCCGCCGGGAATATCCGAACTTTCAAGAACCGCAACTTCATGCCCGAACGACGTGAGGTCGTGTGCCGCGCTGAGCCCCGCGATCCCTGCGCCGATAACTGGACTGCCCCCATCGAGTGGTCCGTGTTGAATGTTAGTGCATGGTGGGCCTCGGGTCCATCGGGACGATGGTTTCCGGCGCTGGGGGACGGTATCCCAAGGCGCTGTGGGGCCTGACGGTGTTGT
>VGDH01000077.1 GCA_016869835.1 Alphaproteobacteria bacterium
GATGACCCGCCGCACCGAAACGCGGTTTCTGGTCATCACCCACCACGCCGTTACCATGGCGCGGATGGACCGGCTGTTTGGCGTGACGATGCAGGAACAGGGCGTCAGCCAGTTGGTCAGCGTGGATCTGAAACGGGCCGAGGCGCTGGTTGCTTGACGTCTCTCGTGCTTAACGGCCACTTAACAAATGCCCGTCACCCCTGACCCCGCCGTAACCCTTTGCGGTGGCAGGAGGTGATCGAACTGGACGAAAACAGATACCGAAAGTGGATGGTGATCCTTGCAGCGGCAGCGCTGATACTGGCCATCATCCGTCTTTGGATCGGGGCTGGATCCCGTGAAAAAGAAAACCCGGCGGGGGTGCCACCCCGCTGGGTTCCGTTTGACAGGATCGAACCTGACGAAACGATACCGCATGCCAAGTATCTTGGGAATTCCTTACCAAAATGTAAAGTGCGGTCGGGAAAAATCAGGGTTAACGCGAAAACGGAGCGACATTTCAAGCGTCCGACGACCCGCCCCTGATCGCGTTCATCTCAGCCTTGGACGGCCCGAAAACAGGCTTGGGCAAACTTTTCCATGTGGTTAACATAATTAGAAATAACACATGGATTCAATGCCTTAAAAACCTGTCAAACTTTGGACAAGTTTCCGGTGATCTGTTGAAGGTCAGCCCCTCAGAACACCACCGCCACCACGACCGCCAGTGCCAGCATCCCGGCCCAGGCGCGCCAGAGGGTGCGGATCGTGTGGTCAATATCTTCGGGGACAAGGTCGCGGCGGCCTTCGGGGTAGACCCAAGGGTAATCGGTCATCTGGCCGTGATAGCTGCGCGGACCGGCCAGCGCGATGCCCTGCACACAGGCGACTGCGGCCTCGGGCCAGCCGGCGTTGGGGCTGCGGTGGAGGGGCGCATCGCGCAAGATCGGCTTGGGGTCGGTCCAGCCATTGGTAAGTGCGATCAGAAGCGCCGAAAGCCGGGCCGGTATCAGGTTCAGAATGTCATCGAACCGGGCGGCGGCCCAGCCGAATTCGCGGTGGCGCGGGGCCATGTGGCCGATCATGCTGTCGGCGGTGTTGGTGATCTTGCAGACCATCAGCCCCGGCAGGCCGGCGACCAGAAACCAGAAAGCGGGCGCAATCACCCCATCCGACAGGTTTTCCGCCGCGCTTTCGATGGCCGAGCGTGCCACGCCCGCGCGGTCCAGAACATCGGTGTCGCGCCCCACGATCATGGCCACGGCGCGCTGGCCGTCGCGCAGCGACATCCGCAGCCCGCGCGCCACGGCGGCGACATGGTCGACCAGTGACTTTTGTGCCAGCAGGATTGCCGCGACCACGACCTCGATGATCCCGAAATCGGGCAGGAGGTGAATGGTCTGCCCCAGCAGCGCCGCGCCCAAGGCAAGCGCCGCCATGACGGCCAGGCCCTTGAGCCGTTTGTGGTGGCCTGCGTTGAAACGACGGTCGCACCAGCCGATCACACGGCCCATCAGCACGGCGGGGTGCGGCGCGCGGTCCCAGATGGCTTTGGGCTCGCCAAAAGCGGCGTCCAGCAGCAGGGCGGGAATCAGCAAGGTGGCAGACATGGGGGCTCCTTCACGCGGGCTTGCAGGCATAGCTGATGACCAATGCCCCGGAAAGCCCCTCACAGGTGACCTGATGCCCCCCAAAATGCGACATTTCAGCCACGGAATTCGGGGAAATCGGCAACGCATTGTCAATTGTCATATTCGTAAACCATTTGCCGCAAATACTGGACCCAGCAAGGGAGGCGAAGATGCTGGAATTCCTGCCAAAAGACATCGTTGAGGGGCTTGCCATGGCCCGTAACCGCGAGGCGGCGCGCAAGTCGCGGCTGCGGGTTCAGGTGGGTGAGGCAGTGTTTCCGGTGTTGCGCTTCTGGCACGATGGCTTTGCCATGGATGCCGTCCTGACCCCGAAACTGCGCGGGTTGGTCGATGTCTATGACGGCAGCAGACACATCTTTCAGTGCCTGATCGTTGCCTCTTCCGAAGAACATGGCCAGATCGTCTATGAGTTCAAGCGCAACACGGCGGTGCGCGATTCTGCGCCGCTGGATTACTGGCGCGATGAACACGCGCCGGTTGGCTATTTGCCTAAGGCCTGACTTCAACAAGGGTATCGGCATCTGTCGCCGCCCAGATCTCGCGCATTTCGGCATTTGACACGGCAATGCAGCCAGCGGTCCAGTCGCCCTTGAGCACCACATCATCGCCGACGGCATTCGGCTGGCCATGGATCATGATATCTCCGCCCGGATCATAGCCCCCGGCCTGCGCGCGGGCGCGATCTTCGAGCTGCGGGTAATCCAGACCCAGGGACAGGTGATAGGCGGATTGGTCGTTTCGACGGTCAATCCGGAACAGACCTTCGGGCGTGCGGCCGTCGCCTTGGCGTTCCTTGTCGCCCAGGGGCGAAAACCCGAGCGCGATGCGGTATGCGCGAAGCTCTTGACCGTCTTGCACCAACACCATGCGCCGGGCCGCCTTTTCGATGATGATCCGGTCCACCGCGCCGATGATCGGCGGCAGGGTCGAGGGTGTGGGGGCGGGCGCAAAGTAGAACCACGCCGCCCCAAGGCCCAGAAAGGCCAGCATCACCAGCGCCGAAAAGATCCGGGCCAGCCGTTTCATTGCAGGTCGGCAAATGCCTTTTGCAGCCGTACCACCGCCTCGGCCACCACCGCGCGGGGGGTGGCAAGGTTGAAGCGCAGAAAGCTGTCACCGCCAAGACCGAAGCTGTCGCCATGGTTCGCGGCTATCCGCGCGTCCTGTTCGACCCTTTTGGTAAACTCGGCCCGGGTCATGCCGGTGCCTGCGAAGTCGACCCAAGCAAGATAGGTTGCTTCAAGCGGCATCGACCGCAGGCCGGGAATGGCATTGACGCCCGCATCAAACAGCCTGCGGTTTCCGTCAAGATAGGCGGTCAGATCATCGACCCAGGCCGCGCCTTCGGGCGAATAGGCGGCCTCTGCCATGAAAAGCCCAAAGGAATTGGGCGAAACGCCCATGGCCATCATCCGGTCGGCAAAGCGTTTGCGCAGCGCCTCATCGGCGATGATGACATTTCCAGAATGGGCACCTGCAATGTTGAAGGTCTTTGTCGTGGCGGTCATCATCACCAGACGCTCAGCGATATCGGGCGCGGCCTTGGCCATCACGGTGTGCCTTTGCCCCGGCATCACCAGATCGTGGTGGATCTCGTCCGAGACAAGCAAGAGGTCATGCCGCTTGCAGAAATCGGCCACGCCGCGCAGCTCCTCGGCCGTCCAGACCCGCCCGCCGGGATTGTGGGGCGAGCAGAGGATCATCATCGTCTCGCTCCCTGTCAGCAGGCTTTCCCAGGCGGTGAAATCCATTTCATAGCGGCCATTTACCGCGGCCAGCGGACATTCGGTTACATGGCGACCGGCGGCTTTGATGACGCGGGCGAAGGCATGGTAGACGGGTGTCGTCAGCACCACATGATCGCCGGGCTTGGTAAAAGCATCGACGCATATGGCGGTGCCATTCACCAGACCGTGTGTAGTGAAGATCTGGTTGCGCTCCACCACCCAGCCGTGGCGGGTTTTCATCCACCAGCGGATGGCGTCCAGATAGCTGCTCTCCTCGCCGTAGTAGCCATAGACACCATGGGCCAGCATCCCCTCTAGCGCGCGCTGGACCGAGGCGGGGGGGCGAAAGTCCATGTCGGCCACCCACATGGCAATCCCGTCCTTGGCAGGCACGCCGTAGTAGGCTTCCATCGAGTCCCATTTCACGGAATGGGTGCCGAAACGGTTGATCGGGGTGTCAAAGTCGGTCATGGCCTGCCTATCGAAATTTGCCTTGCCTACTTGCACCATTCCTCCCTGCGCCGTAAATCCGAAAACATGATCCGCCCTATCCTGATCCACCCCGACCCCCGTCTGAAAAAGCCTTGCGAGGCTGTGACCGATGTCACGCCCGAGGTGCGGACCCTTGCGCTTGACATGCTGGAAACCATGTATGACGCGCCCGGCGTCGGGCTTGCCGCGCCACAAGTGGGCGTGATGAGCCGGGTGATCGTGATGGATTGCATCAAGGACGGCCCGCCCGAGCCGATGGTGCTGTTGAATCCGCGCGTCGTCTGGTCCTCCGAGGATGTAAACATCTATGAGGAAGGCTGCCTGTCGATCCCCGATCAATATGCCGAGGTGAAGCGTCCGGCTTCGGTGACGGTGGAGTGGATGGATCTGGAAGGGGAAACGCAAGAGCGCACCTTTACCGGGCTTTGGGCCACCTGCGTGCAGCATGAGATTGACCATCTGGATGGCAAGCTGTTCATCGACTATCTGGGCCCGCTGAAGCGGCAGATGATCACCCGCAAGATGGAAAAGCTGAAGCGCGAACGCGCGCGGATGGCGTGATGGCCGTTCGCCGGTGCCTGCCCTGGCCGAACGCCTGTCTGAAAACCCCTGCCGCCGATGTGCCTGCCATTACCGATGAGGTGCGCGGCATCTGGGCCGATATGGTGGACACGATGGAGGCGATGCCGGGTTATGGGCTGGCGGCGGTGCAGATCGGCATCCCCCTGCGGCTGGCGGTGATGGACTGTTCCGAAACCCGCGGTCAGGCGGTGCTGATGGCCAACCCCGAGGTGCTGCACGCCTCGGTTCAGCCGCGAGAGCATGAAGAGGCCAGCCCGAACCTGCCCGGCGTCTCGGCTGTGGTGTCGCGTCCGCGGGCGGTGACGGTGCGGTTCATGAATGACCGGGGTGAGGTGGAGGAGCGGGACTTTGTCAATCTCTGGGCCACCTCGGTGCAGCATCAGATCGACCATCTGGCGGGCAAGATGTATTTCGACCACCTCTCGCCCTTGAAGCGGAAAATGCTGCTGGCCAAGGCGGAAAAGCTGCGGAAACGGGCATGAAAATCATCTTCATGGGAACGCCAGAGTTTTCTGTTCCGATGCTTGATGCGCTGCATGAAGCCCATGAAATCATTGCAGTTTACTGCCAGCCGCCGCGTCCTGCGGGGCGCGGAAAGGCCGATCGGCCGACGCCGGTTCATGCCCGTGCGCTGGAGCTGGGTTTGCCCGTGCGCCATCCGGTTTCGCTGCGCAGCGAAACCGCAGCGAAAGAGTTCGCCGCTCTGGGTGCCGATGTCGCGGTGGTGGTCGCCTATGGGCTGATCCTGCCACAGGCTATTCTGGATGCGCCACGTTTCGGCTGCCTGAACATCCATGCCTCGCTTTTGCCGCGCTGGCGCGGTGCGGCCCCCATTCACCGCGCCATTCTGGCCGGGGATGTGGAAACGGGCGTTTGCATCATGCAGATGGAGGCAGGGCTGGACACCGGGCCGGCTCTGGACTGGGAAGCGACGCCGATTGGCCCCGAGGAGACGACCTCTGATCTGCATGACCGGTTGTCGGCCATGGGTTCGCGAATGATCGTTCATACGCTTTCCAAGCTACCCCGTCCCGCCGTACCGCAAGCCGCAGAAGGCGTGACCTATGCCGCGAAGATCGACAAGGCTGAGGCGCGTATCGACTGGTCGCGTCCTGCGGTCGAGGTGGATCGTCAGATCCGAGGGCTTTCGCCATTTCCTGGCGCCTGGTGCCAGATCAATGGCGAAAGGGTGAAGCTTTTGCGCTGCCGTCTTGCTGAGGGGACCGGCCAGGCGGGAAAGGTTTTGGGTGGGTTGACCATTGCCTGTGGCACGGGGGCAGTGCAGGTGACCTTGGCGCAGCGTGAAGGCAAGAAGCCCATGCCGCCCGATGAGTTCTTGCGCGGCTTTGCGATGCCGGGATTTGTCGACTGACGTCTTTCAAAAGGCGCGGCGACATCCCATATCAAGGGGGTCAAGGCAGGGGGTTTCATGGCCATTGCGCTGTTTCTTGTCGTTGGGATTGCGGCCGGCTTTTTGGCGACCCGGATCATGGGCGTGAAGGCCGATCTGCTGACGACGATTGCAATCGGTATCGCAGGGGCCTTTGTCGGTGGCTTTGCGCTGCGGGCGCTGGTGATGGTTTCAGGTTGGTTCGCGGGGTTGGTGGGCGCTGTCTTGGGCGCCATGCTGTTGATCTGGCTGTGGAAAACCTACGGCCGTTAGGGCAGCGCCTTTATCAGATCGCTTAGCCGGAACGTCTTTCCGCCTGCAGCATCCCACAGAAAACGCCCCTGCCAGGCTGCAAAGATCATCGCGGCAGACTCGCGTCCCCGCGACCCGCCACCGCGTCGTGCGGCGATCGCCGCTTCGACCTGCGCGCGCCAGGTTTCTGCGGCCTTGCACAGCTCGGCGTCTCGCAGCGAAAGCGAAAGGACCTCGGCGCTGGGTGTCGCGAGGTTCTTGAGCAGGGCTTGCGCGCCCTTTGTTGACAGGTGCGCTTCGGAGTGAACTTCAGATACAGCCTGTGACAGGCGCGCCCACTCGCAGGCAAGGGCATGGCGCACCATGCCGTCAACCGATCCATAGCGCTGCGCCAGCGTGGCAGGCGCAAGGCCCGATCGCTGTGAAATTGTCCCAAATGTCAGCGCCTTTGCACCCTTCTCGGCCAGGGCGTCAAGCATATGGGCGGCAATTTCGGTGTCGGTCAGGGTTTTTCTGCGGGTCATCATTCCATTATGAACAACTGTTCATAATGTGCAAACATGTTTCTCAGGTGGCCCCAGCCTCGGGCGTCGAGGATTTCGAGATCTGGTCGATCCGGCGCACTCCTGCATGGTTCTCCAGCATGCGTTTCGCTTGTTTGGCCAAGCCCACTTCCTTCAGAATTTCCCATTTGCTATAATGCACGGTGAAGATCTCTCTGCCCTCTGGCAGCGGCTCACCCCTCAGGCTTCCGCCCAGAATGAAGTGCTGTTCCTTGGGCAGGATGTTCCATCCCAGACCTGATTTCTGAATGGCCAAAGGCAGACTGATTTGGTCAAGATAGGGGCGACGACCCGAGATTTCTTCATTTTGTCAATTGTTTGCGCGACATCCATCCAGACATCGGCAAAGCTGCGCCCGTCGGCGTTGCGGTGTTTTTCCGGAAAGCTGAACAGCCCCGAGGAGAAATAGGGCAGCCGTTCACGATCACCCTTTTGCCGCATCAAACTCACCCGGTCCTTGGGCAGGGGCATGCCGCAGGTTTCATAGATTAGATGCCAGGTCTTGCCATTGCCCCAGACCATCGAGGCTGCCGGGGTCAGCGAAACATGGCCATCCTTGATGATGTTCTCTACCTTGTTCGGGCGCAAGCACAGCACGTCACTGTCGAAGAAGGCGGAAAACTCTGTCTTGCGCGGCTCAAGCGTCGCGAGGATCTTGTTGCCATGCGGATAGTCCGGGCTGAAACGGCCAGCCACCTTGAAGGGCCGCACTTCACAGCCCAGCTTTGCCAGAACAGCGATCTCATCCTGCGAGACAGATGACAGCTTTTCATCAGGACAATATCCGACCAGATCAACCGTTTGCCCAAATTGCTGGCGCAAAGAGCCTGCAAGATAGCAGGCCATCAGCTCGTATCGCGAAGGCTCGACGATAAAGAAAACGGTAAGACGCGGAGACATTCAATACTCGATGCAGGGGCAAGAAATGGCCTTATTGGCAAAGTATGGCGAAGTCGTCGGGGTCTGTTACCCGGCATAACCTCGGAAGTTGGTCTAATTGTAGCCATATTCGCAACAGTTCGAGGGTGATCTTCGGCAGTTACCCCAGTGAGGCGAGGGAAGGATTCTTGCCCAGAACCCGCCCTGTCGCCTATCCTTTGGCACAAATGACGCCGCGACAGGCAGCAGGCCCGATGGCCAGACCTGAAACCGGTGACGGGGGCAGAAGTGGTGGCAGTGAAGAAGGCCAGAAATGCAACAAGCGCGACAGACAGATCGCGCGGCGCTTCTGATTTGTGGGGCAGCGCGCCTTTTGAGCTGAAGCGACACCAAAGCCCGCATGGTCAGGTGACCGCCGTTTCGATGATGAAGGACGAAGGCCCCTTTGTTCTGGAATGGGTTGCCCATCATCTTTCCATCGGCTTTTCGGACCTTTTCGTTTATACGAACGATTGTTCAGATGGCACCGATGACATGCTGATCCGGCTGGAAGAGCTGGGGCTGTGTCATCACCGCCGCAATGTGATTCCGCATGGCATCCGGCCGCAGCCCTCGGCCTTGAACTATGCCCAGGATGAGCCGGTGGTCTGCAACTTTGATTGGGTCATGGTCTTTGACGCCGACGAGTTCGTGTCCATCAAGTATGGTGATGGCACGCTAGATGATCTGATCGCGGCGGCAAAGGCGCAGGATGCCAATGGCATCGTGGTGACCTGGCGCATTTTTGGGTCGGGCGGGGTTGTCGACTGGAGCCGTGCGCCGGTCACCGAACAATATCTGATGGCCGCCCCGCCGACCTGGAACAAGGGCTGGGGGGGCAAGACCTTGTTCAAGTTTGACCCCGATTACTGGAAGTTGGGTATCCATCGACCCAAGATGAAAACCCGGCACATCAAGACAGAATTCCCCGATCAGGTGAAATGGCTGAATGGATCGGGCCGCGAGATGGAAGATTACTTCAAGTTTCGTGGTTGGCGGTCGATCACCCGCACAGTGGGCTATGATTGGGTGCAGTTGAACCACTATGCCGTGAAGTCGGTTGACAGCTATGCGATCCGCAAGATGCGGGGCAATGTGAACAACAAGGCGGACAGATATAATAGCGATTACTGGGCCTTGCAGGACAGGAACGAGGTGCGCGAAGACACGATGCTGCGCTATAGCACGGTGCGCAACCGCATTCTTTCGCAACTGCTGACCGATCCGGTTCTGCATCGGCTGCACCACGCGGCCGTTGAGCGGGCCGAAAGCCGCTTGGGGGAATTGAAGCAGACCGAGGCCTATCGGGAGCTTGTGGCTAGTCTCGCTGCGGCCTCTGCTGTTCCGATTTCCCAGATCGTCGCCAAACCGCCTCAGGCGCGGGACAAGGAGAAGATTGCCGCACTGATGTCGGATGTCGAAAAGCAACGCGGCGCCAAGGCGAAGGCGGATCGCAAGGCCGGGCCGAAGGAAGCGCCGGTCGAAGCCGTTCCGATGGGCTCATATAACCCCGGTCCTATTGATCTTTCTGCAGACCTGAAGCTTGAGGTTTTCACCGATCATACGATGAAACTCCCGGCCGATCCGCGGGTGTTCGCTGCCCATGTGTTGCCGCTTATTCAAGCCGGGAAGTTTGAGCGCGGTCTTGCCCGGAAGATGCCGCATGTGCTGCCAAAGGATGCGCGTGTCTTGGAAATCGGCTCGGCTGTCGGGTTTCTTGCGGGCCATGTCGCGAATATCCGAATGGATGTTCATATAACGCTGCAAGAGGACGAACCCGGCCTGCGGCAGATGATATGGGCGGTCTGTGCCCTGTCGAACCGCGCCTTCAATGACCGTTTCGTGCTATCGGATCGGCGGCTGCAGGACTTGGTGACTGACTTTGCTGCGCTGGTGGCAGAGCATCGTCCGACAAGCCTGCTGCCGGCAGATGCGCGGCTGTCACCCGAGGTGCTGGACGCCGTGTCGACGGCGCCTGATCTGCCTTTGCCCAGCCAGATCTTTCTCTATGGCCGTTGGCTTGAAACCTGGCACAGCCGTCTTGATGACGTTGTTCCCTTGCTGGGGGGTCTTGGCTTTCAGCCCGAAGACAGTTTCGATCCGAATATCTGCCGGGCTTTTTGCCTGCTGCCTGCCGGTCCGGAGGCGGCTGCAACGGCTGTGGAATGACAAACTGGACTTGCCGCAATCCATGTGGCAATGTTTCTAAAATTTACACAAAAGAGGCTTTTATTTCATGTCCACCCCCGTTCGCCGCCCGGTTGCTTCGCTTTGGATCGGGGAAAGGCTGCATTATCTGAACCAGATCTGCCTTTTGTCACATGTGCGCCAGGGGCACCCGACCACACTTTACTGCACCGACACGGTTACGAATGTCCCCGAGGGTGTGATCGTGAAACCGGCGACCGATATCATGGCGATCGACATGGACATCGTGCGCCAGACCTCTGAACCCTTTCTGTCGAATGTGTTCCGCTGCAAGATGATCCAGAAAACCGCCGCGGTGTGGATCGATTGTGACGCCTATTGCCACAAGCCTTTTCCCGACGAGATGACGCATATCTTTGCCGGTCACGGCTTTCGTGGGGCGCTGAATTGCGGGGTGGTCTATATCCCGCAGAAGGGCGCGCTTATGGACCAACTTCTTGATTACTATGACAATCTTCCTGCTGCTCCGGCCTGGTTCAACAAGCAGCAGAAAAAGCGTATTGAAAAACAGGACAGCAATCTGCCTCAGGCGGTGCGCATCTATAATGCCGAGCGCACGGCCTTTGGCCCGCAGGCCTTTACCTATTTCGCGCAACAGACCGGCGATTATGAGCGGGCGCTGAGCCACGATTATCTTTATCCGGTGCCATTCCAGTTGAACGATGTGTTCTATGATCCCCATTGCAATGTGGAGGGGCATTTTACCGACAACACGCTTTCGGTGCATCTTTACACAAATGGAACGCGCCCCTGGTGGCGCAAGAACCCGCCGATGCCGAGGTCTTACGCCGCGCGGATGTGTGCGCAGATGGGCGTTGATCCGGCCGGGGCGCTGGAAGAATGAGCGATCTTGAGGAAGATCTGCCCGAGGAGGCCAGCGGCAAGCGCGGCAAGAAAGACAAGCGATCCAGGCCCCTGCCGTCTACGCCGGAAGAGATCGAGGCGTTGATCCGCCGGCAAAAGCGCAACCTGCGAAAGGCTTGGGCCGAGGGCTATCTGACCGCCATCACCGCCATGCTGAAGCCCGGTGATCTCGCGGTCGATTGCGGCGCGAACATGGGTGTGGTGACCGAACGACTGGCCGCCACGGGTGCCGATGTCATCGCGTTCGTTCGGATCAACCGCCAATGTCACGCTGATCAATGCTGCCGTCGGGGTTGGCAGCGGCACAGTTCGGCTGATGCGGACGGATAACTTTGGCGATAACCCCGAAGGGGCTTCGGTCAAATCAACCATATTGGACGGTGGACGCCGCATTGATGCGGAAAACTCGGTTGAAGTGCCGTTGATCGATTTTCCGGGCTGGGTTGCAGGGCAGGCAAAGGCGCGCGGCGAGATTGCCTTTATCAAGATGGACATCTAAGGGGCTGAACTGGAGATTCTCGAGCGGATGGATAGCGAACAGCTATTCGCCAATGTTCGGTGTCTGGTGGCCGAAACCCATGAGCGCAAGTTCAAGGAGCTGCGCGACCGTTACAAGGCGCTGCGTGACAAGGTGGCCGAGGCCTATCCACCCGGCATGGTGAACCTGGACTGGATCTAGCTTTTGAAAGGGGCCATTCCGGCGCGGGCGAGAGCGTCGGCGCGTTCATTTTCGGCATGGCCCGCGTGCCCCTTGATCCAGCGCCACGTGACCTTGTGGCGTGCCTGGGCCGTATCAAGCCTTTGCCAAAGCTCGGCATTCTTGACGGGGTCCTTGCCGGCGGTGCGCCAGCCGTTGCGCTTCCAACCGTGGATCCATTCGGTCACGCCGTTTTTCACATAGGCGCTGTCGGTGACGATGGTGATGTCAACCGGGCGCGACAACGCCTCAAGCGCAGAGATCGCGGCCATCAATTCCATCCGGTTGTTCGTCGTCAGCGGCTCGCCGCCCTGCAACTCACGCTCTTTCACAACCGCGCCGTTTTCACGCGCGATCATCAGGACGCCCCAGCCGCCCGGGCCGGGATTGCCCGAACAGGCTCCGTCGGTATAGGCGAAAAGGTCGGGCATCATGTCTCCGGTTTGATGGCGCAGGGATAGGCGGGTGCATCATGCGCGTCAACCGGATGACGCGGCGTTTGGCGTGACAGGCGGCGCGACCCGGTGCATCCTTGGGCCGCAGGAGGACCGCATGACCGACTATCCCCATCTCTTGGCCCCGCTCTCTCTGGGGCATCTGACCTTGAAGAACCGGGTTCTCATGGGGTCCATGCACACCGGCCTTGAAGAAACCGGCGACTGGAACCGGGTGGCAGAATTCTATGCCGAGCGCGCACGTGGTGGGGTGGCGCTGATGGTGACCGGCGGCATCGCGCCCAATGCCGAAGGCGGCGTGTTTCCTGGTGCCGCTGGTCTATACAGCAGGAAAGACATTGAAAATCATCGCATTGTGACGGATCGGGTGCATCAGGCGGGCGGCCTGATCGCCATGCAGATCCTGCATGCGGGCCGCTATGCCTATGGCAAGGACTGCGTTTCTGCCAGCGCCGTCAAGTCCCCCATCTCGCCCTTCGTGCCACGCGAACTGGATGAGGCGGGGATTGAAAAGCAGATCGAGGATATTGTGACCGCGGCCACCCGTGCGAAAGAGGCGGGCTATGATGGTGTCGAGGTGATGGGCTCCGAAGGATATTTCCTTAACCAGTTTCTGGTCACCCATACCAACCGCCGAACCGACCGTTGGGGCGGTGCCTATGAAAACCGGATGCGTCTGCCGGTGGAGGTGGTGCGTCGGGTGCGTCAGGCTGTGGGGCCGGATTTCATTCTGATCTACCGCATTTCGCTCATTGACCTTGTCCCGAACGGGTCAACCTGGGATGAGGTCGTGACCCTGGCCCGTGCGATTGAAGGTGCCGGGGCCACGCTTTTGAACACCGGCATCGGCTGGCATGAGGCGCGGGTTCCGACCATCGCCACCAGTGTGCCGCGTGCTGCGTTTGCACATCTGACGGGGCGTTTGCGGAGCGCGGTGTCGATCCCGGTCATCACCTCGAACCGGATCAACACGCCTGATCTTGCCGAAAGCCTGCTTGCCTCGGGTATGGCGGACATGGTGTCGATGGCCCGGCCGTTTTTGGCGGATCCGGATTTTGTGGCCAAGTCCGCCAGTGGCCGGGCGGCCGAGATTGCACCCTGCATTGCTTGCAATCAGGCCTGTCTGGACCAGACCTTCAGCGGGAAGCTGACCTCGTGCCTTGTCAATCCGCGGGCCTGCCATGAGACGGTTTTGACCTATGAGGCCACGGCGACACCGCAGCTTATCGCCGTTGTGGGGGCAGGGCCTGCGGGGTTGATGGCGGCCAAGGTGGCTGCTTTGCGCGGCCACAAGGTGGTCTTGTTTGACCAAGCTTCCGAGCTTGGCGGTCAGCTTAATCTGGCCAAGCAGGTACCGGGCAAGGAAGAGTTTCATGGTCTGGTTGCGTGGTTTTCCCATGAAATCGCGAATCTGGGGATAGAAACGCGTCTGGGAACGCCTGCGGATGTTCGGGACCTTATGGGGTTTGATCATGTGATTGTCGCCACCGGCGTTACTCCGCGCGATCCGCAGATACCCGGGCAGGAACGGGCGAAAACCTATTTTGAGGTGCTGCAAGGGGCACCCGTTGGCCCCAGGGTTGCGATTGTGGGTGCGGGTGGCATCGGGTTTGACGTGGCGGAATACTTGGTGTCGAACGGTCATTCGGCAACGCTTGACCCCGAGGTCTGGCGGAGGGAATGGGGCGTGGGAGACCCGGCTGAAAGCCCGGGCGGTCTGCGCGAACCCGCGCCGGAAGCGCCTGCGCGTGAGGTCTGGCTTTTGCAGCGCAAGGCGGAAAAGCCCGGTCGTGGTCTGGGCAAGACCACCGGCTGGATCCATCGGGCGGCCTTGGCGGCCAAAGGGGTCAGGATGCTGGGCGGCGTCAGCTATGACCGCATCACGGATGAGGGCCTGTGGATCACCCGCGACGGTGCGGCGCAGCTATTGGCAGTTGACGATGTGGTGCTTTGTGCCGGGCAACTGCCCGAACGCGGGCTTTATGACCGGCTGATTGCAGCAGGGATCATGGCTAATGTGATCGGCGGGGCCGATGTCGCGGCCGAACTGGATGCCAAACGCGCGATTGATCAGAGCGCGCGGCTGGCAGCGCGGCTTTAGCGCCCGGTAGCCACCTGGAATACAGCGCCCTCCAGCGCCTCGGTCACGATGATCTGACAAGTCAGACGTGAGTTGTCCTGCGGCTCATGGGCGTTGAATTCCACCGTATCGGCCTCATCCGGTTTCGGGGGCGGCAACGCGCCTTCGGGCGCCGAGACCACGTAGCAATGGCAGGTCGCGCACATGGCTGACCCGCCACATTCCGCGACGATCCCTTTCACGCCGGCATTGCGCGCCGGATACATCAAGGGCTCTCCCACCTTTGCCTCAATCGCCCGCCGTGTTCCGTCGGCTTCGATGAATGTGACCTGAACCATCTCAATTCCCTCAGATGAACTGCCGTCCGCCGTCAATGACCAGGGTCTGCCCGGTCATATAGGACGACAACGGCGAGGCGAGCATCTGGACTGCCCCCATCGAGTGGTCCGTGTTGAATGTTAGTGCATGGTGGGCCTCGGGTCCATCGGGACGATGGTTTCCGGCGCTGGGGGACGGTATCCC
>VGDH01000078.1 GCA_016869835.1 Alphaproteobacteria bacterium
CCTGCCGAAGCTTCAAAACAATGTCTTCCGGCTTATCTCGCTTTCCAGCCATCTTCTGGTCCTCCAAAAAGTGGGATCATCATATCCCAGTTGGTGGACCACTTCAGTGGGGGCACTCCAATCGGCGCGGCTGAGGCGGCGGAGCCTCCGGCGGGGGTATTTGGGCCAAGATGAACGGGCTTAGCGGCCGGTCAGGCTGGCCAGCGCGGCATGCAGGCGGCGCACGCCTGCTTCGGTGGTGACGATGCCCGGAGACAGGCGCAGGGTCTGGCTGCGGTTGTCGGTGGTGATGCCCTGAGCGCGCAGGGCGGCGACGATGTCGGGCGTGGCGAGCGTATCGGGCAGGCGCAGCATGATCGAGCCGCCACGCTGATCTTCGGCGCGCGGGGTGACGAGCGGCAGGTTCAGGGCATCGGCCATCTCGATCAGCTGGGCGGTCAGGCGGCGGTTGTGCGCCAGGATCGCGGCGTGGTCTTGGGCTGCGTGCCAATCCAGCGCCGGCAGGCTGGCCAGTGCGGCCATGCAGCCGGGCGTGCCATTGTCAAAGCGGCGGATATCGGGGGCATAGGCGAAGCGGGTGATGTCCCAGTTGAAGGGGTTTTCCTGGCTGAACCAGCCGCGCAAGCTAGGGGTCAGGTGCGCGATCAGGCGCGGGCTGACGTAAAGCACCCCGGCGCCGGGGGTTCCGCACATCCATTTGAGCGAGGTGGTGACGGTGAAGTCGACCTCGGGGGCGTTGACGTCGAAAGGGATGAGGCCGATGGCCTGGGTGACATCGACCCCGATCAGGCTGCCCATCCGGCGGCCATGGGCGACTATGCGGGCCAGATCGATCCGGTGTGAAGTGGTGGAGGAGACCCAGGTGAGGAGCGCAAGGCCGACGTCCGGTGTCCAGGCGTCTAGGAAATCCTCGTCCTCGACATGGGCTGCGCCTTGGCGAAGGGGGACGGTTTTCAGGGTGAAGCCATGGGCTTCGGCCATGCCTTTCAGCAGGAAGTGGTTGGAGGGGAAGCAATCGGCGCCGACGAGAACTGTACGGCCGCGCAAATGACCCTTCGGCAAAGACTGGATCAGGCTGTGAACCGCTGCGGTGACATTGTCGAAGGTTGTGACGGTCTGGGGGGCAGCGTTCAGGATCGCGCGCCAGCGGTCGATGAAGCGGGCGCGCAAGGGCAGGACATAGCCCCATTGGCTGTCATTGGGGCGGCCCCAGATGGCGGCAAACCCGGCCATAGCGCAGGCCAGATCGGCCTCTTTGCCGGGATACATGCCGATGGAGTGATAAAGGAAATAGGCGTCTTGCATCAGGCCAATCCGGGGGCTGGGGTGTAGCGGTCCTTCATCGCCTGCGGGGCGGCGGCGCGCAAGTCGATGAGGGTCTGCAAAACGGCGGCGCGGCCATGGATTTCCAGCGCCTCGAAGGGGCCACGGGGGAAGTTGAGGCCGAGTTTCATGGCGGTGTCGATCCCGGTTGCCGTGGTGCCGCCTTCTGCAAGGAGCCAGTGCGCCTCGTTGATGAGGGTGGCTTCGATGCGCAGCGCGATGGCGGCGGCATCGGCAGGGGCCGGGCCGGGCTGGGCGGGGTGCAGGAACCCCCGGCCGGACTTACGGCCGAGATGGCCTGCGGCGACCTGACCTTCCAGCGCGGGAAAGACGTGATAGCGCGGGTGGTTGCCCATGGCGGCAGACATGCCGCGGGTGGCGGCGAGGTTGATGTCGGCGCCAATGAGGTCAATTAGCGAGAGGGGGCCAAGGCGGTATCCGACGGCCAGCATCGCTGCGTCGATGTCAGAGGCTGTGCGGCCTTCGGCCAGCGAGGCCAGCGCCTCGCCGTAGAACGGGCGCGCGCAGCGGTTGACGATGAAGCCCGGTCTGTCGGGGCATCGAATAGCAGTTTTTCCAGCTTTTTCCGTAATTTGCGTTGCGATATTGATATATTGCGTTAAGCTGCCGTCGTGCGGTGCCAGCTCGACCAGTTTCATCGCGGTGGGTGGGTTGAAGAAGTGCAGCGCCAGCACGCGGGCCGGATGGGCAAGCCCGGCGGCGATGTCGCGCACCGGAATCGAGGAGGTGTTGGTGGCGAGGATGCGGTCGGGGCGGAGGATAGCTTCGAGCTGGCGGAAGAGCTCCTGTTTGGCGTCGAGCCGTTCGACGATGGCCTCGATCACCAGATCGCAGGGGGCGAATTCGGCGAGGGTGTCGGCGATGGTGAGGTTGGAGAGCGTGGCGGCGCGGGCGTCCTCGGTCAGTTTTCCGGTACGGACGCGGGCCACAAGCGCCTGATCCATGCGGTCGCGGGCGCTGGTGCAGGCGGGGGCATGGGCATCGGTGGCGATGACGGGAAAGCCGGCGGCGGCATAAACCTGCGCTATGCCAAGGCCCATGGTGCCAAGGCCGATGACGCCGATGATGGGGGTGGGGGGGGTCATTGGCCCTTGAACTCGGCTTTGCGTTTTTCGCGGAAGGCGCGGATGCCTTCGGCTTTGTCGGAGCTGTCGAGAAGGCGTTCGAAGGCCGCGCGCTCCTCGGGCAACGCAAGCGCCTTCTCGTCGCCTGCGACCAGCGTGGATTTGGCGGCTTGCAGCGCGAGGGGGGCGCGTTTGCACAGGCGTGCAATAAGCACTTCGGCCTCGGGGAGGGCGGGGCCGCTTGCCAGCCAAGCTGCGATGCCCCAGTCATAAGCGGTTGAAGCGTCAATGATTTCGCCGCCGAGAACCATGCGCGTGGCCCGAGCGCGACCCACCAGAGCCAGAAGGCGTTGGGCGCCTCCCGCGCCGGGGATGAGGCCAAGGTTGGTTTCAGGCAGGCCGAGTTTCGCGTCCACCCCAAGCACGATCATGTCGGCCATGAGGGCAAGCTCAAACCCTCCGCCGAGCGCAAAGCCATCGACGGCGGCGACAAGCGGTTTTGGAAAGGCGCGGATCGTGGCCCAATGGCCCTTGCGCGGGTCAACCGCGCCTTCGGCGGCCGTCTTGCCCTCGATCTCGGTGATGTCGGCGCCAGCGGCGAAATTGCCGTCCGTGCCGCAGATCAGGGCGGCGCGGATGGCGGGGTTGGCGGCGGCCTCGGCCAAAACCTCGGCCAGCCGGGCCAGAACCGCGGTGTTAAGCGCGTTCTTCGCCTCGGGGCGGTTGAGGGTGAGTTTCACCCAGCCGGGATGCTGTTCGACAATGACCTGTTCCATGCCCTCACTTTGCGGGCCTGCGGCAAATTATTCAAGATAGAAATTTCAAGCTTGAAATTGTTTTCAGCAAGTGACAGGCTGGGGCCTCAACGCGCCTGAAGGAGGATGTTATGAAGATTCTGTGCCTTGGGGGCGGTCCCGCCGGTCTTTACTTTGCCATCTCGATGAAGCTGCGCAACCCCTCGCATGACGTGACGGTCCTGGAGCGGAACAAGGCGAATGACACCTTTGGCTGGGGGGTGGTGCTGTCGGATGATGCGCTGGGGCGGATGCAGCGCAATGACCCGAAGTCGACCGACACGATTCGCAGCCATTTCTCCTATTGGGACGATATCGCAGTGGTGCGCGGCATCGAGCGCAGCGTTTCGGGTGGCCATGGTTTTGCCGGGATCGGGCGCAAACAGATGCTCATCATCTTGCAAGAGCGCGCCCGCGAATTGGGCGTGAAGATGCAGTTCGAGGCCGAGTTCAAGACGGCCGAGGAATACCGCACCGAATATGATCTGGTGGTGGCGACCGATGGCATCAACAGCGTGGTGCGCCGCGAATATGCCCATGTGTTCAAGCCCGACATTGAGCAGCGTCTGGTGAAATTCGTCTGGCTGGGCACGCATCAGAAGTTTGACGACGCCTTTACCTTCATCTTCGAGAAAACCGAATGGGGCTGGTTCTGGGCTCATGTCTATCAGTTCGATGACAACACCGCGACCTTCATCGTCGATTGCATGCCCGAGACCTGGGACCGGGCGGGCTTTGCCACCATGTCCAAGGAAGAGACGGCGGAAACCTGCCGCAAGATCTTTGAGCGGCATCTTGGCGGCCATGATCTGATGTCGAATGCGGCCCATCTGCGGGGCTCGGCGGTGTGGATGCAGTTTCCGCGCGTGCTGTGTGAGCGGTGGTATAACGGCAATGTCGTTTTGATGGGCGATGCGGCGGCGACGGGGCATTATTCCATCGGATCGGGCACGCGACTGGCCTTTGACAGTGCGATTGCGCTGGCTGATTACCTGCATTCCGAGCCGACGATGGAAGCGGCCTTCCAGCGCTATCAGGACGAGCGGCGGGTGGAGGTGTTGCGTCTGCAATCGGCGGCGCGCAACAGTCTGGAGTGGTTTGAGCAGGTGGAGCGGTATCTGGATATGCCGATGCCGCAGTTCACCTATTCGCTGTTGACTCGCAGCCAGCGGATCAGCCATGAAAACCTGCGCCTGCGCGATCCGGACTGGCTGGCCGAAAGCGAGGATTGGTATCAGGCGAAAGAGGGCGGCAAGCCGGGCAGAAAGCCGATGTTCGCGCCCTTCCGCTTGCGTGACATGACGTTGAAGAACCGCATCGTGATGTCGCCGATGGCGCAATACAAGGCGGTGGATGGCTGCCCGACTGACTGGCATTTCGTGCATTACGCCGAGCGTGCCAAGGGCGGCGCGGGGCTGATCTATACGGAAATGACCTGTGTCAGCGCCGAGGGCCGCATTACCCCCGGCTGTCCCGGTCTTTATGCGCCCGAACATGAGGCGGCGTGGAAGCGGCTGGCCGATTTCATCCATGCCGAAACCACGGCCAAGCTGTGCATCCAGATCGGCCATTCGGGGCGCAAGGGCAGCACTTGCGTGCCGTGGGAAGGCGGGATTGATGCGCCTTTGGCCAAGGGCGACTGGCCGACGATGGCGGCCAGCGCCATTCCCTACAAGCCCGCCAATGCCGCGCCCAAGGCCATGGACCGGGCCGACATGGACAAGGTGAAGGCCGAGTTCGTGGCCGCCACCGAAATGGCGGCGAGGGCGGGCGTTGACATGATCGAGATGCACGCGGCCCACGGCTATCTTCTGGCGACCTTCATCAGCCCGGTGACCAACAAGCGCACCGATGATTATGGCGGGTCCTTGGAAAATCGCATGCGCTATCCTTTGGAAGTGTTCGCGGCCATGCGTGCCGCCTGGCCTGCGGCCAAGCCGATATCTGTGCGCATCAGCGCCCATGACTGGATTGATGGCGGCGTGACACCGGATGAGGCGGTCGAGATTGCCCGGATGTTCCGTGCCGCCGGGGTCGATATCATCGACGTCTCGTCGGGGCAGACCGACCCAGCTGAAAAGCCGGTCTATGGCCGGATGTTCCAGACCCCGTTCAGCGACCGCATCAAGAACGAGGCCGGGATTGCCACCATGACGGTGGGCAATATCAGCGATTACGACCAGGTGAACGGCATCCTGATGGCGGGCCGCGCCGATCTGGTCTGTCTTGCCCGGATGCACTTGGCCGATCCCTATTGGACGTTGCATGCTGCCGTGGCGCAGGGTGATCAGGAATCGGACTGGCCCGCGTCTTACAAGGGTGGGCGGGATCTGATGTTCCGCCTGCGCGAACGCCAGCAGGAGCAGATCAGGGCATGACCATGCAGGGCAAACGGGTGCTGATTACCGGGGGCGGCTCAGGCGCGGGGGAGAACCTTGCGCTTGGCTTTGCCGCAGCCGGGGCCGAGGTGGTTATTGCCGGCAGGCGTCTTGACGCTTTGCAATCGGTCGCCGCCAAGGCCAAGGGCATCCGTTGCGTGGCCTGTGATGTGACCGAGGAGATATCCGTGAAACGGATGTACGACGAGGCGGGGCAGGTCGATATTGTCATTGCCAATGCGGGCGCTGCGGATAGCGGGGTGATGGCGAAAACCTCGCTGGATCAATGGAACGCCATGCTGGCGGTAAACCTGACGGGGGTGTTCCTGACCTTCCGCGAGGGGCTGAACCAGTTCCCCGGCCGGGGGCGGTTGATTGCGGTGGCCTCAACCGCGGGTCTGAAGGGCTATGCCAAGGTGGCGCCCTATGCGGCGGCGAAACATGGGGTGATCGGCATGTGCCGGTCGCTTGCCTTGGAAGTGGCGAGGAAACCGATCACGGTGAATGCAATCTGCCCCGGCTTTCTGGACACGCCTATGACGGATCATTCGGTGCGGGTGATTGCCGAGAAAACCGGCAAGACGCTGGCCGAGGCACGGGCGGCGCTTGAGGGGATGAACCCGCAGAACCGGCTGTTCCAGCCCTCTGAGGTCACGGCCGCCGCGCTTTATCTGGCGGGACCGGGGGCCGAGGGCGTCAACGGGCAGTGCATCACCATCGCAGGGGGTGAGCTGTGAGTGATCTGTCCAAACGCCGGCTGAAGATGTGGATCCGTCTTTTGGGCGTGACGCGGGGGGCGGAAAGCACCTTGCGGGAATATCTGCGGGTCAACCATGACACCACGCTGCCCCGCTTTGACGTGATGGCCGCGCTCTATCGCCGCCGCGAGGGTGTGACGATGAGCGAGCTGTCCCGCTTGCTTCTGGTGTCAAACGGCAATGCCACGGCGGTGGTGGACCGGCTGGAAGCCGATGGCATGGTGCGCCGCACCCCGTCGGACAGCGACCGGCGCACCGTCTTTGTCGCGCTGACGCCCGAGGGGCTGGCTGCCTTTGAGGCCATGGCCGCCCATCACGAGGCCGAGGTGGACAAGCTCTTTTGTGGCCTCTCTGAACCCGATCTTGACGCCTTGATCGATATTCTCAAACGCATGGGGAAATCATGACGAAGATGGCGGGCCTGACGCCCAAGCATTTCCTTTGGGAGGTCAAGGACCGGATCGCCACGGTCCGGCTGAACCGGCCCGACCGCAAGAACCCCTTGACCTTCGAAAGCTATGCCGAGCTGCGCGACACCTTCCGCGCGCTGGTCTATGCGAGTGATGTCGATGTGGTGATCTTTGGATCAAACGGCGGGAATTTCTGTTCGGGCGGCGATGTGCATGACATCATTGGCCCCTTGGTCGGCATGGATATGAAAGAGCTTTTGGCCTTTACCCGGATGACGGGTGATCTGGTCAAGGCGATGATCGGCTGTGGCAAGCCGATCATCTCGGCGGTGGATGGGGTTTGCGTCGGGGCAGGCGCGATTGTCGCCATGGCCTCTGACCTGCGGCTGGCCACGCCAGAGGCGAAATGTGCGTTTCTGTTCACCCGCGTCGGGCTTGCCGGGTGTGACATGGGGGCCTGCGCCATGCTGCCGCGCATGGTGGGCCAAGGCCGGGCGGCGGAACTTCTCTACACCGGCCGGGTGATGGGGGCCGAGGAAGGCGAGCGCTGGGGCTTCTGGAACGCCCTGCACAGTGCTGAGACGCTGGAGGCCGAGGCGTTGAAGCTGGCCAGCCGCATCGCCGCCGGCCCGACTTTTGCGCATGGGATCACCAAGACCCAGCTTAATCAGGAATGGAACATGGGGCTGGAACAGGCGATCGAGGCCGAGGCGCAGGCGCAGGCGATCTGCATGCAGACCCGCGACTTTGAGCGTGCCTATCACGCCTTTGTGGCCAAGGAGAAACCGGTGTTTCAGGGCGACTGAGCCCCCGATTGTGAAAAGCCCCGGGGGCTTCGCGCCCCCGGACCCCCGCGGGATTTTTGGGAACAGATGAAGACATGCCGGACAAAAGCTTTCTGACCTGGCCGTTTTTCGAGGACCGCCACCGCGCCCATGCTGCGGGGCTGGAGGCTTGGTGTGCCGCGCATCTGCCGGTGGACCACGGTGATGTGGATGCGGCGTGCAAAGGGCTGGTCGCGGTGTTGGGCGCAGCGGGCTGGTTGCAGCCGACCGGCGCGGGGCCGGGCGAGGTTTTGGACGTGCGCACGTTATGCCTTACGCGCGAGACCTTGGCGCGGCATGATGGGTTGGCGGATTTTGCCTTTGCCATGCAGGGGCTTGGCATGGGCGCCGTGTCGCTGTTCGGGATGGATCAGCAGCGGGAATGGCTGGACCGGACGCGCGCTGGCAAGGCGATTTCGGGCTTTGCGCTGACCGAGCCGGGGGCGGGGTCGGATGTGGCGCAGACCGCGACCACGGCGGTGCGGGGGCAGGGCGGCTGGGTTCTGAACGGCGAAAAGACCTATATCTCGAACGGCGGGATTGCGGATGTCTATGTCATCATCGCGCGCACGCGAGAGGCGCCGGGGGCCAAGGGGTTGTCGGCCTTCCTCCTGCCCGCCGATACGCCCGGCCTTCGGGTGATTGACCGGATCGAGGTCTTGGCGCCGCACCCGCTGGCGCATCTGGGGTTGACGGATGTGGTGCTGCCGGAAAGTGCCTTGATCGGCAAACCCGGCGAGGGCTTCAAGATTGCCATGTCGGTCCTGGATGTATTCCGGTCAACCGTGGGCGCGGCGGCCTTGGGCTTTGCCCGGCGCGCGCTGGACGAGGCCTTGGTGCGGGCTCAGCGAGAGCGCGCGGGCGGTGGGCGGCTGACCGATTACCAGATGGTGCAGGGGCATCTGGCGGACATGGCCTTGCAGATCGACGCGGCGGCCTTGCTGATTTACCGGGCGGCCTGGGCCAAGGATCAAGGCCAGGCGCGCATCAGTCGTGAGGCGGCGATGGCCAAGCTTTATGCGACCGAGGCGGCGCAGAAGGTTATCGATATGGCGGTACAGCTGCATGGCGGAGACGGGGTGCGCCACGGCTTTGCGGTGGAGAGCCTCTACCGCGAAATCAGGGCCTTGCGGATTTATGAGGGCGCATCGGACGTGCAGCGGGTAGTGATTGCGCGGAGTATTCTTGGATGAGCTATACCAAGACGATCCAGATCGAGTTCAACCACTGCGACCCGGCGGGGATCGTGTTTTATCCGCGCTATTTCGAGATGACCAATTCCGTCGTCGAGAATTTCTTTGCCGATGAGATCGGGCGGTCTTTCGCCCAGATGCACAATGACGGCATGAAAAACGGCGTGCCGACCGTGCATATCGAGGCCGATTTCGTGGCGCCGTCGCGCCTGGGTGACAAGGTGGATTTCACGCTGGTTGTGCGCAAGCTTGGCGGCAGTTCGGTCACGGTCGAGATCACCGGACGGATGGGCGATGAGGTGCGGATGCGGGCGAGGATCACCTTGGTCTGGATTGACAACATGAAGGCTGCGCGATGGCCCGAGGCGATGCGCGCGCGGCTGGCGGCACATCTGGAGGAGGCGGCATGAGCCTCGAGATCTTGCATCCGAAGCATTGGAAACCGGCCAGAGGCTATGCCAATGGTGTCGCGGCCACGGGCCGGATGGTGTTCACGGGCGGCATCATCGGCTGGAACGCCGATTGCGAGTTTGAGACGGATGATTTCGTGGGGCAGGTGGCGCAGGCGCTGCGGTCAATTGTCGAGGTGTTGGCCGAGGCAGGGGCGAAGCCCGAGCATCTGGTGCGGCTGACATGGTATGTGACGGACAAAGGTGAGTATCTCGCCAATCTCAAGGGCTTGGGGGCGGTTTATAAAGAGGTCATCGGTCGGCATTATCCGGCGATGGCCCTGGTGCAGGTTGTGGCCTTGGTTGAAGACCGCGCCAAGGTGGAGATCGAGGCCACGGCTGTTATCCCTCAGGGATAGATCAAGTTCGCGTGTTCAAGAATGACCCTGGCAAACGGGGCATCAACAGGGGAGTAACTGCCATGCTGGGACCGACCGGCCATAGTGACACCTTCACCCGCGACCGGTTGCCGCCGCCCGAGGATTGGCCCGAGTTCCGGCTGGAGGGGTTTGACTATCCCGAGTTCATCAATGCGGCGGTGGAGCTGACCGACCGCATGGTCGAGCGCGGCTTTGGCGACCATACCGCGCTGATCGGCAATGGCCGGATGCGGACCTATAAGGAACTGTCGGATTGGACCAACCGCATCGCCCATGCACTGGTTGAAGATTATGGCGTAAAGCCCGGAAATCGTGTGCTTATCCGGTCAGCCAACAATCCGGCCATGGTGGCCTGCTGGCTGGCGGCGACCAAGGCGGGGGCGGTTGTTGTCAATACGATGCCGATGCTGCGGGCGGGCGAACTGGGCCAGATCGTCGACAAGGGCGAGATTGCCTTTGCGCTGTGTGACACGCGGTTGATGGAAGAATTGGTCATCTGTGCAAAGCATTCGAAATTCCTGAAAACCGTGGTTGGATTTGACGGAACCGCCAACCACGACGCCGAACTGGACCGCGTGGCGCTGGGCAAGCCGGTGCGCTTTACCGCCCCGCCGGTGGGGCGCGATGATGTGGCACTGATCGGCTTTACCTCGGGCACCACGGGCGAGCCGAAGGGGGCAATGGCCTTTCACCGCGACCTTCTCATCATCGCCGATGGATATGCCCGCGAGGTGTTGCGGGTCACGCCCGAGGATGTGTTCGTGGGCAGCCCGCCCCTCGCCTTTACCTTTGGTCTTGGGGGCCTTGCGGTGTTCCCCTTGCGCTTTGGCGCGGCGGCCGCGCTCTTGGAGCAGGCAAGCCCGCCGAACATGATCGAGTTGATCCAGAAATACCGGGCGACCGTCTGCTTTACCGCGCCGACGGCCTATCGGGTGATGTTGAAGGCGATGGAGGAGGGCGCGGATCTGTCGTCCTTGCGCGCTGCGGTTTCGGCGGGAGAGACGTTGCCGGCGCCGGTTTATGAGGAGTGGATGGCCAAGACCGGCAAGCCGATGCTGGACGGGATCGGCGCGACCGAGATGTTGCACATTTTCCTGACCAATCGGTTCGAGGACCATCGCCCGGCTTGCACGGGGCGGCCGGTGACGGGCTATGTGGCCAAGATCGTTGATGAAAACATGAACGAGATGCCGCGCGGCGAGGTCGGACGGCTGGCGGTGCGTGGCCCGACGGGCTGCCGCTATCTGGCCGATGCGCGGCAGAAGAAATATGTGTGCGACGGCTGGAACGTGACCGGTGACAGTTTCTGGCAGGATGAGGAGGGGCGGTTCCATTTCGCCGCCCGTTCGGACGATATGATCATCAGTGCTGGCTACAACATCGCTGGCCCCGAGGTGGAGGCGGCCTTGCTAAGCCACCCCGATGTGGCCGAATGTGCCGTTGTGGGCGCGCCCGACGAGGAACGCGGCATGATCGTTGAGGCGCATGTGGTGCTGGCTCCGGGCCGGACGGGCGATGCGCTGATGGTCAAGCTGTTGCAAGACCATGTGAAGATGGCGATTGCGCCCTACAAATATCCGCGCCGGGTGGTGTTTGTGCAGGGCCTGCCCAAGACGCAGACCGGCAAGATCCAGCGTTTCAAGCTGAAGGGCTGACCGAAAGGCCGGGCGGCAATCGGCGCCGTGCCAGAGCGGGCGGTCAGTGAATGGCGGCTGCCCCCTCGCGCCGGATTGGCCAGCCTGGGCGGACCGTTACGTTGAGCGCTGCGGGCAGGCAGCGCACCGTCTGCACCAGCCGTTCGTCCTGATAGCGCGGGTCGCGACGGATCTCTTCGGGCAGAAGGGCGGGATTGAAACGCTTTTGACAGGTTTCAACCACCTCGACCCGCGCCCAGCGGCCCTGACGCTGGGCATCGGGTTGGCGCAGGAAGATCGTGCGCAGCATGGCTTCGCGGGCCTTCAGTCGGGCGATTTCGGCGCGGATTTCGGCCAGCTCATCGGCCGGTGACAATCTGTGCATGGCATGTCCCCCTTGTCCTTGCGCGTGTCCGGCCAAGCTTTGCGGCAGAGGATTAACGAATCATGCAAGGGCCCCGGTTCGGCCCCGGGTTTTGATCGCCGCATTGCGCGGCTTCACCGACCTGTGGCGCAATGGCCCGTTGCCCCGGCGCGCGGGCTGTGGCAAGACGAAGAGCAGTTTGATCCCTGATGCCAAAGGTTTGCAGATGAGCGCCTATTCCGCCCGCCGTGTGATGATGGTCGACACCCAGGTTCGTCCGCAGGATGTCACCAAGTTTCCGATCATCGAGGCAATGCTGGCTGTCCCGCGTGAGGTTTATGTCCCCGCCGACAAGCGCGAGGCGGCCTATGTTGGCGAAAACATCAGCCTTGGCGGCGACCGTGTGCTGCTTGAGGCGCGGACGCTGGCCAAGATGCTGGATGCGCTGGATATCCAGCCGGGCGAGGTGGTTCTCGATCTGGGCTGTGGCCTTGGCTATTCTTCGGCGGTGATCGCCCGGATGGCCGAAGCCGTGGTGGCGGTCGAGGAAAACGAAACCTTGGCGGCAGATGCGCAGCGGCTTCTGGCGGCAGAGGGTGTGGACAATGCGGCTGCGGTCACCGGCCCGCTGGCCGAGGGCTGCGCCAAATGCGGGCCTTATGACGTGGTCACGGTGCAGGGGGGCGTTGAGCAGATCCCCGAGGCGCTTGTTGCGCAGTTGAAAGAGGGCGGGCGGATTGCGGCCCTGTTCATGGACGGGGCGCTTGGGGCGGTGAAGATCGGGCACAAGGCTAGGGGCAAGCTGGTCTGGCGCTTTGCTTTCAATGCCGCAGCCCCCTTGCTTTCCGGTTTTGCTTCTCGACACGAATTCTTACTTTAGAATATGTATACTCTGACCCCCGGTCTTTTGCCCGGGCCAAGATGGCCAGGGCAGGGCAAAGAGGCCAGACCGGAAAAGCGGCATGAGAGGCACGGATGATGCGGAAGTTTTTGAAAGTTTTGGGTTTTCTTGCGGGTATCGCGGGTGTTCCCGCGATGGCACGGGCCGAGACGCTGGCAGATGCCCTGGCCTCGGCCTACAAGTCCTCGAACCTGCTGGATCAGAACCAGGCTGTGCTGCGCGCAGCCGATGAAGATGCCGCAATTGCGCTTGCCAACCTGCGCCCGGTGCTGAACTTTGTCGCGCGCGGGAGTTGGAGGCAATTTGACCAGAACATCCCGACGCTTGGCAATGACAATTTCTCGACCTCGGCCAGTGCCGAATTGACCGCGCAGGTCGTGCTTTGGGCCGGCGGCCGGGGCAAACTGTCGCTTGAGGCGGCGCGGGCCCAGGTCCTTAGCACGCGGGCGGCATTGGTGAATTTTGAACAGCAGGTTCTGCTGCAGGCGGTCTCGGCCTATGTGAATGTGCGGCTGCAACAGGAAATCGTGGCGCTGCGACAGTCGAACGTTCGGGTGATCACGCAGGCACTGCGCGCCGCGCGGGACCGTTTCGAAGTGGGCGAGGTGACCCAGACCGACGTTTCCTTGGCCGAAGCGGCGCTTGCGGCGTCGAACGCCAATCTCGCGGCGGCGCAGGGACAGCTTATGGTGGCGCGCGAACGCTACAAGGCCGTGATGGGCGCCTATCCGGGCAAACTGGCCAGCCTGCCGAAGACCCCGGCGATTCCCAAGACCCTGGAAGAGGCCAAGGCCATTGCCGAGCGCGGCCATCCTCTGGTCATTCAGGCGCAGCATCAGGTCACGGCAGCCGATCTTAACGTCAAGATTGCCGGCACCGCCTTTGGTCCGACCCTGTCGGGTTCGGTCGATCTCAGCAAGGATATGGAGAGCGGCATCGCCTCGACCGGGATCGGGCTGCAACTGAGCCAGACGCTTTTGGCGGTCGGTCGCAATGCGGCGAGCTATCGCAAGGCCCTGTCTGGCAAAGAGGTGGCGCAGGCTGGGCTTTTGCAAAGCGTCGTGCAGGTGAGCGAGACCGTGGGGCAGGCCTGGTCACAGCTTCTGGTGGCGCAGGCCTCGATCGAGGCGGGGCGTCAGCAGGTCACGGCGGCGCAGAAGGCGTTCGATGGGGTGCGCGAAGAGGCCAAGCTGGGCGCGCGCACCACGCTTGATGTGCTGAACGCCGAGCAGGATCTCTTGTCGGCCCGCGCCTCTCGGCTTGAGGCCGAGGCCAACCGTTATGTCGGCGTCTATCAGGTGCTGGCGGCGATGGGGCTGTTGACGGTCGATCATCTGAACCTGGACGTGCCCAGCTTTGACCCCGAAGCCTATTACAACGCGGTCAAATCGGCACCGGCCCATTCGGCGCAAGGCAAGGCGCTGGACCGGATCTTGGAAAAGATCGCCGACTGATCTTTTGTGAAATGCCAACAATCTGTTGCAATGGGCCCGCAGCTTTGCGGGCCTTTTTCTTGTGCGATAGGCCGGGTTTGGGTAAAGTCTGCCAAAGCTCGCACCGAAGGGCGAAAGGGTCAGGCATGTCGGAAGCGTTGAATTCCACCGGAAGCGAGGATGTCCTGTCGTCGATCCGGCGGCTGGTGGCGGATGATCTGCGCCCGGTGCCGCCGGAGACAACCGCACGTCCGGCCATGGA